>NZ_CP118574.1:2187500-2500000 GCF_028898845.1 Streptomyces sp. WZ-12 | reverse complement strand
ACGACCGTGCCGCGGAGCCGGGGGAGGACCGCGTCCGGCAGCGCGACCGGGGCGTGCCGGCTGGTGTGGCTGACCACGCTCACCGCGCAGACCGCCGCACCGGCCGGTCCCCGCACCGGCATCGCCACCGCGATCAGGCCCGGTTCGATGAGCTGGTCGTCCACGGACCAGTTGGTCTCCCGCGCCGCGGCCACCCGCGCGGTGAAGTCCGCCGCTATCCGCCGGGCGCCGGCCGGGGCGGCCTCGTCCCGGCCCCGCCGTGGTACCGCGGGGAATCCGGCGTCGGCCGGGTCCGCGGCCCGCCGCGCCCGCCAGCGGCGCCACTGCGCCGCGCCCCAGTCCGCCGCGAACAGGGCGCCCGGCGCGCCCCGTTCGGCCGGCAGCAGATCGCCGATGCGGAACGCCAGCGACATCGCGCGGCGGCGGGTCGCCTGGTGGACGAAGCGCACCCCGTCGCCGTCGGGGACGGCCAGCGACACCGATTCGTCCAGCGCGTCGGCGAGCCGGTCGGCCAGCGGACCGAGCCGGTCGGGCAGGCCGGTGGCGGCCAGGTAGGCGTTGCCCAGCTCCAACAGCCCCGGGGCGAGCACCGCGTCGCGGCCCTCGGAGCGGACATGCCCGAGGGCGGCGAGGGTGCTCAGCACGCGGTCAACGGTGGCGCGCGCCAGGCCGGTGACGTGGACCAGATCGCTCACCGCCGCCCGTCCGCCGGCCGCGGTCAGCGCGCGCAGCACGGTCAGCGCGCGGATCAGCGGCGCCACCGCCTCCGGCGGCGGCGACGGGGCGGGCGGTGCGGTGCGGACGGACGGTGGCAAGAGACCTCCACGGTGCGGCGATGCGGTCCACGGCAGTGCGGAACCGTACCGGGCGGACCGTTGACACGTCCCCGGGCCGGGGTCAGACTCGGGACGATCGCCGTGCGAACTTCGGTTCACCAGGCGAACGACCTTCTCACAGAAGGGAGTTGGAAGGGAATCGGTCCGCCGACACGGCCGGAGAGCCACCGGCGGCCGACCGGTCCGTACCCGTCCACCGCAGGAAAGGGCACCATGACCGCACCGCCCCCCTCCGCCCCGCCGTTCCCCACCCCGGCCCCCGAGCCGTACCGCGGAGCCCCCGAGCGCCACCCCCGGCGGCCCCGCCATCCCCTCGCCGCCGCCACCGACCCCGAGGCGGTCGAGCTGACCGCCCCCGTCTTCGGCCCCGCGGACGTCGACGCCCTGGACGCCGACCTCACCCGACAGCACTCCGGCGCCCCGCTCGGCGAGCGCGTCACCGTCGCCGGCCGCGTCCTGGACCGCGCCGGCCGCCCCGTCCGCGGCCAACTCGTCGAGATCTGGCAGGCCAACGCCTCCGGCCGGTACGCCCACCGAGGAGACCGACACCCGGCGCCGCTGGACCCCAACTTCACCGGCGTCGGCCGCTGCCTCACCGACGACCACGGCCGCTACGCCTTCACCACCGTCAAACCCGGCGCCTACCCCCTCCCCGACCAGAGCGCCTGGCGCGCCGCCCACCTCCACTTCTCCCTCTTCGGCACCGCCTTCACCCAGCGGCTGATCACCCAGATGTACTTCCCCGGCGACCCGCTCCTCCCGTACGACCAGGTCCTCGCCGCGGTCCCGGACGCCGCCGACCGCCACCGCCTGATCGCCGCCTACGACCACCAACGGTCCGTCCCGGGCGGCGCGTTGGCCTACCGCTGGGACGTCGTCCTGGACGGCCCCGCCGCCACCCAGACCGAGGGGAGCCGCTGATGCCGGCCGCCGCCGGCCACCGCGGGCCGCTCGCCCCCACGCCCGCCCAGACCATCGGCCCCTTCTTCGGCCACGCCCTGCCCTTCCCTGGCGGCGCCCGGATCGCGCCCGACGGCCACCCCGACACCCTCACCGTGCACGGCCACGTCCGCGACGGCACGGGCGCACCGGTCGCCGACGCCCTGCTGGAGTTCTGGCAACCCGGCCCCGACGGCCGCCCGCCCCGCGAGCCCGGCTCACTGCGCCGCGACGGCACGCGCTTCACCGGCTTCGGCCGGGTCCCCACCGACGCCGACGGGCACTACGCGCTCCACACCCGGCGTCCGGCCGCGCCCGCCGGCCGCCCGGACGCCGCCCCCCACCTCGCGGTCATCGTCCACGCCCGCGGCCTGCTCCACCACCTGTTCACCCGCGCCTACTTCCCCGAGCACACCGCGGCCCACGCCGCCGACCCGCTGCTCTCGACGCTGCCCCCGAAACGCGCCGCCACCCTGCTGGCCCGCCCCGACGGCCCCGCCCGCTACCGCTTCGACGTACAACTCCAACAGCCCCCGAACGGCACCCCCGAGGAGACCGTGTTCCTCGCCTTCCGCTGACCCCCCACCCGGGACGCGCCGACCCGACCGCGGCCCTGCGAGAGGCCAAGACCCCGATGCGGTACAACCTCGGTACGACCACCCCGGCCACCCCCACCCACCGAAATCCCATCCAGCTAACGGGAGGTGACGGGCGTTCGGGTCCGGTGTCCCGGACGTGGAGCGAAGCAGCCCGGGACACCGGACCCGAACACCCGTCACCGCACCCGACGCCCCGCGCAGCGGACAACGCGCCGCAGGCGCAACCGGCACCCCCCTCGGCGGGAAAGCCGACAACGTGGGAGGCCGGAACGAACCGCAGGAGCCCGCATGACGCCCGCCGCCCCCGCACTGCACCACGCCACCGACGGCCCGCCCGGCGCCCCGCCGCTGATCCTCGGCCCCTCCGTCGGCACCTCGCTCGCCCTCTGGGAGCCCCAACTCCCGGCCCTGGCCCGCCGGTTCCACGTCGTCCGCTGGGACCTCCCGGGCCACGGCGGCACCCCCACCGACGTCCTGGCCACCCCCGGCACCACCACCATCCCCGAACTCGCCGGCCTGGTCCTGCAACTCGCCGACTCCCTCGGCCTGGACGCCTTCGCCTACGCCGGGGTCTCGCTCGGCGGCGCGGTCGGCGCCTGGCTCGCCGCCCACCACCCCACCCGGATCAGCTCGCTCGCCCTGATCTGCTCCTCCGCCCGGTTCGGCGAACCGGCCGGCTGGCGGGAACGGGCCGCCCTGGTCCGCGCCAAGGGCCTGGACCAGGTCGCCGACGGCGCGGCCGGCCGCTGGTTCACCCCCGCCTTCGCCACGACATCGGAGGCCACCGCCCTCGTCACCGCCCTCCGCCAGGACGTCTCGCCCGAGGGCTACGCGGCCTGTTGCGACGCCCTCGCCGCCTACGACCTGCGCTCCACCCTGCCGCGGATCACCGCCCCCACCCTCGTCCTGGCCGGCCGCGCCGACCCGGCCACCCCGCCCGCGCACGCCCGCGAACTCACCGACGGCATCCGGGACGCCAGCCTCGTCGAACTGTCCGGCGCCGCCCACCTCGCCGGCGTCGAACGCCCCGCGGAGGTCCTCGCCGCCCTGCTCGCCCACCTCGCCCCGCTGCACGCCCAGCCCGCCCCAGGAACGGACTACTGATGCCCGGCACCGCCACCGCACCGGACGAGACCACCGTCGGCATCATCGGCGGCGGCCCCGCCGGGCTGCTGCTCGCCCGGCTGCTGCACCGCGCCGGCGTCGACTGCGTGGTCCTGGAGGGCCGGGACCGCGCCTACGTCGAGCAGCGGCAGCGCGCCGGCATCCTCGAACAGGGCACCACCGACGTCCTGCGGGCCTGCGGGGCGGGGGAGCGGCTGGACCGTGAGGGACTGGTCCACGACGGCATCGAGCTGCGCTACGACCGGCGCGCGCACCGCCTGGACTTCCCGACGCTCACCGACGGCCGCCGGGTCACCGTCTACGCCCAGACCGAGGTCGTCAAGGACCTGATAGCGCTCCAACTCCGAGGCGGCCCGCCGCTGCTGTTCGAGGCCCGGGCGCGGGCGGTGACCGGCGCCGACACCGACCGGCCCCGCATCCACTACACCCACGACGGCCGCGCACGCACCCTCACCTGCCGCTACGTCGCGGGCTGCGACGGCTTCCACGGCGTCGCCCGAGAGGCGATCCCCACGTCCGCCCGCCGGACCTACACCCGCAGCTACCCCTACTCCTGGCTCGGCGTCCTCGCCGACGTCCCGCCGTCCCAGGACGAGTTGGTCTACGCCCACTCGCCCCGCGGCTTCGCCCTGCTCAGCATGCGCACCCCGACGGTGAGCCGGCTCTACCTCCAAGTCCCCAACGGCACCGACCCGGACGACTGGCCCGACGACCGGATCTGGGACGAACTGGCGGCCCGCACCGCCGTCGACACCGTCCCCTGGAAACTGGCCCGCGGCCCGCTCACCGCCAAGGCGGTCCTCCCGCTGCGCAGCGCGGTGACCGAACCGATGCGCTGGGGCCGGGTGTTGCTGGCCGGCGACGCCGCCCACATCGTCCCGCCCACCGGGGCCAAGGGTCTCAACCTCGCCGTGGCCGACGTCACCGTCCTGGCCCGCGCCCTGACGCAGTGGCACCGCACCGGCTCGACGGAACCGCTCGACGCCTACTCCGCGACCTGCCTGCGCCGGGTGTGGCGCGCCGAGCACTTCTCGCACTTCATGACCACGACCCTGCACACCGCCCCGGACCAGAGCGACTTCGACACCCGGCTCCAGCTCTCCCAGCTCGACCGGATCGCCGGCTCCTGGCACGCCGCCGCCGAACTCGCCGAGAACTACACCGGGCTGCCGCTGCCCTGACCGCCGCCGGGGCCCGGCCGGTCCGGGTCCCGGTGCCCCACCCGGTACCGCACCAGCAGCATCGCCGCGTCGTCGTGCAGCGGCCCCTCCGCGTGGTCGACGACGTCCTCCCGGACCGCCTGCAACGCCGCCTCCGGGTCGGGGTCCTTCAGCAGCGTCGCCCGCTCGTCGAGCGGATAGAACCAGCCCGCCGAGTCGCGCGCCTCGGTGACCCCGTCGGTGTAGAAGAGCAGTTGGTCGCCGGGGGCGAACGGCACCCGGTACGGGACCGGCGCGTCCGGCCGGTGTTCCAACAGGCCCAGCGGCAGCGCCCGTTCCGGCGGCGCCGCGTAGCCGACCGTGCCGGACGGGCGGACGACCAGGGGGGCGGGGTGGCCGAAGTTCAGCAGCGTGGCGTCGCCGCCGCGGCCGATCTCGGCGAGCACCGCGGTCACGAACCGCTCCCCGGACAGATGGCGGTTGAGCGCCCGCTCGACCCGGGCGCCGACCGCCGACAGGTCCGCCTCGTCGTGCGCCGCCTCCCGGAACGCGCCGAGCACCACCGCGGCGCTCTCCACCGCCTCCAGGCCCTTGCCCTGCACGTCCCCGACGATGATCCGCACCCCGGCCGGCGAGGTCACCACCTCGTAGAGGTCGCCGCCGATCCGGGCCTCGGCCACCGCCGAGGTGTACGAGACCGCGATCCGCAGCGGACCGGCGCTGCGCGGCACCGGCCGCAGCAGCACCCGCTGGGCGACCTCGGCGATCGACCGCACGTTGGCCAGTTCGGCCTCCCGGCGCTGCCGCATCACCGCGGCCACCACGCCGGCCGCGGTCACGCCCGCAACCGACACCAGCGCGGTCAGCCCGCGCCGGCTCTCGAACAGCCCGCTGTGGATGCCCAGTCCCACGCAGAGCACGGCCGCGGTCAGCCCGATCAGCGCCGTCCGGCGCCAGCCGCCGACCAGACCGGCGAACGCCGGCCCCAGCGACACCAGGGGCAGGAAGCCGACGGCCGGGCCCGCGGTGATGTCCACCGCGCTGACCGCGGCCATGACCAGGTACGGAAGCGCGGAGAGCACACGGGAGCGGGGGCGCGGCTCCCCCTTCTGCACGGTCAAGGTCCACTCCGGCGTCTTCCAGGCTCAGGGGAGGCCAGCCGGGCGGTCCCTGAGAGGCGATCGGTCGCGAGGCCCCGGCCGCCGGCCGTTTCGCGTGTCCGAAACCGACCGCCGGGCCCCCGACCTGAGCATATGCAACGTTTGCCGGGCTGAATGACGGAGTGTGGGCCTCCGTTACCGAATCGCAGCGGGTCCGGGCGCCCCGATGCGGGCAGGTCAGGCCAGGTAGGTCCGGGCGTTCTTGACCCGGCCGGGCCGCAGGATCCGGATCGGTCCGCGGTTGCAGCCCGGGCAGTCCGCGCGGGTCAGCGGAGAGGGCACCCGACGGCCGTGGTTGAAGTAGTCGGCGCGCCGACGGCCCGCGAGATCGGTGGTGTGCCGGATCTCGTACTCCTCCTCCCACCCGTGCCCGCAGTGCAGACACACGAACGAGTACGCCTCGTGAATCGTCTCGGTGTCCCTTTCCATGGCCACCACGCCCTCTCCCCGGGACCGTCGCCGTCCGCGGCGGCGCCGGACGGATCCATGCCGCACCCCCCATTATCGCTCCACCCCGGGCGAAGGCGGCGGCCCGGAAGCCGCTCAGCAAGAGGCCCCGTCCGCCCCCCCCGGCCCGTCGGACCGGCCCTAGCCGCGCGCCTCCGCCAGCGCCGCGTACGCCGCCTCCACCAGCGACCGGCTGCGCAGGTCCTCGCCGCTGGTGCCGCCCCCGAAGCGGTTCATGACGTAGGCGTACGCCAGCCCGTTCTCCGGGTCCGCGAAGGCGTACGAGCCGCCCGCGCCGCCGTGCCCGAACGCCCCCGGGTTGGGGCCCGCCTGCCCCCGCTCGTTGAGCATGTAGCCCAGCCCCCAGCGGAACGCGTCGGCGGTGCCGTCCGGGGTGAGCCCGCCGAGCGTGAGGTCCGGCTCGTCCGGCCGGCTCTGCGGGCTGCGCATCGCCTCCAGGGCGGCGGGCCGCACCAGTTCGCCGCCGACCAGCGCCCCGTAGACGGCGGCCAGGCCGCGGGCCGAGGCGTGCGCGTTGCCGGACGGGATCTCCGCCGCGCGGTAGGCGGCGCTGTTGACGTCGCCGGTGGGGATGTACGTCAGGGCCAGTGCGACACCGGCCCGCGGGTGGTCGGCGAGCCCGCCGACCGGCGGCGTCGGCAGGTCCGGGAAGCGCTCGCGGAGCAGGTCGGTGGTGAGCTGCCCGATCATGTCGGCGCACCGCCGCTGCTCGTCGGGCGGCGTGCCGATGAACACGTCGGCGTCGAGCGGCCTGGTGACCTCCGCGCGCAGGAACGTGCCCAGCGACTGCCCGGTGATCCGCCGGACCACCTCGCCCACCAGATACCCGAACGTCACCGCGTGGTAGCCCTGCTTGGTCCCCGGCTCCCACCAGGGCGGGGTGGCCGCCAGGGCGTCGCAGACGTACTCCCAGTCGTAGGCCCGGCCCGCGGCCAGCGGCTCGCGGGGCGCCAGCAGTCCGGCGCGGTGGCTGAGCAGCCAGCGCACCGGTATGGCCTCCTTGCCGGCCCGGGCGAATTCCGGCCAATAGCGCGCGACCGGCGCGTCCAGGTCCAACTCGCCCCGGTCCACCAGGAGATGGGCGCACAGCGCGGCCATCCCCTTGGACGTGGAGTAGACGTTGACCAGGGTGTCCCGCTCCCACGGCCGGCTCCCGGCCGCGTCCGCGTGCCCGCCCCACAGGTCCACCACCGGCGCCCCGTCCACCAGCACAGCGACCGCCGCTCCGACCTCCCCGTGGTCGCGGAAGTTCCGCTCGAAGGCGGCCCGCACCTCCTCGTACCCCGGTGCGCAGTGCCCGTTGACGGTGACAGCTTCCACGGTGCTCTCCTCGCGTCGTCGCGGTGCGGATCGGATGCCGCGCCCCACCGGCCCGGCGCCCACGCGGGGACGCGAGTACGCACGACCGTGGAGCACCTACGGATGATCCGCCCGGTCGATGCCTGTGGCAACCATGCGTGCCCGGCCAGAAGCGTTCCCGCCCGACCGGCCCAGCGCCGTGCCCATGGATCATGGAGACCATGACCGACGCACAGATACGCCCCGTCCAGGCACTCCTCGTCGTCGACGTGCAGAGCGCGTTCGTCTCCGGCGGCGAAGCGGTGCCCGACGCGGCCCGGGTCCTCGACCGCACCCGCGACCTGCTCGCCCGGGCCCGGGCCGCCGGCGCCCTCGTCGTCCACCTCCAGAACGACGGCGAGCCGGGCACCGTCGACGAGCCGGGCACCGCCGGCTGGGAGCTCCATCTGCCCGTCACGCCCGGCACCCGCGAGCACGTGGTCCGCAAGACCGAGGACGACGGCTTCGCCGACACCCCGCTCGACGCCCTACTCGACGACGCGGGCGTGACGGAGCTGACGGTGTGCGGGGTGCTCTCCGAGATGTGCGTCGCGGCCACCGCCCGGGCCGCCCTGGACCGCGGCCACCGCGTCGTCCTGCCGCACGACGCGCACGCCACCTACGACATCCCCGCGGCGCCCGGCATCAGCGACACCGTCCCGCACGCGATGTCCTCCCGGGCCGCCGAGTGGGCCCTCGGCGACGAGGTCGAGATCGTCCCGCACGCCGCCGCCGTCCCCTTCACCGCCCCGACGGGAGCGGTGAACCAGGCGGAGTGAACTAGGCGCGATACGGGGCGACTTGTGGCTCAGTCCCGCTCGCGCGCCGCGTTCTCCAACGCCGTGACGTACCCGGCCAGGGCGTGGTCGCGGATGCCGTCCGAGGTGGGGGCCAGCAGCTCGGCGGTCAGGCCCCGGCCGCGGTCCAGTGCGCCGCCGAGCAGCGGCATGGTGTTGTGCACCGCGCCCCGGGGGTCGATGTAGCGCAGCGCGGAGACATGGCGGAAGGCCGGCTCGGCCGGGAGCTGGGGGAGCAGGTCGTGGTGGTTCACGAAGCGGTACATCCGGTCCGCGAAGGCGGCGTTGAACTCCCCGGCCAGGCCCGGGTCGCAGGTGCGGGGCTGGCCGAAGGTGTAGACGCCGTCGGCGGTCAGGCGGGGGTCCTCGAAGTGCAGCCGGGCGCCGGCCAGCATCGCCAGCGCCCCGCCCAGGCCGTGCCCGGTGAAGTAGACCGCCTGGTCGGCGTCCCGGAGCTCCTTGACCGCGGTGAGGATCTGCGGCCAGACCGACTCCAGGGCCTCGGCGAAGCCGTGGTGGACGTACCCCCGGCCGCCGGGGCCCGGCCAGGGCGGGGTGGCGGCTTCCGACAGCCAGCCCCGCAGCCCGGCGGGATCGGCGCCGCGGAACGCGGTGACGAGCGCATGCCGCCCGCCGAGGGTGTACGCCCGGGCCTCCGCGAGGGGGAACGGCGGGCAGAACGCGGTGTGGAGGTGGCGCACCCGGTCGAAACCCCATTCCCGGGCGGTGGTCTCGATCGTCTTCTCGTCCTGGTGCGCGAGCGCGGCGGCGCGCACCATGCGCAGCGCCTGGCGGAGGCTGTAGCCGGTGGCCTGCTGGTCGACGAGGGGACTGGTCAACGGGTCTCCTGGGGATGCGGGCGGCAGGGACGACAGGACGATTACGGAGAGCACGCCCTGACTACACAACGTAACTCCGGGCTGGTGTGGCGGGTCGGTGCGCCCGTTTAAACCACTCCTTCGAGCCTCGGGTCGCCGGCTCCGGGACGCCGGGCGAGCCTGGAAGCGTCCGGCACCCCGAGGGAAGGGCCCACAGTGAACAGCGCGGAACAGGCGTCACACGCGGAACACGTAGCGGCCGAGGTCGTCGTGGAGGTCGAGGGCTGCAGCACCGAGGACGCGCACGCCGTCTTCGGCGTCCTGCGCACCGCCTTCCACTCCGACCGCGCCGCGGACGACGTCCCCACCGAAGTGGCCGGGCCGGGCGCGACGGTGTGGACCTCCACCGTCGACGTCAGCGAGCGCGGCGACACCCCCGAGCCGCGCCGGCTGTCCGCCCCCGTCACCGTCTCCCTCCAAGGCGGCTACTGGGCCGTGGACCAGCTCTGCGCCGGACTGAAGTCCGCCTTCACCGTCGACGTCCTCGGCATGGCCGCCGGCGACCAGGAGAAGGAGGTCGAACTGCGGCTGGCCACGCTGCCGCAGACCGTCACCAAGGGCGCCCCCTGATGCCGCCCGATGAGCCCGGGGACGACGCCGGCGGCCCCCGCCCGGTCAACGGCCGCCGCTCCGAACTCAGCCTCACCGTCAACGGCACCCCGCACACCGTGATCCTGGACCACCGCACCACCGTCCTGGACCTGCTCCGCGAGCACCTCGGCCTCACCGGCGCCAAGAAGGGCTGCGACCACGGGCAGTGCGGCGCCTGCACCGTCCTGGTCGACGGCCGGCGCGCCAACAGTTGCCTGCTGCTGGCCGTGGCGCACGACGGCCGCCGGATCACCACCATCGAGGGCCTCGCCGACGGCGACCGCCTGCACCCCCTCCAGGAAGCCTTCCTGGACCGCGACGCCCTCCAGTGCGGCTACTGCACCCCCGGCCAGATCTGCTCGGCGCTCGGCGTCCTGGCCGAGGCGGCCGCCGGCTTCCCCTCCCACGTCACCCCGCACACCGCGCGCTCCGGGGCGCCGGTCGCGCTCACCGCCGACGAGATCCGCGAGCGGATGAGCGGCAACCTGTGCCGCTGCGGCGCCTACCCCCGGATCGTCGAGGCGGTCGCCGACGCGGCCGGAGTGCCGGACGTACGCGCGGAGGTGGGCGGCGCATGAGGCCGTTCGGCTACCTCCGGGTCGACAGCGTCGACGAGGCGGTGCGGGCCGCCGCCGGGCAGCCCGGCGCCCAGTTCCTGGCCGGCGGCACCAACCTCGTCGACCTGATGAAGCTCGGCGTCGAGGCGCCGCGCACCCTCATCGACGTCAGCCGGCTCCCGTTGGACCGCATCGAGGAACTCCCGGACGGCGGGCTGCGCATCGGCGCCACCGTCCGCAACGCCGACCTCGCCGCGGCCCCCGCGGTCCGCGACCGCTACCCGGTGCTGTCCCAGGCCCTGTTGGCCGGCGCCTCCGGGCAACTGCGCAACACCGCCACCACCGGCGGCAACCTCCTCCAGCGCACCCGCTGCACCTACTTCCAGGACACCGCCAAACCGTGCAACAAGCGGCAGCCCGGCTCCGGTTGCCCGGCCATCGAGGGCGCCCACCGCGACCTCGCCGTCCTCGGCCACTCCGCGCACTGCGTCGCCACCCAGCCCTCCGACATGGCCGTCGCCCTCGCCGCCCTGGACGCCACCGTGCACCTGCGCGGCCCCGAGGGCGAACGCGCCGTCCCCGCCGCCGAGTTCCACCGGTTGCCCGGCGACACCCCCGAACGGGACACCGAGATCCGGCTCGGCGAACTGCTCACCGCCGTCGAACTGCCGCCGGCCCGCCCCGGCGCGCACTCCCGCTACCGCAAGGCCCGCGACCGCGCCTCGTTCGCCTTCGCGCTGGCCTCCGTCGCCGCCGTCCTGGCCGTCCGCGACGGCACCGTCGAGCACGCCGCGCTCGCCTTCGGCGGGTTGGCCCACCGCCCCTGGCGGGCCCGCGCCGCCGAGGCTGTGCTGCGCGGCGCGCCCGCCACCGAGGAGACCTTCGCCCGCGCCGCCGACGCCGAACTCGCCGCCGCCGCACCGCTGCGCGACAACGGCTTCAAGGTCCCGCTGGCCCGTGCCCTCGCCGTCGGCGTCCTGGTCGACCTCGCCGCCCGCGGCTGACCCCGCCCACCCCGACCCCAAGGACCCGCGCCATGCGCCACGAAACCCCGGAGCCGTTGACACCGCCTCTCCCGCTGGGCGCCCCCCTGGTCCGCCGCGAGGGCCGCGAGAAGGTCACCGGCACCGCCCGCTACGCCGCCGAACACACCCCGCCCGGCTGCGCCTACGCCTGGCCGGTCCCGGCCACCATCGCCCGCGGCCGGATCACCGCCGTGGACACCCGCGACGCGCTGGCCCTGCCCGGCGTCCTCGCCGTCCTCACCCACGAGAACGCGCCCCGCCTCGGCGCCACCGACGACGCGACCCTCGCGCTCCTCCAGGAGGACCGCGTCCCGCACCGCGGTTGGTACGTCGCGCTCGCCGTCGCCGACACCCTGGAGACCGCCCGGGACGCCGCCGAGGCCGTCCGCATCAGCTACGCCGCCGACGACCACGACGTGCTGCTCACCGCCGACCACCCCGGGCTGTACGTACCGGACGAGGTCTTCGGCGGCCCCGGGGCCCGCGAACGCGGCGACTTCGACGCGGCGTTCGCCGCCGCACCGACCACCGTCGACGTCACCTACACCATGTCCCCGCTGCACAACCACCCCATGGAGCCGCACGCCGCCACCGCCCAGTGGACCGACGGCCACCTCACCGTCCACGACGCGAGCCAGGGCGCCACCAGGGTGTGCGAGGACCTGGCCGCCCTGTTCAAGCTCGGCACCGACGACATCACCGTGGTCTCCGAGCACGTCGGCGGCGGCTTCGGCTCCAAGGGGACGCCCCGCCCGCAGGTCGTGCTCGCCGCGATGGCCGCCCGGTACACCGGCCGCCCCGTCAAACTCGCCCTGCCGCGCCGGCAGTTGGCCGCCGTCGTCGGCCACCGCACGCCCACCATCCAACGGGTGCGGCTCGGCGCCGGCCCCGACGGCGTGCTCACCGCCCTGGGCCACGAGAGCCTCTCGCACACCTCCACCCTCGCCGAGTTCGTCGAACAGGCCGCGATCCCGGCCCGCATCATGTACACCTCGCCCAACAGCAGCACCGTGCACCGGGTCGTCGCCCTCGACGTCCCCACCCCCTCCTGGATGCGCGCCCCCGGCGAGGCCCCCGGCATGTACGCGCTGGAGTCCGCGCTCGACGAACTCGCCGTCGCCCTCGGCCTGGACCCCGTCGAACTGCGGGTCCGCAACGACACCGACACCGAGCCGGACACCGGCCGCCCGTTCAGCAGCCGGCACCTCGTCGAGTGCCTGCGCCGGGGCGCGGAACGCTTCGGCTGGGGGACCCGCGACCCGCGCCCCGCCGTCCGCCGCGAGGGCGACCTGCTGCTCGGCACCGGCGTCGCCTCGGCCACCTACCCCACCTTCGTCAGCGCCAGCACCGCCCAGGCGCACGCCGCCCCCGACGGCGGCTACCGGATCCGGGTCAATGCCACCGACATCGGCACCGGCGCCCGCACCGTCCTGACCCAGATCGCGGCCGCCGCGCTCGGCGCCCCCGAGGACCGCGTCCACGTCGACATCGGCAGCAGCGACCTGCCGCCCGCCGTGCTCGCCGGCGGCTCCATGGGCACCGCCTCCTGGGGCTGGGCCGTCCACAAGGCGTGCACCGCACTGCTGGACCGGCTCCGCGACCACGAGGGGCCGCTCCCCGCCGAGGGCCTCACGGTCACCCGGGACACCCGCGAGGAGACCGCCGAGCCCTCCCCCTACGCCCAACACGCCTTCGGCGCCGTCTTCGCCGAGGTCCAGGTCGACACCCGCACCGGCGAGGTCCGGACCCGCCGACTGCTCGGCCAGTACGCGGCCGGACGGATCCTCAACTCCCGTACGGCACGCTCCCAGTTCATCGGCGGCATGACCATGGGCCTGGGCATGGCCCTCACCGAGGGAAGCGAGATCGACCCCGCATTTGGCGACTTCACCGCCTGCGACCTGGCGACGTACCACGTCCCGGCGTGCGCCGACGTCCCGGCCATCGAGGCGTACTGGCTCGACGAGGAGGATCCCCACCTCAACCCCATGGGCAGCAAGGGCATCGGGGAGATCGGCATCGTCGGCACCGCTGCGGCGCTCGGCAACGCGGTCTGGCACGCCACCGGCGTCCGGCTGCGGGAGCTGCCGCTGACCCCCGACAAGATCCTGACGGCACTGGCGTAGCCGCTCACCTGAGAGCAGGTCACCTCAAACGGATGGCTCCCTGTTGCGGGCCGGTAACCCCGGGGTCAGCATGGCATTCCAGCCATTCGTGACGGAAGCTCACTCTTCGTGTTCGGGGTTCGTTGGTGCAACGAGGTGAAGGGCGTGAGCCTCGCGGTGAGGAGCCTCGACATGACACCACCACACCGGCACTACACGGTCGAACTGCCCGCCTCGGCGGAGCGGGTTCCCCAGATCCGGCGGATCGTCGCCGCCCATCTGCGCCACTGGCGCCTTGAGTTGGAGATCCCGCCGATGTGCGAGGGGGTGGCCGAGCTCCTGACCAACGTCCATCGCCACATCGGCCCCGACGCCCGCTGCGTGCTCGAACTCCGGTGGAGCGGCAGCCATCTGACCGCCTCGGTCGCCGACGGGGGCCCCCGGCTGCCGCGACTGGAGGGCGCGACCGGCGGCGGGCTCGCCAGGATCGCGGCGCTCAGCGACAGTTGGGGCACCTGCGCCACCCCGGACGGCAAGGTCATCTGGTTCACCCGCCGCGTCGAGGCGGCCCGCGCCGCGTCGGTGACCCCGCCGGTGCCGCCGCGCGGCGTGCCGGACGCGGTGGGGCCCGCGCCCGTCGCCGAACCGCCCGTCGCCCCGGGACCGTCCCCGTCGGAGGCGTCGCTGGTCTAGCCACCCGTTCCGGTGGCGCCGCCGAGCCGGCGCCACCGAGCGGCCCCGCGCGGCCGGCGGGCCACGGCACAACTGCCGTGGCCCGCCGGCCGTTCGCCGTGCCGGGGCCGCGCATGGCCTGGGAGTTCGCCCGCCGTACGGTGAAGTGTCACGGCCGGGACACTTCCTCTTCCCCGACCCCCGTTCCTCTTGGAACACTCTGCCCGCAACACCGTCCGCACCCGTTCCCCCCCGATCCCCCCACCTACGAGGTCCCCAGACACATGGCTGACATCAACCGCCGGCGCTTCCTCCAGATAGCCGGCGCCACCGCCGGTGCCACCGCGCTGTCCAACAGCATCGCCCGCGCCGCGGCCATCCCCGCCCGGCGCAGCGCCGGTTCCATCAAGGACGTCGAGCACATCGTCGTCCTGATGCAGGAGAACCGCTCCTTCGACCACTACTTCGGCTCGCTCAAGGGCGTCCGCGGCTTCGGCGACCCGCGCCCGGTGACGCTCCCCAGCGGCAAGCCCGTGTGGCACCAGTCCGACGGCACCAAGGACCTGCTGCCCTACCACCCGGACGCCAAGGACCTCGGCATGCAGTTCATCGAGGGCCTCAACCACGACTGGCACGGCGGTCACCAGGCGTGGAACAACGGCAAGTACGACCAGTGGGTCCCCGCCAAGGGCACCGGCACCATGGCGTACCTGACGCGCAAGGACATCCCGTTCCACTACGCGCTCGCCGACGCCTTCACCATCTGCGACGCCTACCACTGCTCGCTGATGAGCTCCACCGACCCCAACCGCTACTACATGTGGACCGGTTACGTTGGCAACGACGGCACCGGCGGCGGCCCGGTCGTCGGCAACGAGGAGGCCGGCTACGGCTGGACCACCTACCCCGAGCGCCTGGAGAAGGCCGGCGTCTCCTGGAAGATCTACCAGGACATCGGCGACGGCCTGGACGCGGCCGGCAAGTGGGGCTGGATCGACGACGCCTACCGCGGCACCTACGGCGACAACTCCCTGTTGTTCTTCAACCAGTACCGTAACGCCGCGCCCGGCACCCCGCTCTACGACAAGGCCCGCACCGGCACCAACGCCAAGCAGGGCGACGGCTACTTCGACCAGCTCAAGGCCGACGTCAAGGCCGGCAAGCTGCCGCAGATCTCCTGGATCGCGGCCCCCGAAGCCTTCTCCGAGCACCCCAACTGGCCCGCCAACTACGGCGCCTGGTACGTCTCCCAGGTCCTGGACGCGCTGACCTCCAACCCCGAGGTGTGGAGCAAGACGGCGCTGTTCCTCACCTACGACGAGAACGACGGTTACTTCGACCACGTCGTCCCGCCGTTCCCGCCCGCCTCCGCCAACCAGGGCAAGTCCACCGTCGACACCGCCCTGGAGCACTTCGGCGGCAACGCCACGTACGCCGCCGGCCCCTACGGCCTGGGCCAGCGCGTCCCGATGCTGGTGATCTCCCCCTGGAGCACCGGCGGTTACGTCTGCTCCGAGGTCTTCGACCACACCTCCGTCATCCGGTTCATGGAGAGCCGCTTCGGCGTCCACGAGCCCAACATCTCGCCCTGGCGCCGCGCCGTCTGCGGCGACCTCACCTCCGCCTTCGACTTCTCCCTGGAGAACACCAAGCCGGCCCCGCTCCCGGACACCAAGGGCTTCCAGCCGCCGGACCACAAGCGGCACGACAGCTACGTCCCCACGCCGCCCGCCAAGCCCGTCCTGCCCACCCAGGAGCCGGGCTCCCGGCCCAGCCGTCCGCTGCCGTACGTCCCGCTGACCGACGGCAAGGCGGATGTCGCCGGCGGCCGTTACACCCTCACCCTCAGCGGTGGCGGCGCCGCCGGCGCCTGCTTCCTGGTCACCTCCGGCAACCGTACCGACGGCCCCTGGACGTACACCACCGAGGCCGGCAAGACGCTCTCCGACACCTGGAACACCGCCTACTCCCAGGGCAGTTACGACCTGACGGTGCACGGCCCCAACGGCTTCCTGCGCACCTTCAAGGGCCCCGGCAAGAAGGCCACCCCCGAGGTGACCGCCCGGCACGACGCGGCCTCCGGGCGCATCGAGCTCTCGCTCGGCAACCCGGGCACCGTCCCCTGCCACCTCACCCTCGTCAACGCCTACGGCGGCGCCAAGCAGACGGTCCGGGTGGACCCCGGCGGTACCGTCACCCGGCGCGTCGACCTCACCGCCAGCAAGCGCTGGTACGACCTGACGATCACCGCCGACACCGACGCCGGCTTCCTGCGCCGCCTCGCCGGCCACGTCGAGACCGGCAAGCCCGGCGTCAGCGACCCGGCGCTCCGCACCGGTTGACCCTCCCCGGCCGGGAGGCGCCCGCCCGCCTCCCGGCCACCCGGCCGCGCCGATGTCGCCTTGCCTTGGAGCGCGCTCCACCTCCTAGGGTCTGAGCCACCACCGACCGAAGGGGACCGCGTGCGGTACACACTGTTCGGCAAGACCGGCCTGCGGGTGAGCGAACTGGCCCTGGGCACCATGACGTTCGGCGAGGACTGGGGCTGGGGCGCGGCCAAGGACACCAGCGCGCGCCTCCTCGACGCCTACGCCGACGCCGGCGGCAACTTCCTCGACACCGCCAACAACTACACCGGCGGCACCTCCGAGACGATCCTCGGCGAGCTGCTCGCCGGCCGCCGGGACCGCTTCGTGCTGGCCAGCAAGTACACCTGCGCCACCGCCGAGGGCGACGTCAACGCCGGCGGCAACCACCGCAAGAACCTCGTCCGGTCCGTCGAGGCCAGCCTGCGCCGGCTCACCACCGACCGGCTCGACGTGCTGTGGGTGCACGCCCGGGACAACTTCACCCCCGTCGAGGAGGTGATGCGCGCCCTGGACGACCTCGTGCGGTCCGGCAAGGTGCTCTACCTCGGCGTCTCGGACTGGCCCGCCTGGGAGATCGCCCAGGCCAACACCCTGGCCGAGCTGCGCGGCTGGACCGCCTTCGCCGGCTCGCAGCTCCGCTACAACCTGCTGGAGCGGACCGTGGAGCGCGAACTGCTGCCGCAGGCCCGCGCCTTCGACCAGGCGGTCCTCGCCTGGGCCCCGCTCGCCGCCGGCAAACTCACCGGCAAGTACCGGCGCGGCGAGTCCGGCCGGCTCGACGGCCACGACGGGGACAACCGCGCCGACCACAACGAGGAGGAGACCGTCACCGCCGTCCTGGAGATCGCCGAACAGGGCGGTTGGAGCCCCGCCCAGGTCGCGCTCGCCTGGCTGCGCCAGCGCCCCGGCAACATCGTCCCGATCATCGGCGCCACCAAGGAGCACCAACTGGCCGACAACCTCGGCAGCGTCGACGTGGTGCTCGACGCCGACGCCCTGGCGCGACTCGACGCCACCAGCGCGGTTCCGCTCGGCTTCCCACACGCCTTCCTCCGCGAACCGGGCATCACCCAGACCGTTTACGGCGACCGCTGGTCGGCCATCGAGGACCGCCGCTCCACCTACCGGCGCACCGTCCACGACATCCGCTGACGCCGCCGCACGCCCCGTCCCCGGCTACGCCGAACGCGCCCGCCCGGATGCCCGGCCCAGGCGGCTGCGGTCTAGTGACGGTGGGCGGTCGGACGTCGCCCGGTCCCCGTGCCGAAGGAGACGTGCGATGAGGAACCCCGTCAGCGTGGCCGGCGTCGCGGCCGGCGTCGCCCTGGTCGTCGCGGCGCTCGGCGGATGCGCCAACCAGGGTGGCGGGACGGCCCCTTCGCGGACCCAGACGCCGTCGGCCACCGGCCCGGTCACCGCCAGCGCCGCGCCGACCACCCCGCCGCCCGGGCCGGTCGCGGTGCACGCCCGCTCCGGGCCGCTCGGCACCCTCCTCGTCGACGGACAGGGCCGCACGCTCTACCTCTTCGAGGCGGACGGGGAGCGCGAGTCGACCTGTTACGGCGCCTGCGCCGAGCGTTGGCCGCCGGTGCTGGTGAGCGGGGCGCCGACGGCCGGCGCCGGGGTGAAGAAGGAACTGCTGGGGACGATCACCCGTCGGGACGGCGGCCGGGAGGTCGCCTATGACGGGCAACCGCTCTACTACTTCGACGGGGACAAGCGGCCCGGCGACGCCAAGGGCCAGGGCGCGGACGACCACGGCGGGAAGTGGTACGTCCTGGCCCCCTCGGGCGACCGGATCACCAAGCCGGCACCGAGCGCCAGCCCCAGCGGCGGGCGCTGACCGCGACGACGAAGCCCCCGGCCCGGTGACGAGCAACTCGTCACCGGGCCGGGGGCTTTGGGGGTGGGGCCGCGGGTCGTGGCGCGGGCCAGCGGGCGCTACTTCAGGGCGCTCCGCTGCTGCCACTGCTGCCAGTTCTCCTGCCAGACCTCCAGGCCGTTGCCGACGTCGGTCTTCGCGGTGCTGCTGCTGCCCTTGACCTCGACCGTGGAGCCGATCGTGAGGAAGTCGTACGCCTTCTTGGCGTCCGAGGTCGTCATGCCGAAGCAGCCGTGGCTGTTGTTGACCACGCCGATGGACTTGTTCCAGGGCGCGGAGTGCAGGAAGGTGCCGGACGCGGTGAGGTGGGTGACCCACTTCGAGTCCAGCATCCACTGGTTGCCGTAGCCGATGGTGGCGGAGTCCATGGTCTCGGAGGCGTTCTTGCTGCGGACGGTGTGGATGCCGTTGCGGGTGGGGGCCTCGGGGGAGCCCGCCGAGCCCTTGATGGTGTCGACCGGCTTGCCGTTCTCGTACAGGGTCATGCTGTGCGAGGGCACGTCGATGACGGCCTTGTGGTCGGCGCCTATCGCGAAGTCGAAGTCGTAGTCCCGGGCGAAGTAGCGGCCGTCGCCGGAATCTATCCCGCCCAGCGCGCCCTTCACGGAGACCTTGGTGCCGCTCGGCCAGGGGTCCTTGGGCCGCCAGTCGATCCGGTCGCTGCCGTCCCAGTCCGTCACCCAGCCCCAGGCACCCTCCACCTTCGGCTGGCTGGTGACCGTCAGCGCCTTCTCGACCTCGGCGCGCTTGTCCTTCGCCACCTTGTGGTCGAACTTGATCGAGACCGGCATGCCGGTGCCGACCGTCTGGCCGTTCCCCGGGGTGTTGGTGAGCTTGTTGACCTTGTCCGGCTGCTCGGTGGTGAAGGTCGCGGTGGCCTTGGACTCCTTGCCGCCGGTCGACTTCGCCTCGGTCTGCACGGTGTAGGTGGTCTTCGGCCGGACCTTGCCCTCGGACGTCCAGGACCCGCCGTCGGCGGCCAACTTGCCGGGAACCTTGGCACCCTTGTCGTCCTTGACGTCGACCGCGGTCAGCTTGCCCCCGTCGGCCTTGACGGATATCGGCGAGCCCAGTTTCGCGGCGGTGCTGCCGCCGGCCGGGGAGACGGTCACCTTGGCCGTCGGCTCCGCCGCCCGGGAGGAGTCGGCGCCGTTCCCACACGCGGTCAGCAGCAGCCCCGCGGCGAGCGCGGCGGGTATCAACCGGGCGGTGTGGCGACGTGTTCCGGCGTGCACGAGGGTCCCTCCAAAGCTGAGCAACGGACGGCGGCGGAGCCCGTGGCATCCGCCGCACTGATGTAGACGGTTTGTCCGCTTCAGCGGTTGTGCGGTGCATCGGTTTATTAGGACACAGTTCGATATCGAAGCGGGGCTACGTCGGGAACGCGCCATCGGTGCCCACCTCCCGGCCCGGCCGGTCCTTCCGCGTGCTCCCGCGCGGGCTCCGTGCGTACCGTGGTCTGAAGGGCACTTTCGGCCCCGCGCCCCGCAGGAGACAGCGTGAGCCAGATGCGCGGCCCGGCTGCGGCCGGCCCCCGGAACCCGGCACCGCACGGCGCCCCGTCCGCCCTCCGCGGCTGGGCGGAGGCCCTCGGCACCGCCGTGGCGGGCCTGCTCACCATGGTGCTGATCGCCGCGCTCGGCCTGTGGGCGGCGGGCGCGGCCGGGCTGCCGAACGGCGCCTTCCCCGCGGTGGTCGCGGCCGTCGTCGTCGCCGCGGCCGGCGGCTCGCTCGACGCGACCGGCAACGCCGGGGTGATCGCCCAGGCCCATGCCGCCGTCGACGCCGTACCGCTGTCGGTGACCCTCGCCGGCGCCCTGGTCACCGCCGCCGTCTTCCTGCGGCCGCTGCGCCACCGCGCGCTCGCCCCGGCCGGCGAACTGCTCGCCCGGATCGTGCGGACCGCGGTGTGCTGGCTGGTCCTGCTGCTCCTGCTGGCGCTCGCCGCCCGGCACACCTTCACCATCAGCGTCGGCAACGAGATCGCCGACCGGATCGGCGCCCTCCTCGGCACCACCCCGACCGTCGGCTTCCGCGCCGACATCCCCGCCACCCTCGGCTACGGGCTGCTGTGGCTGCTCGCCGTCCTGGTGCTGACCTTCCTCGTCTCCCGCAAGGTCCCGCTCTCCCCCCGGCTGCTCCGCTTCCAGGACTCCGTCCGCCCGGCGGCCTTCGCGATGGTGCTGACGCTGCTGGTCTACGTCGCGCTCGGGCTGGTCGTCGGCATCGTCGAGTTGATCACCCGCGGCGACCCGGCGCGGACCCTCGCGGCGATCCTGCTCGGGCTGCCGAACCTGGCCTGGCTCGCGCTGGGCATCGGCACCGGCGGCGCCTGGACCGGGCACGTCGACGCGGCCCTCGGGCTGCCGCTGCCGCACGTGTTGGCGCAGGCGCTGCGCGGCCACGGGGAGCGCACCCTCGACCTCGGCTCGCTCGGCGCCCAGGACGGGCGGTACTGGCTGCTGGTGGCGGTGGCCGCGGTGGTCTTGCTCGGCGCCGCGTACACCGCGGCGGTCCGCGCTCCGGCCCGGACGCCCGCCTGGCGGCACGCCCTGGTGATGGCGGTGGCGCTCGCGCTCACCCTGCTCGCGGTCGGGCTGCTGACCCGGATCGACGCGCACTACGGGCTCTCCCTGATCGGCGTCGGCGACCTCGGCGGGGACCTGGGCGACTCGGTCACCCTGGTACCGCAGCTCGGGCGGCTGGTGGCGGTGGGCGCGGCCTGGGGGCTGGTCACCGGGTTCATCGGCGCCCTGGCGGCGCGTCGGGCCCGGCACCCCGGAGAGGCCCGGGACGCCAACCAGGCGCGGCCACGGGGAGGTTGAGCCACTCCCGGCCGCGCGGGCACGCCGTCGGCCGGCCTGGGAAGCGGCGTCAACGGGTGGTTGGCGTCCTGACCCGCGCAACCCACCGCATTCGACCGGTAATTCGGGCGCGCTGGACGCATCCGGCCGCTCGGTCACATTTCCGTGCTTACGGCCAATTTCCTTTCCCGGAACGTCGGTTACTCGCGCGGAACGGCACAGGTCAACTAGGGTGAGCGCCCCGACCAGGGCCCGGGTTCCTTCTTATTCACCTACCTCGTGAAGGCAAGGCAGAGATGGCACGACTCGCGCGACGATCCCCCCAGCACATTCCCCGGCAGCGGTCCCATCCGGTCGATACCGTCCTCCCGTTCGGGAAACTCGCCCTCTACGGATTCCAGCACGTACTGGCCTTCTACGCCGCCGCGGTCATCGTCCCGATCATGCTCGGCAACGCCCTCGGGCTGTCCCGCGAGCAATTGGTCTACCTCATCAACGCCGACCTCTTCACCTGCGGAATCGCCTCCGTCATCCAGGCGTTCGGCATCTGGAAGATAGGCGCCCGACTGCCGCTCGTCCAGGGCGTCACCTTCACCGCGGTCTCGCCGATGATCGCCATCGGGCTGGGCGCCGGCGGCGGCACCGCCGGGCTGCTGGTGGTCTACGGCGCAGTGATCACCGCCGGTATCGCCACGTTCCTTTTCGCCCCGTTCTTCAGCAAGTTGGTGAAGTATTTCCCGCCGGTGGTGATCGGCACGATCCTCACCATCATCGGCCTGACCCTCATTCCGCAGGCGCTCCAGGACGCGGCCGGCGGCGCCCAGTTGAGGGGCGGGCCGGAATTCGGCGACCTGAAGAACCTCGGATACGCGCTGGGCACCCTGCTGTTCATTCTCGTGCTGGTGCGGATCGGCAAGCCGCTGCTGAGCAGCGTCGCGGTGCTGCTCGGACTGGTCGGCGGCACGGCCGTCGCCTGGCTGCTCGGCGACGCCGATTTCGGCGCGGTGGGGAATGCCGACTGGTTCGGCGTCAGCACGCCGTTCCATTACGGAATGCCCAAGTTCGAGCCGTTCCCGATCCTCGCGATGGTCGTCGTCATGCTGATCACGATGGTGGAGACCACCGGCGACGTCTACGCCATCGGCGAGATCACCGGAAAGCCGGTCGGCAATGACACCGTCGCCCGGGCGCTGCGCGCCGACGGCGTCGCCACCGTCCTCGGCGGGATCTTCAACTCCTTTCCCTATGTGGCGTTCGCCGAGAACATCGGCCTGGTGCGGATGTCGAAGGTGATGAGCCGGTTCGTGGTGGTCGCGGCCGGCGGATTCATGATCGTGCTGGGGCTGTTGCCCAAGGCCGGCTCGGTGGTCGCCGCGATCCCGCACCCGGTGCTCGGCGGCGCGGCGCTGTCCATGTTCGGCATGGTCGCCGCGGTCGGCATCCAGATCCTCGGCAAGGTGGACCTGCGCGAGGAGCGCAACGCCCTGATCCTGGCGGTCAGTTTGGGCGCCGCGTTCCTGCCCACCGCGGTGGCGCCGTTCTTCGCGCGGATGCCGCAGGGCGTCCGGGCGGTGCTCGACAGCGGCATCACCCTCGGCGGCCTGACCGCGATCGCCCTGAACCTCCTCTTCAATGTCTTCACCCGCCGCACGTCGCTGGAGATCGACTGGGACGAGTTCGCCGAGGACGAGGACGAGGGCGGGGCGGGGGACGAGGGCGACGACGGGGTCCGGGCCGGGGGCGGGTTCGGGGCCGGCGGGGCGCACGCGCCGACCGGGCCCGGGACCGCCCCACACGCCCCGGGCGGGTACTGACCCGACGGCGGTCGGCGGGCGGAACCGCCGTCCCGCCCGCCGTCCCGCCGCCTCAGCGCACCGAGTTGAACGGCGGCGCCTCGCCCGCCTCCCCGATCAGCTCCCAGAAGTGGTCGACCAGCCGTCGCAGATACGCCGACCGCTCGGCCGCGATCTCCTTCAGCCGGGCGTCGCCGCTCCGTCCCACCACATGCCCCATGTACCGCTCGGAGAAGTCCGCGAACTCGCCGTGCATGGTGCGCAGCGCATCGCTCACCCGCGTCCGGTTCAACGTGGTGATCTCGGTGATCGGGGCGATGTGCGACTTCCAGCGGCCCTCGATCGCCGCCCGCAGATGCCCGGCCAACTCCTCGAACCGCCCCATCACGCCGATCAGTTCGCGCAGCGACAGACCCAACGCCTCCACCAGCGCCTTGGTTTGCCGGTAGTCGCCGTGCCACTGGTTGGCCGCCTCCGCGGCCCGGTACGCGTCCGGGTCCATCCCCACCCGCTGCGCGAGCCGCTCCACGCTCACCTGCCGGGCCATCCGGTGCTCGGCCAGCGACCGCGGCTGCACCCCCATCAGGACCGCCGGTGGGCACCACAACACATTGGCCAGCGCGAAGAGTTGAGGTTCGGTGGGCGTCAGGGAGCCGTACTCCCACGCCTCGACCGCCTCGGGGTGCACCGGCGCACCGCACGCCGCCATGGACTGGGCGACCTGAAGCGTGGTCAGGCCCACCCGGGCCCGCGCGGATCGGGCCTGAACGGGGGAGAACGGAACGCTGTTCACGTACGCGACACCTCGCTGCACCCGGCGAGGAGAGGGTGCTGGGGGATGAGGAAGGGAGCGGACATGGAGGAACATCCAGGGGCGGGCAGATTAACAGACCAGAGAGAGGTACGAACCTCCAGGTCAGAACTCCCGTACCGGGTAGGGCCGATGGGCCGGTACCGACCAGGCGGTAGCGCCCGTCGA
Organism: Streptomyces sp. WZ-12; assembly: GCF_028898845.1. Classification (NCBI taxonomy): domain Bacteria; kingdom Bacillati; phylum Actinomycetota; class Actinomycetes; order Kitasatosporales; family Streptomycetaceae; genus Streptomyces; species Streptomyces sp. WZ-12. The sequence continues at coordinate 2,475,923 of NZ_CP118574.1, read as the reverse complement.
AGCCCTCGCGGCGGCGGGACGTAATGAAGGTGTTACGTGGATGAAGGTGCGGTGTCACAGTGATCCCCGAGGCTGGCGGGTGCCGATGGGCCTTGCCGAGCGGGGTCGGTCGGTGTACACCTGACATTCGGTCCTCCCCCCACAATCCGATCAGGATGGGACCCTCACCTATGCGATACACGCTCGACCGCCACCGTGCGGTCCGGTGCCCGCAGTTCGCCGTGCCGGGCGCGCCCGCCGGGGCCGCGCTCCGTCGTGCCGCCCTCCGTTCCGCCGCGAGAAGACGCACGCCGGCGCAGCTCAGACTGTCATGCATCTGACAATCGCCGCGCGGTGAGGCGGCGCGCCCCACGCGACCGTCGCCCACCCCCCCCGCCTGATTGTCACCGTCCCCACCCCGCGCGCACCCGGAGCCGCCGGCCCGACCAGCCGGCCCGCGGCGCCCCAACCCGCCGCCGCGCCAGGGCGGTTGCTCCGCCCTGCTCGCGTACGGCCACCGGGACCGACGCCCCATGGACCGTCAACGCCCCCGGTCGCCACGCCGTGCGACCGGACGGCACCGCCGGCCCGAGGGACGTCGCGTGCCGGCCTCCGCGTGCCCCGCAGTCAAGAAAGGACCACGCCAGGTGCTCACTTCGCACCACGCAGACTCCCAGGGCGCACCCACCGCTCTGCTCGGCGGAACGGACCACCCCACCCCACCCGTCACCCACCCCGCCGGCCACGTCCTGGTCGTCGGCACCCCGGGCCCCCGTCTGGAACGCCTCGCCCACACCCTCCGCGCCACCGGCCACGACGTCAGCCACGCCCCGCCCGGCGAGGCCGGCCCCCGCGTCCGCCAGACGCCCCCGGACGCCGTCGTCGCCCTCGACGAACCCGACGCCCGGCACGCCGTCGACGTCATCCGCGAGGTGCGCACCGTCCCCGCCGGCCGGGCCCTGCCGCTCCTGATGGTGACCGGCACCCCCGGCCCCGCCGGCGTCGCCGACCTGCTGCGCCAGGGTGCCGACGACTGCATACCCGAGGTCTCCGATCCGGATGAACTCTCCGCCCGCATCGAGGCCAAGCTCCGCCGCGTCCCCGTCCCCGTGGAGCAGTTGCTCCGGGACCCCCGCACCGGCCTCTACTCCGGTCCGCACTTCCTCGACGAGCTCGACCGCGAGCTCAAGCGCCCCGGAGCCGCCCGGCACGGCGGCGTCCTCGCCGTCATCGGCGTCGCCGAACTCGCTGTCCTGGAGGACCGGTTCGGCCCCCGCATCCGCCGTGAGGTCGCCGAGCGCCTGGCCGGCGTCGCCGACCGACTCGGCGGCGTCTGCGACCGCCACGGCCGCGACGACGACGGCCACCTTCTGATGCTCCTCCCCGGCGTCGACGAGGAGGCCGCCCTGCGCAGCCTGGACGCCCTCGCCACCACCGCCGCCGGCACCCGCTTCGTCGTCGCCGACGAGCACGTCCGCCTCACCCCCGCCATCGGCTGGCTCCCGCTCACCCACGCCACCGATGCCGCCGATGCCGTCGACCAGGCCCGCGACGCGGCCCGCGAGGCGCTCCGCCACCGCGACCTGCGCCCCGTCCGCTACGCCCCCTGGATGCGGGAGAGCCCGAACCGCCACCGCCGGCCCCCGCTGCGCGCGTTGTTCCGCCCCGCGCTCTCCGCGTTCTCCCCGATCCTGGCGCTGCTCCTGGGCATCGGTGCGCCGTTCGCCCTCTACCAGCAGGCGTACCGGGCCGGTTGGGACCTCGGCTCGGTCATGTACTGGGTGGTGGTCGCCGGACTGGTGCTCTCCGCGCTGCTGATCATCCTCGAATGCCTCTACGCGCTCGACGCCCCGGCCCGCCCGGAACTCCCCGGCGCCCCCTACCCACCGGCCAGCGCCGTGATCGCCGCGTACCTCCCCAACGAGGCCGCCACCATCGTCGAGACCGTCGAATCGTTCCTGCGCCAGGACTACCCCGGCGGCCTGGAGATCGTCCTCGCCTACAACACGCCGCACCCCCTGCCCGTCGAGGACACCCTCCGCGAGATCGCCGCCCGCGACCCCCGCCTGGTCCTGCTGCCGGTCGCCGGCAGCACCTCCAAGGCGCAGAACGTCAACGCCGCCGTCAGCCGCGTCCGCGGCGAGTTCGTCGGCATCTTCGACGCCGACCACCACCCCGCCCCGCACGCCTTCCGCAACGCCTGGCACTGGCTCTCCAACGGCTACGACGTCGTCCAGGGCCACTGCGTCATCCGCAACGGCGACAGCTCCCGCATCGCCCGGCTCGTCGCCGTCGAGTTCGAGGCGATCTACGCGGTCAGTCACCCCGGTCGCACCCGGCTCCATGACTTCGGCGTCTTCGGCGGCTCCAACGGCTTCTGGCGCACCGACGTCCTCGCCCGCACCCGGATGCACGGCTCCATGCTCACCGAGGACATCGACTCCACCCTCCGCGCCCTGACCCGCGGTTCGCGCATCGCCGTCGACCGCACCCTGCTCTCCCGCGAACTCGCCCCCACCACCCTCACCGCCCTGTGGAACCAGCGCTCCCGCTGGGCCCAGGGCTGGCTCCAGGTCTCCCTCAAACACCTCTGGCGCGGCCTGCGTTCACCAATCTTGACGGCGCGTCAAAAATTCGGCCTGCTCGTGCTGTTGGGCTGGCGCGAGATCCAACCCTGGCTGACCCTGCAGATCCTGCCGATCCTGCTCTACGCGTCCTGGAAGGCCGGCGGCATCGACCACCTCAACTGGGCGGTCCCGGTCTGCGTCCTCGCCCTGCTCCTCACCCTCGGCGCCGGCCCCGTCCAGGCCCTCTTCGCCTGGCGCCTGGCCGTCCCCGAACTCCGCGCCCGCCGCCGCTGGTTCTGGTCCTACCTCCTGGTGTCGACCGTCTTCTACAGCCACTTCAAGAACATGGTCGCCCGCCAGGCCCACCTCAAGGAGGCGCTTGGCGACCGGCGGTGGCGGGTCACCCCCCGCGCCCAGGCCGCCAAGGCGGTGGCCCGCCGATGACCACCGTCACCGCCCCGCCCCTCCAGGCACGCCCCCGCAAGGGCGCCACGCGCCGCCGTCCCCCCGGCGACATCGACGGCTTCCGCGGCCTGGCCGCCCTCAGCACCGTCGCCTTCCACGTCTGGCAGCAGTACAGCTCCTACGACGCCGGGGGCACCCACCCGCCGGTCGACAACCCCCTCCTCAACGCCGTCCTCTCGCTCGAAGTCATCGACCTCTTCTTCGTCCTGTCGGCGTTCCTGCTGACCCTCTCCTACGCCCGCGCCGCGATCGACGGCGGCTCCACCCGCCCGGCCCGCGCCTTCCTCTTCCGCCGGGCCATCCGCATCCTGCCGCTCTACGTCCTCGCCGTCCTCGTCGTCTGGGCCACCCGCAACCCCACCCTCCCCGGCAACTGGCAGGACCTCTTCGAGCACCTCACCTTCACCCACGTCTTCGACCAGGAACGGATCTTCTACACCCTCGGCCCCACCTGGTCGCTCTCCCTGGAGGTGCTCTTCTACTTTGTCCTCGTCGGCCTCGGCCCGCTCGCCGTCCGTGCCTGCCGGCGCCTGCGCCGCCGCGGCAGCCGGGTGGCGCTCTGCGCGGCTGGCTGCCTCCTCCTCTTCGCCGCACCGCTGGCCTGGATCACCGTCGCGCACTACGCCCTGGGCGTCCCGCACACCGACTGGGTCGCCTACTTCGGCCCACAGGCCCGCTTCGGCGGCTTCGCGGCCGGCATGGGGCTGGCGGTGGCCCTGGCCGCCCTCGGCGACCGGGCCCGCCTCACCCCGCGCACCGCGCTCACCCTCACCGCCCTCGCCCTGGCCGGCCTCTTCGGCCTCTCCCTCCAGTCCGACGCCGAGGGCTTCACCTTCACCTACTACCACCCCATCGCCTCCGCGCTGTGGCTGCTGCTCCTCTTCAGCACCCTCCACATCCGCCAACGGACCTTCTGGAACCGCTTCCTGACGGTCCGTTGGCTCACCGCAGTCGGCCTGATCAGCTACAGCCTGTTCATCTGGCACGAGCCGGTCATGCTCGTGCTGCACACCGTCGGACTGCTGCCGCTGGGCGCGGCCGGCTTCCCCTGGGCCCTGTTGATCGTGCTGGCCGCCGCGCTCGTCGCGGCCACCGCCAGCTACTGGCTCATCGAATACCCGGCCAGCCTGCTGGGTCGCCTCAAGGACGCCCAGGGTCGGCCGCGGGACTTCTACCCGGAGCCGGCCCTGCGGTGAGCGAGGGCCGCGTCGGGGCCGCGCCGTATCCGCGGCGCGGCCCCGACGCCGGCTCCTACGCCCCTTCCTTGAAGAGCGTCCCCAGGCGGTACGCAAGCGCCCGCCGCACCTGGGCCAACGACCGCCGCCCGTGCAGCACATCGCCGCCCAGCCCCACCGCCGCGGCCACCAGCAGATCGGCCTCCAGGCGCAGGTCCAACCCCGGCGTCAGCCGCCCGTCGTCCCGCGCCATGCCGAGCAGCGACGCCACCAACTCCTCCAGCGGATGCTCCCCGGGCAGGAACACCCGCGCCAGCGCCGGATCGGTCAGGCTGCGCGCGTAGTACGCCGCGAACACCCGCAGCGCCGCGGCCCGTTGGGCGTCCAGCGGCAGGAACTCGTCCAGCACGTCCCGCAGCAGCGCCCGCGGATCCGCCGGATCGAAGCGGATCCGGGCCCGCGCGATCCGCTCGTTCTCCTCGTGCAGTTGCCGCAGCGCGTCCACCAACAGCCGGTGCTTGTCCGCGAAGTGGTACTGCACCGCCCGCACCGACACCCCGGCCTCCGCCGCCACCTCCCGGATGCTCGCCGCGTGCAGTCCGCGCTCGGCCGCGATCCGCCACACCGCCTCGATGATCCGCCGCCGCTTCGCCGCCGCCGCGGCCCCGGGCGCGCCCGCCTCCCCGCTGGGCACCGGAGGGGGTGGGACCGGCGGATTCCTCCGGCGTCGATACGCCCGGCCCTGGCAACTGCGCGAGCAGTACACCGCCGGCCGGCCCCGCCCCGCCGGCGCCAACGCCGCCCCGCACACCCGGCACGCACGCCCCTTTTCCACTCGCTCCGCCCCCACCCGGCACCTCGCAAATACTGTGACGTAAAGCCAACTCAGCAGCCACAGAGCCTAATACGACACCGCATCCATTGGTACGTTCGTAACGTCCGGCCCCGGAGGCGCCCTTCGCCCCGGCCTCGCCGGCCTTCCCTCTTCCCCTCCTCGGCAAGGAGTGCCATGAAGTACGACGTCCTCCAGATAGCCGGCATGGCCCTGACGGTGATCTCCGCCCAGGCCGCCGTCCGCCTGCTCCTCGACCACGGCAACACCGGTCTGCTCGGCTGGCTCGGCGCCGGCTTCCCGGTCCTGCTCGCCGCCTACCTCGCCGTGACCGCCGTCGGTGTCCTGCTCACCGGCTGGTCCCACACCCGCGCCAAAGTACTCGGCCGCCGGAAGTGATCCGGCGGCCGAGTGCGGGCGGGGGAGCGGGCGGCGTCAGCCCACGTGGACCCGTGGCCGGCGCCGCAGGTCCGGCTCGGCCCGCCGCAGCACCTCGCGGGTGACCGGGGCGACCTCGCCGTCACCGAACACCAGGAACCGCAGCAGATGGCTGAACGGATGGCCCTCGGTCCAGTTGAAGTAGATGTGCGGCACCTGGCCCGTCCGCTCCCGCAGCCGCATCAGCACCGCCGCGATGGTGTTCGGCACCCCGGCGCCGGCCACCCGCAGGATCCGGGTGCCGTGCCGCTCCACGCCGTGCACGTGCAGTTCGGCGGAGAAGTCCGACGAGTCCTCGACCAGCACCTCCAGGAACAACACCGGCCCGCCGTCGGGGATATGGGTCTCCTCGCGCTGGCTGTACTCCTTCGCCCGGTAGTCCTCCTCGTTCCGCTCGTCCGGCTCGTTGGCGATCACCCGCAGCGGGCCGGCCGCCATCGCCTCCTCGATCAGCCGCTCCGCGGTCGCGTCGAACACCACGTCCGCGGCGCGCAGTTCGAAGGCCCGGTGCACCCGCGAGGCGAACGACGTCAGCAGGATGCCGACGATGAACAGCAGCGCGATCTTCAAACCGTCCGGCCGCTCGATGACGTTGGTGACCAGGGTGTACCCGAAGACCAGGGTGATCGCCCCGAACCCGATGGTCGCGCCCCGGTGCCCCCGGTGGCGCGCGGCGACGGTCGAGGCGAACGACGCCGACAGCATCAACACCAGCACGCCCGTGGCGTACGCGCCGCTCTGGCCGTCCACGCTGGCGTCGAAGACGATCGTGATCACGAACGCGATGGCCAGGAAGATCAGCACCAGCGGGCGCACCGCGCGGGTCCACTCCGGCGCCATGCCGTACCGCGGCAGATAGCGCGGCACGAGGTTGAGCAGCCCGGCCATCGCGGACGCCCCGGCGAACCACAGGATCGCGATGGTCGAGATGTCGTAGACCGTCCCGAACGCCTCACCGAGGTTCTGGTGCGCCAGATACGCCAGCGCCCGCCCGTTGGCCGCCCCGCCGGGGGCGAACTCCCTCTGCGGGATCAGGATGGTGGTCGCCAGGCTGGACAGCAGCAGGAAGCCGCTCATGATCAGCGCGGCGGTGGTCAGCAGCCGACGGGTGTCCCGGATCCGGCCGGCCGGCTTGGCCGGGTCGTCCCCGGCGCCCCCGCGCACCTGCGGCATCACCGCCACCCCGGTCTCGAAACCGGACATGCCCAGCGCCAACTTCGGGAACACCAGCAGTGCCACGGCCACCATCGCCAGCGGCGAGGAGTGCTGCGCGGTCGTCGCCTCCCACCAGTTGCCGATCGCGATCGGGTGCGACAGCACCTGCGAGACCGACGCGGCCAGCACGACGACGTTGAGCAGCAGATAGACGCCGACCAACGCCACGGCGATCCCGATCGCCTCCCGGAACCCCTTGAGGAACACCGCCCCCAACGCGGCGAGCAGCAGCAGCGTGATCCACAGGTTCGCGCCGTGCAGCGCGGCGGGGGCGAAGGGATTCTCCACGACGTGCGCCGAGGCGTCCGCCGCCGACAGCGTCATCGTGATGACGAAGTCCGTGGCGGCGAACCCCAACAGCACCAGCACCAGCAACTTCCCCGCCCACCAGGGCAGCAGCCGCTCCAGCATGGCGATCGAACCCTCGCCGTGCGGGCTCTCCTTGGCCACCCGCCGGTACACGGGCAGCGCGCCGAGCAACGTCAGCGCGATCAACACCAGGGTGGCGAACGGCGACAACAGCCCGGCCGCCAGCGCCGCGATGCCCGGCTGGTACCCCAGCGTCGAGAAGTAGTCGACACCCGTCAGGCACATCACCCGCCACCAGGAGTGCCCCTTGTGCTCGGCGGGCGGCGTGCCGTGCGGTCCGGGGTGCCGGGCCGCCTGTTCGCTCAGCCCGTCCAGCAGCCAGGACCGCCACCTCGGTGCGGCGACAGCGGGCGGTGGAGTGGGGTCCACCTGGGTACTGGTCATACGGCCACGTCCTGCCGATCGTCATGCGTGCCACCGACTGCCGTGGGCGGCCGGTGGGTTGGCTCGGTTGATGGGGTTGGGGGTGGGGGGAGAGGCGTAGGGGGGAGCGGCGAGGCGTGCCCGGCGCTCCGCGTCGCGGGACCGACCAGACGCGGGCCCGGTAGGGCACGGACCGGGTGAGGCGCGCACACGGGTCCGCTAAGGGTCGATTCCGCCCAACTCGCCACCTCTTGTTGTCGCCTGTCGCTTCCAGCCCGTGTCGTCCCCCGGGAACCCCCGGGCAACGAGGAGCGAGTATGCAACACGCTTCCGTGCGCCATGCCCCCAGGGGCGCGTCCAGGGGCATCCCGTGTCCTTCGGTGTCCATCTCCCCGGCGTCAGGACCGCGTCAGAAACCCTCCGCCCGCCATACGCGCGGCGTTAAGTTCCGCGCCGAACCAGCCCCCGGCCCCCCGACCCGCGCACCCTGGCACCAGCCCCCGCTCGTCGAGCCCCCGCCCGCGCCCCCGTCGCCCCGTGCCCCGTCGCCGGGCAGGCCCCAGGAGGTGTTCCCATGGCCGCGCTCCACCGCCTCCTTCCCCGCCCACCCGCCACCCGGCACGAACGCCCCCACCGCCACACCCACCCCGCGCTTCCCCCGCCCCGCCCCCCGAGGACCGCGCCTCCTCGCGGGGCGGTCGGTGCGGGTGGCGCCGGCGGCCGACGACCTCGGCCGGGATCTCGCCCTGCCGGTCGGCGCCGCCGCCTCCGCGGTCGCGGTCACCACCCTGCTGGTGACCGGCCAGGCCACCCACTTCGCGTTCTCGCTCGTGGCGTTCGCGCTGCTGACGGTCGCCATCGCCGCCGCGGCCCGGCCCCGCGTGGTCCCCGCCGTCCTCCTCGTCTCCTGGATGTTCTTCGACGGCTTCGTGGTGCACCAGCACGCGGAACTGGGCTGGCAGCAGACCGACCGGACGAGCTTCTGGATCCTCGCGGGCGCGGGCCTGTCCGGCGCGGTCTGCGCGGCGACCGCGCGCGCCGCCGGAACGCGACGGGCCCGGCGCCAGGGCGCCGCTGCCCCATCGGACAGGCCCCGGGACGCCGACTGACCCGACCGCACCCCTGGCGGTCCGGCGGTCCGGCGGTCAGTGGTGGCAGCGGTGGTGGTGCCGGCGGCCGCGGGCGCACCGCGCCGCGAACGGGAGGGGGCAGCGGCGGGCCCCGGGGGAGCCCGGCGCGGCGAGGAAGCCGAGGCCGATGCCCAGCATCCAGGTGTCCTTGGCGAGCGGGATGCCGTTCTGGGTGGGGCGGAGGCTGCCCGGTTCGCGCATCCCGGGCAGGCGCAGGTAGAGGCCGACCAGGCCGCCGGCGAAGCCGGTCAGGGCCAGGCCCGCCAGCCGGGTCGGGACGAACGGGGCGAGCAGCACGCCGCCGATGGCGATCTCCGAGGCGGACAGCAGCCGCGTGAACTGTTCCGCGGGCAGCTTCGACAGGAACGGGTACGCCGCACACGCCATGCCGTGCACGGCCTCGGCGGTCTCCTGGTCGGCACCCCACTTGGTGAGCCCGGAGTTCAGGAGGAACGCGCCGGTGGCCAGGCGGGGGGCGATGTCGCGGGCTTCGGGCACCTGCATCATGGCAGCCTCCTTCAGGCGGAACGGAGGGGAACGGGCGCGGTCGGGCGCCGTGGTCGGACGGGCGGCGACGCGGGTGCGCGGCGGGGGTGGTCCGGGGCCGGTGGGTGGCCCCGGACGTGGCCCTTTGCCCTGCGAACGAGGTTAGCGAGGGGCGGGTGGGGCTGCATCCGGTGCGCGGGGGCCCGGTGGTCAGGGCGTCGGGTCGTCCCACTGGGCGAGGAGGGTGTCGACGCCGCCGTCGTCGTCGGGGCCGCCCGACGGGTGCGACTCGTCGAGGGTCTGCTCGGTCCAGATGACCTTGCCGCCCGGGGTGTAGCGGGTGCCCCAGCGCTGTGCGAACTGGGCGACCAGGAACAGCCCGCGGCCGCCCTCGTCGGTGGTGGCGGCCCGTCGCAGGTGCGGGGAGGCGCTGGTGCCGTCGGAGACCTCGCAGATCAGGGCGCGGTCGTGCAGCAGGCGGACGCGGATGGGCTGGGCGCCGTAGCGGATGGCGTTGGTGATCAGCTCGCTGAGGATCAACTCGGTGGTGAAGCCGATCTCGTCGAGCCCCCAGGACTCCAGGGTCCGCATGCAGGCGGAGCGGATCGGGCCGACGGCCGCGGGGTCGGAGGGGACCTCCCATTCGGCGATCCGGTCCGGGGCGAGGAGCCTGGTGCGGGCCACCAGCAGGGCGATGTCGTCGCTGGGGCGCTGGGGCAACAGGGCTTTCAGGACGTCGCCGCAGGTCTGTTCCGGCGAGCGGTCCGGACCGCCGCGGGCCAGGGTGGTGCGCAGCAACTCCAGGCCGGTGTCGATGTCGCGGTCGCGGTTCTCGATGAGCCCGTCGGTGTAGAGGACGAGCCGGGAGCCTTCGGGCAGGGTCAGTTCGGCGGTCTCCACGGGCATGCCGCCGCCGAGGCCGAGCGGTGGGGCGACCGGCACCTCGGGGAAGGAGACCGTCCCGTCCGGGTGGGCCAGGGCCGGCCCGGGGTGGCCCGCCCGGGCCAGGGTGACCCGCCCGTCCGCCGGGTCGTAGATGGCGTAGAGGCAGGTCGCGCCGGTGATGCCGGCGCCGCTGTCACCGACCAGGGAGCTCTCCGCGTCGGACGCGGACGGCGGTGACGGGACGGAGCCCTCGGCCCCCGCGGCGGCCCGCGCCCCGCCGCCACCTGACACCCCGTCATCAGCGCTCCCCGGCCCCGTCTCCCCGCCCCAACTCCCGCCGCCCCGCTCGTTGGTGCGGGCCTCGTCCGTGTCGATGTGGTTGACGAGTTCGTCGAGGTGGCCGAGGAGTTCGTCGGGCGGGAGGTCCAGGGCGGAGAAGTTGAGGACGGCGGTACGGAGGCGGCCCATGGTGGCGGCGGCGTGCAGCCCGTGGCCGACGACGTCGCCGACGACCAGGGCGACCCGGGCGCCGGGCAGCGGGATCAGGTCGAACCAGTCGCCGCCGACGCCGGCTTGGGCGGGCAGATAGCGGTGCGCCACCTCCAGGGCGGACTGTTCGGGCAGCGCGCGCGGCAGCAGGCTGCGCTGGAGGGTGATGGTGGTGGCGTGCTCGCGGGTGTAGCGGCGGGCGTTGTCGATGGAGACGGCGGCCCGCGCGGCGAGTTCCTCGGCGAAGGACAGGTCCTCGTCGCCGAACACCTCGGAGGTCTCGGCGCGCCAGAAGTTGACCAGGCCCAGCACCACTCCGCGGGCCCGCAGCGGGACGGCGATCAGGGAGCGGATGCCGTTGTCGAGGATGCGCTGGGTGTCCCCGGGGTCCTGGGCGCGCCACTCGTGCTCGGCGCGCAGGTCGGGGATGACGACCGCGCGGGCGTCGGCGAGCCCGGCGGCGACCGGGCTGTTGGCGACGAAGCGGATGCGTTCGCCGACGCGGTAGACCGCGGAGTCCTCGGGGACGCCGCGGACCGCCAGTCGCCGCATCGGGGCGGGCCACCGGGTCGGTTCCTCGCCGCGCAGCACCGGCTCCAGCAGCTCGACGGAGACCACGTCGGCGAAGTGCGGCACCGCGACCGTGGCCAGTTCCTCCGCGGTGCGGGCGATGTCCAGGGTGCTGCCGATCCGCATCCCGGCGTCGTAGAGCAGCTTCAGGCGGCGCTGGGCGATCTCGGCCTTGCCGGTGAGTGCCTGGAGTTCGGTGGTGTCCCGCAGGGTGACGGCGGTGCCGGGGAGGCCGCCGTAGGGGGCGGTGGGGCGGATGTTGACGGCGAGCAGGCGGTCGCCGGCCGGGTGCACCTCGTCGGTGGCCGCGCGGCCGGAGGCCAGCAGGTCGGCCATGTCGGGTTCCAGGCCGAGCTCGGTGATCCGACGCCGTTCCGCGTCCTGGGGGAGGGCGAGCAGCCGGCGGGCCTCGTCGTTGGCGAGCAGCAGTCGTCCGTCGCCGCCGATGATGAGCACGCCCTCGCGGACGGCGTGCAGCACCGCGTCGTGGTGGTCGTACATCCGGGTCATCTCGGCCGGGTCCAGGCCGTGGGTCTGGCGGCGCAGCCGGCGGCTGACGAGGGCGGTCCCGACGGTCCCGACGACGAGGGCGCCGACGGCGCTGACGATCAACAGCGGTCGCCGTTGCAGCGCCCACTCGTTGGTCCGCTGCACCTTGATGCCGGCCGCGATCAGGCCGACGACCCGGCCGTCGGCGTTCTTGACGGCGACGGTGCTGTCCACGGCGCTTCCGAGATGGGAGGCGGAGGTGGTGGTGTACGTCCGCCCGCTGAACGCCGGGGCGTAGTTACCGGGGACGTGCTTGCCGATCAGCTCCGGGTTGGGGTGGGTCCAACGGATGCCGGACGGGCTGAACGCGACGAGGTAGTCGAGGTCGGCTTCCTTGCGGGCGGCCTCGGTGCGGGGCTGCAGTTGGGCGGTGGGATCGGCGGACTCCATGGCGGCGGCGGTGCCGGGGGCGTGCGCGAAGGCCAGCGCGGCGACGGCCGAGCGCTGTTTGGCCTCCTGGAGGCTGGCCTGTTGGGCCTGAAGGGCGAGCGTCGCTCCGGCCGCCGCGACGAGCAGCGCGATGAGCGCGATCTGGAGCACGAGCACCTGTCCCGCGACGCTGTGCACGTTCAGCACCGAGCGAAGACGGCGCCCTACTTCACCTTTTCGCCCGAAAAATTCCATCACTCGCCATATGTAGCACTGTGGCCCCTTGCCGGGCGATCGGCTGCGCCGACGTCATAAGCCTTCCTTTTGGAATGACAAAGCGCCTTCATGAGGGCAAATTTGGTCGGATGTGCGCTGTCGCGGGCACCGGCTGGGGTGCGTCCGGACCTCTACGGGTGACCTGCCGAACACCGATTCCACGCGGCGTAGCGACGGTACGACGGAAGGTAGTCGCACAGGCGTCCGGCGGCGGGGGTTCGGGGCACCGAGCGTTTCCGGCCGGGGGGTCGCCAACAGGCCGTTGCGGACGGCCGTTTCCTGGTCCGACGATCCCGTTCGTCCCGCGTGCCACCGGCCGTGCGCCGGCCGGCCGGCATGCCCGCTGTTGCCCAAGGAGGTCCCAGTGAACGACCGGATGACGCTCGCCCCGGATGCCGCACGGCAACTCGCCACCACCACCAAGACCACCCCCCAGATGCGCGGCATCACCCCGCGCTATCTGCTGCGCGCCCTGCCCTGGGTGGACGTCGAATCCGGTGTCTTCCGTGTCAACCGCCGCCGCACCTACGTCCTCGGCGACGACCGGGTCAGCACCTACCAGGACGGCGACACCCACCGCGTCATCCCCGGCGACCTCCGCGAACTCCCGTACCTGCGCGAGATGGACGACGCGCTGCTGACCGAACTCGCCGGCGAGTTCACCATGATGACCTTCGACACCGGTCAACTCCTCGCCGAGAGCGGTGAGGTGACGAACAGTCTGTTCGTCATCGTGCAGGGCCGGGCGGAGAAGCGGGCGCGCGGCCGGTACGGCGAGGACGCGCTCCTCGAAGTCGTCGGCGACGGCCAGTTCTTCGACCTCGACGCCTGGACCCGGTCCGCGCCGATGCCGTACCGGGTCACCGCGGTCACCCCCGGCACCGCGCTCTGCCTGGACCGCGCCGCCCTCGCCCGGCTCGGCGACCGCGCCCCGGCCCTGCGCGCCGCGATGGACGCCTACCGCGCGGCGGACGGGGTGCTGCCGGGCAGCGAGGTGCCGTTGGACCTCAGCTCCGGGCACAGCGGCGAGCCCGACCTGCCGGCGACCTACGTCGACTACGAGGACGCGCCCCGCGAGTACCACATGAACCTCGCCCAGACCGTGCTGCGCGTCCACACCCGGGTCTCCGACCTCTACAACGGCCCCATCGACCAGACCCGCGCCCAGGCCAACCTCACCGCGCACGCGCTGCGCGAGCGACAGGAGGCCACCCTCCTCAACCACCCCGAGTACGGCCTGTTCAACAACGTCGCCCCCGGTCAGCGCGTCCAGGCCCGCACCGGTGCGCCCACCCCGGACGACCTGGACGAGCTGCTCACCCGGGTCTGGAAGCAGCCCGGCTACTTCCTCGCGCACCCGCGGGCGATCGCCGCGTTCGGGCGGGAATGTACCCGGCGGGGCGTGCCCCCGGTGATCGACACCAGCTTCGGCAGCCCGCTGCTGACCTGGCGCGGGGTGCCGCTGCTCCCCTCCGACAAGGTGCGCTTCTCCGGCGGTGCGGAGACCGGCACCACCGAGATCCTGCTGATGCGGGTGGGCGAGGCCGAGCAGGGCGTGGTCGGGCTGCGCCCGGCGAAGGTCGCCGACGAGATCGAACCGGGCCTGGCCATGCGGAACATGGGCGTCGACAAGAAGGGCATCACCTCGTACCTGATGACCGCGTACTTCAACGCCGCGGTCCTGGTCGAGGACTCCCTCGCGGTCCTCCAGAACGTCGAGGTGTCCCGTTACCATGACTACGCCTGACCTGCTGGGATACCCGTCGACCGGGTCGGGCGCGCGGAGCCTGACGGGTGCGACGGGAGTCCCCACCACCGCGGCCCCCGCGCCGGACACCGGCTCCCCGGTGCCCCCGCCCGCGTCGACACCGTCCCCGGAGGCCACCGGCGCCAGTTGGCCGGGCGCCACGCCCCCCGGCGTCGGAATGACGGGCCGTCAAGCCTCCCAACAGCCGTCCTTCTCGCCCGAGTTGGCGCGCCGGGACGTGCCGATCCTGCACCGGACCGTCAACGGCAAGCCGCTGGTCTGGCTCGACAACGGGGCCACCACCCAGAAGCCCCGCCAGGTCATCGAGGCGGTGTCCGGCTTCTACGGGGCGGGCAACTCCAACATCCACCGCGGCGCGCACGCCATGGCCCGTGAGGCCACCGAGGCGTACGAGGGGGGTCGGACGGCGGTCGCCCAGTTCCTGGGCGCGGGCTCCCCGGACGAGATCGTCTTCACCCGCGGCACCACCGAGGCGATCAACCTCGTCGCGCAGAGCTGGGGACGGGCCAACCTCGGCCCCGGTGACGACATCCTCGTCCCGGTGTTGGAGCACCACTCCAACATCGTGCCCTGGCAGATGGTGGCCAAGGAGACCCGCGCCCGGGTGGTGCCCGTCCCGCTCCGCCCGGACGGGCAGATCGACCTCGACGCCTACGCGGACCGGCTCTCCATGCGGACCCGGCTGGTGGCGCTCAGCCAGGCGTCGAACGTGCTGGGCACCGTCCCGCCGGTCAGGGAGATGACCGCACTGGCGCACCGCTACCGGGCCAGGGTCCTGGTCGACGGCGCCCAGGCGGTGGCCCACTTCCCGGTCGACGTGCAGGACCTCGACGCCGACTTCTACGTGTTCTCCGGCCACAAGCTCTTCGCCCCCACCGGCATCGGCGCCCTGTACGCCAAGCCGGAGATCCTGGAAGCGATGGCGCCCTGGCAGGGCGGCGGCAACATGATCGAGTCCGTGTCCTTCGACCGGACCGACTTCGCGCCCGTCCCGCACCGCCTGGAGGCCGGCACCGGACACATCGCCGGGGTCGTCGGCCTGCTCGCCGCGGTGAACTGGCTGACCGGCTTCGACCGGCCCGCCGTCGCCGCGTACGAGACCGAACTGCTCGGCTACGCCCAGCAGGTCATGGCGACCGTCCCCGGGCTGGAGCTGCTCGGCTCGGCGCCCGACCGGATCGCGGTGCTGACCTTCAATCTGGCCGGCCACGACCCAGCGCGGATCGCGGACTGGCTGGACCGCGACGGGATCGCCGTCCGGGCCGGCCACCACTGCGCCCAGCCGGCGCTGGCCCACTACGGCGTACAGAGCGCGGCCCGCGCCTCGTTGGCCCTCTACAACACCCCGGAGGAGGTGGACCAGCTCGTCGAGTCGCTCCAGCGGCTCCAGAAGTCCGGCTGAGGCGGCGGGTGTTCCCGTTGTCCCGCTCACGTTGATCCGCACCCGCGGTGTGTAGGGTGGGGGGCTGCGAAGGGGAGTAGCCCCGCAAACCGGTCGTCGACACACTGGAGCCGCCCGCGGTTCCCGGTGGCCGGGCCCACGCAGTCACTGCGCGGGCGGGCGAGACCTTCGGCCCTTTGTCGACGATTCTTCAAGGACACGTCGGCGGGGTCGAAGCCGTGCCGCCGCTCCCACGCCGGTCGCCCTCGATGCCCGCCGGAGCGGAAAGGCTGACGATCAGCGTGTTGCATTTCGTTCTGCTCATCGCCTGCGCGGTGGCGATCTACCTCTCCTGCGAGTGGTTCGTCAACGCCGTGGAATGGCTCGGTGAGCGGCTCAACGTGGGCCGGATGGCGGTGGGCACCATCCTGGCGGCCTTCGGCACCGCACTGCCGGAGTCCGTGGTGACCCTGGTGGCGGTGACCACCGGCGCCACCCCGGAGGCCAAGAACATCGGCGTCGGCGCCGCGATGGGCGGCCCCTTGGCGCTGGCCACCGTGGCGTACGGGGTGACCGGCGCGATGCTGCTGCTCCAGCGGCGCAAGCGGCGCGCCCTGGTCGCGGCCGGCGGTCCCGCCGTCGGGGACGCCCCGGAGCCGGCCCGGGAGCTCGGCGCGCCGAAGGACATGCGGCGGCTGGCCAAGGACCAGACGTGGTTCCTGCCGGTCTTCCTGGTCAAGGTCGCGCTCGGCCTGGTCGCCTTCGCCTTCAAGCCGGTGCTGGGCCTGGCGTTCTTCGCGGTGTACGCGGCCTACTTCTGGCGCGAGATCCGCGGCGACCACGAGGAGGACGAGGAGGGCGTCGAACTGGAGCCGCTGAAGTTCCAGCCGCGGGCGGCGTCCCCGGCGACCTGGGCGGTCGTCGCGCAGACCCTGGTCACCCTGGTCGTGATCTTCTTCGCCTCGCAGCTCTTCGTCCACCAACTGGACGCCATCGGTCCGATGCTCGGACTCTCCGCCTCGGTCACCGCGCTGCTGCTCTCCCCGATCGCCACCGAACTCCCCGAGATCATGAACGCGGTGATCTGGGTGCGCCAGGGCAAGACCAAGCTGGCGCTGGCCAACATCTCCGGCGCCATGATGATCCAGGCCACCGTCCCCAGCGGCCTCGGCCTGCTCTTCACCAGTTGGCACTTCGACACCGCCCTGGTGTGGGCCGGCCTGATCACCATGGCGGCGATCGGCTACCTGCTGGTGATGATGCGGACGCACCGCCTCACCGCCGGCCGACTGGCCCTGGCCGCCGGCTTCTACGTCGTCTTCGGACTGGGGCTGATCCCGATCCTCGGATGACGGCCGGTGTGGTGGGCCAGCGCCGCGTGGGGGTCGGGGGAGTCGTCCTCCGGGGTGTGGTCGAGGTGCACGGTGGCCGCCGTCAGGCGCGGTACGGCGTGGATCAGTGCGTGTTCGGCGGCCACCGCGATGCGGTGGCCCTGGGCCACGGTCAGCCGCGGGTCGAGGACGAGGTCCGCCTCGGCCCGCAGCGCGTGGCCGATCCAGCGCATCCGGAGCTGGCCCACCCCGCGGACGCCGGGCACCGCCCGCAGCACGGCCTCGGCGGACGCCACCAGCGCCGGGTCCACCGAGTCCATCAGCCGCCGCAACACCTCCCGGGCGGCGTCCTTGAGGACCAGCAGGATCGCGCCGGTGATCAGCAGGCCGACGACCGGGTCGGCGGCCCGCCAGCCCAGTGCGGCGCCGCCCGCGCCCAGCAGCACGGCCAGCGAGGTGAAGCCGTCGGTGCGGGCGTGCAACCCGTCCGCGACCAGCGCGGCGGAGCCGATCCGGCGGCCGGTGCGGATGCGGTAGC
Source organism: Streptomyces sp. WZ-12 (assembly GCF_028898845.1). Taxonomy (NCBI): domain Bacteria; kingdom Bacillati; phylum Actinomycetota; class Actinomycetes; order Kitasatosporales; family Streptomycetaceae; genus Streptomyces; species Streptomyces sp. WZ-12. Next base: position 2,458,748 of record NZ_CP118574.1, on the reverse strand, counting down.
GGGCCACCCACTCGTTGCCGACGAAGCCGGCCAGCGCGGCGGCCGCGACCGCCCACAGGTGTGCCACGTCCCGCGGGTGCAGGAGCCGGTCGACGGCCATGTAGAGGGCGGGCACCGCGGACGCGGCGATGGTCAGCACGATGACCACGCCGGCCAGGTCCTCGGCGCGGCCGTAGCCGTAGGTGTAGCGGCGGTTGGCGGCCCGCCGGCCGAGGAGGAAGGCGACACCGAGGGGGACGGCGGTCAGTGCGTCGGCGGCGTTGTGCAGGGTGTCGCCGAGCAGCGCCACCGAGCCGGACAGCGCGAAGACGGCGGCCTGCACCAGCGTCGTCAGCCCCAGGACGGCGAGCGAGAGCCAGAGCGTGCGCAGCCCCTCGCGGGAGCTCTCCAGCGCGGGGTCGACCTTGTCCCGGGCCTCGTGGCTGTGCGGGGTGACGGCGTGCGCGAGCCGGTGCCGCAGGCGGGCCGCGCGGGAGCGACAGACGGGGTGCGGGTGGTGGTGCGCGGAACCGTCGGGGTGGGAGTGGGGTCCGGGAACCGGCAACTGCGCGTCCATGGGCATCGCCCCTCTTCGGCGTCCGGGGCGCGGCTTGTGCCCTCCGCCCTCGCCCCTCATTATGTGCGTATGAGCGCACGCATGCACCTATCAACTGCGCACGGTGCGCAGGAGCCGGCCGACGGCGCCCGGCTGACCGCCGCCGTGGAGATCCTCGGGCTCCTCGCCGACCGCACCCGGCTGACCCTGCTGCGGCGCCTCGGTGCGGGCGAGGCCGACGTCACCACCCTCACCGAGGTCTGCGGCGCCTCCCGCACCTCCGTCAGCCAACACCTCGCCCGCCTCCGGCTCGCCGGGCTGGTCACCGTCCGCAAGGACGGTCGCCGCGCCGTCTACGCGCTGCGCCACGGGCATCTGCGGCGCCTGGTCGACGAGGCCCTCAGCGCCGCCGACCACCAGGTCCGGCACCTGCCGCCGCACGACTGACCGGCGCCCGGGGCCGCCCGCGCCCGAACGCCGCCCACGGACGCTCCACATGTCGTCCGCCCGCGGAGCTCCTACCGTGGAGGAATGCGCGTCCTGGTGGTCGACGGCGAGCCCCGCACGGCGGCGCTGCTGCGCCGCGGCCTCGCCGAGGAGGGCTACGCCGTCGACCTGGCGGCGACCGGCCCGGAGGCGGTCTGGCGGGCCCGCGAGGTGCCCTACGACCTGATCGTCCTCGACGTGCTGCTGCACGGCTTCGACGGCTTCGAGGTGTGCCGCCGGCTGCGGGCCGGCGGCTGCTGGTCGCCCGTACTGGTGCTGAGCGCCCGCAACGAGGTCCCCGACCGGGTCCGGGGCCTGGACGCCGGCGCCGACGACTACTTGGCGAAGCCGTTCAGCTTCGCCGAGCTGTACGCCAGGCTGCGCGCGCTGTCCCGCCGCGGCGGGCGCGCCCGGCCGGCCCTGATCGCGGTGGGCGACCTGCGGCTGGACCCGGCCAGCCGGCGGGCCTGGCGGGCCGGCACCGAACTCCGGCTCTCGCCCAAGGAGTTCGCCCTGCTGGAACTCTTCCTGCGGCACCCCGGGGAGGTGCTGACCCGGACCCTGATCCTGGAGCAGGTCTGGGACTTCCCCTGCGACGGGGTCTCCAACGTCGTCGACCAGTACGTGGCCTATCTGCGCCGCAAGATCGACCAGGGCGGCCGGGCGTCCCACCTGGAGACCGTCCGCGGTGCCGGATACCGGCTGCTCAACCCCGTCCCCGTGACCAGCGGTTGACCGCGGGCCCGCCATGTGAGGACTCACATCCGCGGCACACGATCGCCTCATGAACCGCTCCGCATACTGGGCCGGGAACGCTCCGGCCCCCGGAGCGCCCGTAGGGCGGCGACGCCCCCGGGTGCCGGCGAGCCGGAACCAGGCAACACAGGTGAGGTGAATTCCATGGGGACCACCAAGAAGGCGTACCACCTGCGGACCGCGGTCATCGGTGCCGCGTGCGCGGCCCTGTTGGCCGGCGGCGCGGGCACCGCCATCGCCGCGCCGAGCGCGGTACCGGACCTGCACACCGCCACCGTCGCCACCGCCAAGACGCACGAGGAGATCGGCGTCAAGGCGAGCGCCAAGTCCATCAAGGCCGGCCAGACCGTCACCCTCAGCGGCCGCACCAAGGGCATCAAGACGGACAGCAAGCTCACCGTCCAACACATGAACAAGGGCAAGTGGACCACGCTGCACGCCAACACCAAGACCAAGCACGGCGGTTACTACAGCGTCAAGGTCAAGCTCAGCAAGAAGGGCCAGGAGAAGCTGCGGGTCGCCCACGGCAAGACCCACTCCTCCACCGTCACCGTGACGGTGCACTGAGTCACCGACGCGGCGGCGCGTCAGGCGCACCGACTCCCGCGTGCGCTGACGTCCGCCCGCACCGTCCGCCCCGGCGCGCCCGTATGCTGCCATCCGGCAGCGCGGGTTCACGGAGAGGGACGGTCGTGCGGATCGGAGAACTGTCGGAACGCACCGGCACCCCCAGGCGGTTGCTGCGCTACTACGAGGAGCAGGGGCTGATCGTCACCGCGCGCACGCCGAACGGCTACCGCGACTACGACGAGCGCTTCGTGGACCGCGTGCTCCAGATCAGGGGGCTGCTCGACGCCGGCCTGCCGACCCGCATCATCAAGCAGATCCTGCCCTGCCTGGACAAGCCCCGGACCATCTACTTCCCCGACGCCACCCCGGAGATGATCGACACCCTGGCGCGGGAACGCGACCGGATGACCGAGCGCATCTCCTGCCTGACCCGCAACCGCGACGCCATCGCCGAGTACCTCGACGCGGTCCTCGCCTACGACGGCGGGGAGGGGACGGGAACGGGCGGCACGGACGCGGCGGCCGGCGACCAGGAGCCGGCCGCCCGTTCCGTGCGTTAGGGCGCTTCCGGCGGGGCCGTGCCCGTCGCGTCCCAGAGGCGTGCGGTGTTGAGGGCGAGCGCATAGGCGCCGTCCGGGCCGCCGATGGTCAGGCGGGGGCCGGGGGAGAAGGCGAGGGCGGCGGCCGGCAGGAGGAGGGGGACGGAGCGCAGGCGGCTGCCGGCGAGGTCCCACAGGTCCAGCGTCGCGTCGTTCCAGGCGACCGCGAGGACCGGGCCGTGTGGGGTGTGCGCGGCGGCCAACGCCGTTACCAGGGCGCGGCGTTGGGCGATGGGCGTCGGCAACGGATCGGCGGAGGTCTCCCAGAGCCGGACCGTGCCGTCCATGCCGGCGCTCATCACCAGGGTGCGGCCCGCGTCGGGAAAGGCCAGGCAGGCCACCGCGGAGACGGGGGCCGGGTGCAGCGCGCGGGAGAGCGGAGCGGCCTGGGCGTCCTTCAACTGCCAGACATGGACGGCGCCTTGGGCGTCGCCGATGACCGTGGTGGCACCGTCCGGGCACTGGCCGAGGGCGGTGGGGGTGGCGTCCGGACTGCCGAGGGCGGCCCGGCCGTGGTGGGTCGCGAGGTGACCGAAGTCCGCGCCGGCGTCGTCGCCGGTGGGGCGCAGCGCCCCGGCGTCGGTGAGCAGGAGCAGGGACCGCTCGTGGTGCGCGGCGATGCCCTGCGGGCGGGCGGTGCTGGCCGGTGGGACGGGTGCGGGGCCGGCGCTCCGGCCGGTGGTCGGGTCGAGCACGGCGAGGTCGCCCAGCGGGTCGGCGGCGAGCAACTGGCCGTCCGGGCCGGGGAGTTGTGCCAGGGCGGTGACGGGGGCGCCGGGCCGGGTCCAGACGCCGGTGAGCGGGTGGGCCTCGGCGAGCGGCAGCAGATAGCGGGCGAGGGTGGGGCTGGCGCCCAGCGCGGCGGTGTGGAGGAGGGCGGCGCGGTCGGCGGCGGCCAGTTCGGTGTCCGACAGCAGGGGGGCCACCAGTCGCCAGGTCTCCCGGAGCCCCGGCGGTGCCGGGACGCGGTCGTCGGCCAGGCAGGCCGCGAGCGACACCGGCGAGCCGTGGAGCAGGAACCCGGGGTCGGTGATCAGGGCGCGGACCGCCGGCCCGGGGTCCTCGGCGAGCAGCGCCTGGTCCAGCGCCCGCTGCCGGACGTCCCCGGGGGCCCGGTCCCACAGGGGGCGGCCGTCGGCGGTGCGGGGGAGTTGCGCGGCGAGGTCGATGCGCGCCGGCCCGTCGACGGGACCGAGCGCCGTAGCGCCGAGGTCGATGGTCTCGACGGGCACGCCCTCGGTCTCGGCGCCGAAGAGTTCGGCGTTCCCGACCTCGATGACGGCGCGGGTCCCCGGGAGCTCCAGCAGCGGCCGCAACAGCTCCCGGACGAGGGTGGCGGGCCGGGCCAACGGGCCGTCGGCGGGGCCGCGTCCGGCGCGGTGGAGGTCGGCCACGAGCAGCAGCAGGGGGCGCTGATCGACCAGCAGCCGGTCCAGCAACCGGGCCGGCGACAGCGGGCCGTAGCCGAGTTGCCGCCCGACGTCCCAGGCCGCGGCGTCCGAGATCAGCCCCTCCGCGAGGACGGCCGCGTGCACGACGGTGCGGGGATGGGCGGGCGAGCCCATGAGGAACCACGCCAGTAACCGGCTCTTGCCGCTGCCCCTGGCCCCCCGCACCAGACAGACCCGGGGGCGTTCCGGCGAGGTGTCGGCCGCCCAGTCCAGCAGCGCCGGCCCGTGGGCCGCGGTGACCTGGTCCAACGGCGGCCAGGCGGCGATATCGGGACCGCCCGGCGCGGGGGCGGCGCTCACCGGTCGGCCGCCGAACCGTTCGAAGCGTCCGGCCCGTCCTCCTGGGCGGAGCTCTCCCGCAGGGCCCGGACGCCGGCGGCCCGCGACTCGGCGGACTCGCCGTAGGGGAAGCTGTGCGTCAACTCAGCGTGCGGGAAGACCTGTCCGAGCCACAGCGAGCAGTAGTGGCCGGGCAGGAAACACGGCTCCAGGTCGGTGTGGATGCGCAGGACCTGCTCCGGCTTGACCCCGGCCGCGTGCAGCCCGTCCCACAACCGCTCCTCGGGGTGCAGGCCGAGGGTGCCGGAGCGGGTGACGATCCGCTTGCCGCTGGTCGGGTCGACGTACTCGAAGGCCGCGTAGTTCTCGACGCTCGCGGTGTCGCGGATGTCGTCCAGCACCAGTGGCCACCAGCTCTCCCGGTCCACGAACGCCCGTGGATTCGCGGTCTTCAGACGTTCCGTCAGCTTCTCGAAGGCCGCGGCGGCGGTCGCCGGCCGGTCGGTGCTCAGGATGACCCGCAGGGCCTCGTGCAGCTCCGCCAGGCCGGCGGCGAACTCCTCAGGGGAGGAGTTGACGAACCGGTCGTCCTCCTCGAAGTCCAGCAGCACCGCCCACACCGAACCCTCCGCGTCCGCGCACAGTTCGAAGCCGTTGTCGGTGCCCAGCCGCGCCCAGTCCGCGCACTCCGCCCGGCTGAGGCGGTGCCCGTTCGCCTCGGCGTAGGCGCCCAGCGGGACCGGATCGTCGCCTCGGGTGGCGAAATAGGGACCGACCTGCCACGGCACCGACACCCCGGCCAGCCGGTGCGCCGGTGCGCCGGCGGGGTCTTCGGGGTCGCTCGGCCCGAAGGTCCGCAGGGATGTGTCCTCAGTCACCGGATCGGGGCTCCTTGGGCGGGAATGCGGTAGCTGCCGGGTGGGTGGTCGGCAATTGCGTCGGTGGCCGTTACTAGCGGTTGTTGGCAGCGGCCGTCAGTAGTGGTCGTATTCGGGGTCCTCGATGCCGGCGAGTACGTCGTGCCAGCGCGATTCCGGAATTTCCAGGGCGGCCGGATCGATGGACCGCATCGCCGCCTCGACACGGGAACGCGCACCCTCGGAGTCGAAGAGGTCGTCGTCGCCTTCCCATTCCATGTCGTATGCGGGGCGCTCGACTTGCAGGATGTAGAGGAAGTGGACGAATTGCCGGAGGGTGCTGTTGAAGAGGTAGATCTCACCGTCCTGCGGAAGGCAGTGGACCTTACCGGTTTCGGGGTCCAGGACGATGCTGTCGTAGGGGATCTCGGCCAGCGGGATCCACCTGTCGGCGCCCGGTGGCACCTCGTCGTACGTATCGGCGAGCTCCCAGTCGAAGTCCTCGCCGACCCGCTCGAACCGTTCGCCGATCTTGGTGTAGAAGCTGAACCACGGGGTGGCCCCCGTCGGAAGCCCCAGCGTGCGCAGTACCTCTCTGGCGTCCGGGTCGGCCACGTCGGCGAGTTGGCGCTCCGGGACGGTGATCAGCTCGGCCGGGGTGAACACGGTCTCAAGCGCTGGGCGACTGAGGTCGTCAGGGCTGGTGGTCATGCGCCGTTCCTGTCGCTGGGTAGGGGCGGGTAGGGAGTCTATCTACTGGCCTTCAGCCCGTCGAGATATTGCTGCATTGCCGCATTACCGGCGGCTCTTGACGCCGTGGTGTTTCCGTACTCGAAGGTGTGACTGACATTGACGTGTGAGAGCCTTTCGGCCATCCAGGCCGAGCAGTTCGCCGCCGGTCCACAGGGCGCCCGTTCCGTATACAGGTCCCGTATTCGGTTCCCTTCTCCCTGCCTTAGGAAGGGTGTTCCGATCATGCGCTCCGAATGGGCGCCGGGATACTCGCTGGTGCCCCGATGGCTGCGTCCGACGAGGATGAAGTCCCCCTTGTCGTTCGCGCCGGTGATGCGCGCCGCGGCGTAGTTGTTGCTGGAGAACTCGCCGCCCCTGTGCGTGCCGTAGCTGTTGTCCGCGTGGCGGGCGAGCTGGGTGGCCTGGGCGAGGTCCGAACTCCCCTGCGCCACCGGGGTCGAGGATGATGTGGGCCGTGGGTCGGTCCTGCCCTCCTGCTTGTTCTTAAGGCGGGCGGCCTGCTCCCCTTTCCGGGGACCCCCGATCGACGAACTCTGTAGCCCCAGCCGTTCCTTGTCCTCGGAGGTCAGCTTCTCCTTCTTGTACCGCTCCTCCGGCGTCTTGGCGCCCGGGTTGTGGCGCAGCCGGCTGATGTTGCCGCGGTCGTCGAGGTGGTATACCGGCGTCTCGGTGCGCGGGCGCTTGGCGATCCGCTCCATCTCCGCCGCGTGCTTGGCGTCGGTCTCCAGATGGTTGTCGGCGACCCGCTTCAGCCGCTTGCCGGTGTCGTGGTAGAGGTCCTGGACGGCCTTGCCGGCGTCCTTGCCGAGGGTCTTGGCCAGTTTGCCAGCGCCGTCCTCCAGCGCCTTGACGATCCTGTTCGTCATGCGGAGCCCCCGCCCGCGCCATGGCCGCGGAGCCGGGGTAACCGGGCTACGCGGCCGGGAAGTTCGCTATTCAAGGTAGTCCCCCGTCAAGTCGTGACGTGCCGACAGCGTGGCGCACCGTCGTTCCGCTGACGACCAGGTGAGGGCAAAGGTTCGATAAGGAATCGGGCGGTGGGGAGGTGGAGTTGGCGGGAGCGGGAGGCCGTCTACTGCCCCGGCAGGGGCGGCTGAGCGGCGCCGGAATAAATGCGTGGCGGCGTCGCGCGGGGCCGGGCTAGGGTCGCTGGCAGCCGTTGAGGAAAGGGAGGTGAGACCTGATGACCGTCGTCGTGGTGTCGGGCATTGCCCGCATGCAGCAGACCCTCACTCTTCCCTCCGTGGCCTCCGGCTGACCGACTCTCTTTCGCGTACGCGCCCGTGTGCCGTGCGCCGCGCCGGGGCCCGTATTTCCCGAAAGGGCCATCCCGTTGTTCGACTTCGCTTTCTCCGCTGCGCATCCGCTGACCGGCTACGGCTGGGACGACGGCTTCGCGGAGAGTTTCCTCCCCTTCGCCGGGCAGGGGTTCGTGCCCGGCCGGATCGTCCGCGTGGACCGCGGGCGGGTGGACGCCGTCGTGCCCGAAGGGGACGGCGTCCGGACGGTGTTGGCGGACGCCGCGCTGGTGGCGACCGGCGACCCGATGCGGGTGCCGTGCACCGGCGACTGGGCCGCGATCGACCTGGCGAACGGCCGGAGCGGCGACCATCTCGACGGCGTCGTACGGGCGTTGCTGCCCCGGCGGACGGCGTTCGTCCGCTCCGCCTCGTCGAAGCGCTCCGAGGGCCAGGTGCTGGCCACCAACGTCGACCGCATCGTCATCTGCGTGTCGCTCGCGGAGCAGTTGGACCTCGGGCGCATCGAGCGGTTCCTCGCGTTGGCGCTGTCCAGTGCGGCGGACGGGTCCGCGTCGCCCGGTGCGGGCGGGGCGCGCCCGTTGGTCGCCCTCACCAAGGCGGACCTGGTGGGCGATCCGGCCGTGCTCGACCACCTGGTGGCCGACGTCGCGGCGGCCGCGCCCGGGGCGCCGGTGCTGGCGGTCAGCGCGGCAACCGGGGACGGCCTCGACGCGCTGTCCACGCTGCTCGCCGGCGCCACCTCCGTCCTGGTGGGGCGGTCCGGAGCCGGCAAGTCCACGCTGGCCAACGCGCTGTTGGGGGCGGACGTCCAGGACGTCCAGGCGGTCCGCGACCAGGACGGCAAGGGGCGGCACACCACCACCACCCGGGACCTGCTGGTGCTGCCCGCCGGTGGCGCCCTCATCGATACGCCGGGACTGCGCGGCGTCGGCATGTGGGACGCGGAGGCCGGGCTGGCCCGGGCGTTCGCGGACGTCGAGGAACTGGCCGGGCGCTGCCGGTTCCACGACTGCGCCCACGAGGCGGAGCCGGGCTGCGCGGTCCAAGAGGCCGTGGCGAGCGGCGAGTTGGCGCCGCGCCGGTTGGAGAGCCATCGCAAGCTGCGGCGCGAGAACCAGTGGATCGTGGCCAAGACCGACGTCCGGCAGCGCGCCCAACTCCGGCGCGAGTGGAAGCAGAAGCAGGCGCTGGGGCGGCACATGACGGAGCGGAAGCGGGGGCAGGGGGTGGAGGGCCGGGAGCGCCGGCGGGGTCGATAGCGCCGTCGGTCGGCCGGGCGCGGTACGGGGCCGGGGCGGTGGTCGCGGGGGTTTCAGCCCGCGACCACCGCCCCTACCCAGGCGCCCACCACCAGCAGGCAGGCGAACAGTTCGACCAGCACGCTCAGGCCGACGGCGCGCAGCACCGTGCGGGTGGAGGCCCAGGCGTCGCCGTGGCTGCCGAGGCGGACCCGTTCCAGGACGTAGAGGCCGCCGAACGCCCCCAGCGGACAGCCGATCACCGGGAGCAGGAAGAAGCCCGCGATGCCGGTCACGCCGGCGAGGACCAGGGTGCGGTACGGGGCGCCCGCCGCGCGCAGATTGCGGGCCGGCAGCAGCCACTTCAGCACCTGGTTGAGGAGCAGCACGCCGGTTCCGGCCATCAACACCGTCCACGCCCACGAGGACCGCTCCACCGTCGTCCACCACAGCAGCCCCGCCCACACCACCAGCGGTCCCGGGATGCCCGGGATCAGCACGCCGAACACCCCGAGCAGCATGACGAGCCCGACGACGATCAGTTGCCCGACGTTCATGCCGCGGCCCCGGAGGCGCCGGTGTCCGGCCGGGTCCGGAGCGGCGCGTGCCCGGCGACGGCTCGAAGGCTGCGCTCTCTCAGGGCCCGCATGGCCCAAGACTGCCGGACGCGGACCGGGCGCGCTTCCTGGAATGCCCTCTTCGCGCCCTGTTTCGGGAGCGCGCGCAACGGGACAATGCGACCCATGAACCAGCACGGGGCGGGCCGCGGCAGAGAGGACGACTGGTGGTGGCGCGAGCTGTACGGGGAAGAGGCCGAGGACGCCGAGCGGTCCGGTGGGTCCCGGCCGGACGGTGCCTCGGACACCCTCGACGACCGGATCGAGTCGGCACTGCGGACGGTGGGGCGGGACGCGGGGGCCGGGGGAGCGCAGCGGCCCGATCGGGCGTCGGCCTCTGACGCGACCGTTGCTGACCCTAGCCCCCCAGCGGGGGCTGCCTTCGCCGGGACCGGATCGGAGGGTTCCGGCTCCGGGGAGTTGGCTCCCGGGGCGTTCGAGCCCCGGCCGTGGGAGCCGAGCGGTTGGGAGCCGCGCCCCTGGGAACTGCCGGCCCGATCGCAGCCGTTCCCCACGCCCCCCGCGTCCCCGACTCCGTCCCCATCCCCAGCATCACCACCCTCCTCGTCTCCCGTAGGGGCGTCCGTAGCGCAATCCGGGCCGCCCGACGGCCGTACGGGCGGGGAGCCCACCACCCGGGAGCGCGCGGCCCGTTCCCTTCCCGACGCCTGCGGATTTCCCGAGGCCGATCCGGACGCGCTGGACCAACTGGTGCCGGACACCGTTCTGGAGGGCGCCGCATTCGGTTCCGCGGCGGTCCGTGCCGTCGCCCGGCGCGGGGCCGTCGCCCGTCGGCGCGGTGCCGCCCGCGGGGCCGCGCTCCTGACCGCCCGGTTCGGGACGGGACGGGACGCGCTGTTGCTGATCGCCGTGGCCACCGCGGCGCCCGCCGCCCCGCGCGCGGCCCGCGACGCCTGCGCCTGGCTGGGCGGCGCCATCGGCCGCAGCGCCGCCCAACTGGCGCGGGACCTCCGCACCGGCCGGACCGACGCGCTCCGGGCGGGCTTACAGCGCCTCACCCACCGCGCGCACGGCAAACTCCGCACCGGGCCGACGGGGACACCCGAGTCGACCGGGGCGCCTGAGCCCACCGGGACACCCGAGCCGCCCAGGACAGTCGGGCCGCCCGGCACCCCCAGTACTGCCGGCCCGCCCCCCGCCGCGCTGCGCTGCCTCCTGCTGTCCGCGGATCCCGGCTGTCGCACCCGGGTGTTCTTCGGCGTCGGTGCGGGCGGGCTGTTCCGGCTGCGGGACGGCGGGTGGGCGGACCTGGAGCCCGGCGACGGGACGCCGTTCCGCTTCCGCGCCGAGCCGGGGCGCCCGGGCGACGTCCTGTTGCTGTGCGGCCCCGATCTGGCGGGGCGGCTCGGCCTCGACCCGGATGCCGCCGCCCGGCTGGCCGCCGCCTGGTCCGCGCCCGCCCCGCCCGACCCCGCCGACTTCCTCACCGCCGTCCGGCCGCGGGCCGCGGAGGACGTCGGGGACCGCACGGCGGTGGGGGTGTGGGAGGCGTGAGGTGACGGGCGCCGGTCGCGCGCCCGATCGCACGCCGCCGGAGGCGGAGCGCGTGGTCCCGTGGGTACATGGGAAGTCCAGCCAGCAGCCAGCCGTGCCCGTCGGCCCGTGCACCGCCCCAAGGAGGCTCGTTCCGTGGCCAAGCAGACCGTAGCCGAACAGTTCATCGACATCCTGGTGCGGGCCGGTGTGCGACGGCTCTACGGGGTCGTCGGGGACAGCCTGAACCCGGTGGTGGACGCCATCCGCCGCAATTCCGGCATCGACTGGATCCAGGTCCGGCACGAGGAGACCGCGGCCTTCGCCGCCGGGGCGGAGGCGCAGCTCACCGGGAAGTTGGCGGCCTGCGCGGGGTCCTGCGGGCCCGGGAACCTGCACCTGATCAACGGCCTGTACGACGCGCACCGCTCGATGGCCCCGGTGCTGGCGCTGGCCTCGCACATCCCGTCCAGCGAGATCGGCACCAGCTTCTTCCAGGAGACCCACCCGGACCGGCTGTTCGCCGAGTGCAGCCATTACAGCGAGCTGATCTCCAGCACCAAGCAGATGCCGCGGGTGGTGCAGACCGCGATCCAGCACGCCGTGGGGCAGAGCGGCGTGGCGGTGGTCTCGCTGCCCGGCGACCTCGCCGCCGACCCGGCGCCCGAACGGGCCTTCCAGCACGCCCTGGTGACCACCCGGCCCTCGGTCCGCCCCGGGGACGCCGAGATCGACGAGCTGGCCCGGATGGTCGACGAGGCGGACCGGGTCACGCTGTTCTGCGGCAGCGGCACCGCGGGCGCGCACGCCGAGGTGATGGAGTTCGCGGAGCGGGTGAAGTCGCCGGTGGGCCACGCGCTGCGCGGCAAGGAGTGGATCCAGTACGACAACCCCTACGACGTGGGGATGAGCGGGCTGTTGGGGTACGGCGCGGCCTACGAGGCCACCCACGAGTGCGATCTGCTGATCCTGCTCGGTACCGACTTCCCGTACACCGCCTTCCTCCCCGACGACGTCCGGATCGTCCAGGTGGACGTGCGGCCCGAACACCTGGGCCGGCGCTGCAAGTTGGACCTCGCCGTCTGGGGTGACGTACGGGAGACGCTGCGCTGTCTGACCCCGCGGGTGCGGGCCAAGACCGACCGCAGGTTCCTGGACCGGATGCTGAAGAAGCACGCGGACGCGCTGGAGGGCGTGGTCAGGGCGTACACCCGCAAGGTGGAGAAGCACGTGCCGATCCACCCGGAGTACGTCGCCTCGGTGCTCGACGAGGAGGCCGCCGCCGACGCGGTCTTCACCGTTGACACCGGGATGTGCAACGTCTGGGCGGCCCGCTACCTCACGCCCAACGGGCGCCGGCGGGTGATCGGTTCGTTCAGTCACGGCTCGATGGCCAACGCGCTGCCGCAGGCGATCGGCGCCCAGTTCCTCGACCGCGGCCGGCAGGTCGTCTCGATGTCCGGGGACGGCGGCTTCACGATGCTGATGGGCGACTTCCTGACCCTGGTCCAGTACGACCTGCCGGTGAAGGTGGTGCTGTTCAACAACTCCTCCTTGGGAATGGTGGAGTTGGAGATGCTGGTGTCGGGGCTGCCCTCGTACGGCACCACCAACAAGAACCCGGACTTCGCCGCGCTCGCCGGTGCGGCCGGGGCGTACGGCGTGCGGGTGGAGAAGCCCAAGCAACTGCGCGGGGCGCTGCGGGACGCGTTCCGGCACAAGGGGCCGGCGCTGGTCGACGTGGTCACCGACCCCAACGCGCTGTCCATCCCGCCGAAGATCAGCGCCGAGATGGTGTCGGGCTTCGCGCTCTCGGCCGGGAAGATCGTGCTGGACGGCGGGGTGGGGCGGATGCTCCAGATGGCCCGGTCCAACCTGCGCAACATTCCGCGCGGATGAGGCCCGCCGGGCGTACCGGCGGGCCGGGCGCGCCTCACTCGGGGGCCGCTGCCGGGTGCTGCGGCCGGAGCCGGAGGGTCAGGATCTGGAACGGGCGCAGGGTGAGCGCCAGGTCCGAGGTCGGTCCCTCCTCCTCGTCCCGGAGGGGGCGTTCGAGCAGGTCGGTGACGGTGGCGTGGGCGACGGGGAAGCCGGGCGCGAGGGTTCCCCTCGCGCGACTGCCGTGGGATTCGTAGAGGCGGACGACGACATCGCCGCTGCGGTCGTCGGCGAGCTTCACCGACTCGACGGTCAGGGCCGGGTGGTCGACGCGCACCAGCGGAGTGAGGCGTCCGGTGCCGGGGGCGGTGCGCAGCGGGAGGTTGAGGGCCAGGCCGCCGGCGAGGGCGTCGCCGGTGCCGGCGCCGGGGAGCAGCGCGTAGCGGAGGCGGTGGGTGCCCTGGTCGGTCTCGGGGTCGGGGCTGTGCGGGGCGCGCAGCAGGGTGAGCCGCACGGTCGTGCCGACGCCGTCCTCGTGGGGGGTGCGGGTGACGTCGTGGCCGTAGGTGGAGTCGTTGAGGACGGCGATGCCGTAGCCCGGTTCGGCGACCCGGAGCCAGCGGTGCGCGCAGATCTCGTAACGGGCCGCGTCCCAGCTCGTGTTGGCGTGGGTGGGGCGGTGCACGTGGCCGAACTGGATCTCGGCGGTGGAGCGTTCGGCATGCACGTCCAACGGGAACGCGGCCTTGAGGACCTTCTCCGACTCGTGCCAGTCGATGTCGGTGGTGATCTCCAGGCGGCGGGAGCCGGCGTGCAGGGTGAGGTCCTGGGTGAGGCGGGAGGCGCCGAAGGTGCGGGTGACCCGCACGGTGGCGGTCAGCGGACCGGAGGCGACCAGTTCGACGGCGTCGGCGGCGGTGAGGTCGGTGTGCCGGTTGCGGTAGTGCCGGTCGAGGTCCCAGGCGTCGTACTGGTTGGGGTGGTCGGGGTGCAGTTGGAGGAGGTTGCCGCGGGCGCCGGGGGCCAGCGCCTCCCGGCCGGCGGCCAGGTCGCGGACGGAGGTCAGCAGGCCGTCGGGGTCGACGCGCACCCGTAGCCGGCCGTTGTCGAGGGTGAGGTGGTCGCCGTCGGCGGTGGCCCGCACGGGGGCGGGGGCGGGGGCGTCGGCGCCGGGGGCGGGGAGCGGGGCGGCGCCGAGCGCGGGGACGCGGACGGTGACCGGCGGCCGGCCGGCGCCGTCGGGCGGGGTGATGACCTCGTCGCGGTCGTAGGGCGAGGCGTTGTAGACGGCCGTCCTGGGCGGTTGGCCGTCCCCCGCCTCGTCCGCCAGGGCCGCGAGGGCCCCCTCGATCAGGGCGGTCAGCTCGGCCTCGGTCGCGGCGTACGTGGCGCGGGCCTCGCGGTGCACCCAGGCGATCGACGAGCCGGGCAGGATGTCGTGGAACTGGTGCAGCAGCACGGTCTTCCAGAGGCGGTCCAGCGCCTCGTACGGATAGCGGTAGCCGCGCGCGCCGGCCCCGGCGGTGCGGACGGCGGCGGTCGCGGCCCACAACTCGGCCTCCCGCAGCAGGTGTTCGCAGCGCCGGTTGCCCTGCTTGGTCTTGGCCTGCGAGGTGTAGGTGCCGCGGTGGAACTGGAGGTAGAGCTCGCCGGACCAGACCGGGGCGGTGGCCCCGTACTCCTCGTGCGCGGCCTCGAAGAAGCGGGCCGGCGGCTCGACGGTGACCCGCGGGGAGCCCTCCAGGGAGCGCAGCCGGCGGGCCCGCTCCAGCATCTCCCGGGTGGGTCCGCCGCCGCCGTCGCCCCAGCCGAACGGCACCAGGGAGCGGGTGGCCCGGCCCTTCTCCGCGAAGTTCCGTTCCGCGTGGGCGAGTTCGCGGCCGTGGAGCTGGGAGTTGTAGGTGTCGACGGGCGGGAAGTGGGTGAAGACCCGGGTCCCGTCGATGCCCTCCCACCAGAAGGTGTGGTGCGGCATCCGGTCGGTGTCGTTCCAGGACAGCTTCTGGGTGAGGAACCACTTCGCGCCGGCCAACCGGGCCAACTGCGGGAAGGCGGCGGTGTAGCCGAAGGAGTCCGGCAGCCAGACCTCCTCGGTCTCCACGCCCAGCTCGTCCAGGAAGAACCGCTTGCCGTGCACCAGTTGCCGGGCCAGTGCCTCGCCACCGGGCATGTTGGCGTCGGACTCCACCCACATCGAGCCGACCGGCGTCCAATTCCCCTGCCGTACCGCGGTCTTGATGCGCGCCCAGATGTGCGGCTGGTTGTCCCGCACCCAGGCGTACTGTTGGGCCTGCGAGCAGGCGAACACCAACTCGGGGTACTCGGTGGCCAGTTGGGTGACGTTGGCGAAGGTGCGGGCGGCCTTGCGGACGGTCTCGCGCAGCGGCCAGAGCCAGGCGGAGTCGATGTGGGCGTGCCCGGTGGCGGAGACCCGGTGCGCGCTGGCGGCGGCCGGGTCGCCGAGCACGTCCGCCAGTTCGGCGCGGGCCGCGGCCGCCGTGCCGCCGACGTCGTACGGGTCCAGGGCGTCCAGCATCCGTTCCAGGGCCCGCAGGATGCCGTGCCGACGGGGGCGGTCGACGGGCAGCTCCGCCATCAGCTCGGACAGCACCTCGATGTCGAGGAGCAACTGCCAGACGGTCTCGTCCAGCACCGCCAGGTCGGCGGAGGCGAAGCGGTACAGCGGCCGGCGCGGGGCGGTGCGGACGTCACCGAGGTCGGTGGGGCAAAAGCCGTGCAGCACCGCAGGGTTGGCGGCCGCCTCCAGCAGCAGGCGGACCTCCTCGCCGCCGCGGGCCGGGGATGCGACGGGGACGTGCCGGTTGCGCGGGTGGATGCCCTTGAGGGGCACGCCGGCGGCGTCATGGACCAGCCCCTCCGCCTGGAAGCCCGGGCCGTCTCCGGTGAACCCCGGGTCGAGGACGGCCTCCACCCGGCGCCCGGCCCACTCCGGGGGAACCTCGCCGGCCAGCCGGAACCAACTCGTCGACCACGGCGGCCCCCAGGCGTCCCCGAGGGCGAACGGTTCGTAGCCGGCGGCCAACGCCTCGGCGACGGGCACGGGTTCGCCTGGCACATGCCACACCGTGAGCCGCAGCGGTCGGCGGGCCGCGTACTGGGCGGGGCGGATGTGCTGTTCGAGCGCCCGCGCCAGGCGCCCCTCCACCAGTAGTCGATCGTCGTGCACGGCGGCTCCTCAACGCTCGTACGGGCGGGCCCGGCACCGGCCCGCGGACCGGCGCGCTCCGGGCGGTCGCGGAACGTATACCCACCTCGGCCCGCCCGGGCCCGTTCCGCCGGGCCGCCGCAGACCGGCACCGCCCGGCCCCGGTGGGCGCGCCGGCGGGCCGGCGGCAAGCGGAAGCATGGGGCCGGGCCCGGTGGGAATGCTGACCGTGAGGCTGTTCGAGGCAGAACGCTGGGTTCGTTGGGGGCGGGGGGAGCATGCGTCAGCCTGTGCGGTGCGAGGAGCGCGACAGACGGCAGCAAGGGGAGGGGGGGAGCGGGGGCGGGACGGTCGCGGTGCGGCCGCCGCGAGTGTGGGAACGCAAGGTGCGACAGGCCGATCTGAAGGCCGTCGGCGAGGTCCGCGGGGAACTGCGGGAGTTACTCGGCCGCTGGGCGCCGCCGGATGGCCGCGCACCGGCGGACCCCGAGGTGGCGGTGCTGCTGACCAGCGAGTTGATCACCAATGCCCTGCTGCACACCGAGGGCGGGGCGGTGGTGACGGCGCGGGTCACCGACCGGCTGCGGGTGGAGGTGCGGGACTTCGCCACCCGGATACCTGAGCCGCGCGCCACGTCGGTCACCGGGACGTCGGGGCGGGGGCTGACGCTGGTCCGGGCGCTGGCGGACGACTGGGGCGTCCGGTCCGAGGGCGTCGGCAAGTGCGTGTGGTTCGAGCTGGGAGGCGGACCGGCCTGACGCGCAGCCGGGGGTGTGGGGTCGGCGCGGTCCGCCACCGATCAGCCGAACTGCCGCTCGATCTCGGCGAGTTTCTCCTCCAGGGTGTCCAGCCGGGGGCTGGTCTGGGGGTCGTCCTCGGCGGTGAGGTCGATGGCGCCGCGGCGCCCGGGCGCGGGGCCGTCGGAGTCGGCGCCGGTCACGGCCTTGAGGGCCGGCCGGGGCCGCTTGGTCGACTCGCCCTGGGGCAGCGGCGCCGGCTCGACCGGCCCGGAGGTGTTCGGGCCGGGCTCCGCGGTGGGCGCCGGTGCGGCCACCGCGACGGCGACCTGGCGGGTGCCGCGCCTGCCCCAGGAGCGGTGCTGTCGGTTGAGGGCCTTGATGCGGGCCCGGTCCAACTTGCCCTGCTCCCGCCGGCGGAGCCGGCTCCGGGCCTTCTCCCGCTTGTCCTCGCGGACCTCCTCGACCGCCTCGTCCAGCGTCCGCACGCCCTCCAGCAGCATCAACGACCAGGCGGCGAAGGTCTCGCGGGGCGCCCGCAGCCAGCGCACGATCCGGATCTGCGGCAGCGGACGGGGCACCAGGCCCTGCTCGCGCAGCGCCGCTCGGCGGGTCTGCTTCAGCGCCCGGTCGAAGAGGACCGCGGCCGACAGCGACATGCCGGCGAAGAACTGCGGAGCCCCGGCATGGGCCATGCCGCGCGGGGCGTGCACCCAGTTGAACCACGCGGCGGCGCCGGCGAACGTCCACACCAGCATCCGGGAGCCGAGCGCCGCGTCGCCGTGGCTGGCCTCGCGCACCGCCAGCACGGAGCAGAACATCGCCGCGCCGTCGAGCCCGAACGGCACCAGGTACTCCCAGCCCCCGGACAGGCCGAGGTTCTGGACGCCGAAGCCGACCAGCCCGTGGAAGGAGAGCGCCGCGGCGACCGCGGCACAGCAGAACAGCAACACATAGGAGGCCGAGGCGAAGACGGTCTCCTTGCGGCGGCGGCGCTCCTCGCTGCGTTCCCAGGAGTCGTCGGTGCCGGCCTGGCGGTCCGCGCGTTTGCCGCGCAGCACGAGGACGGCGGCGACCAGGACCCCGGCGAGCAGCAGAAGCGCCGGAACCAGCCAATTAAGCGATATATCGGTCGTTCTCATTCCGGAACCCCTTGCTCAGATTGCCGCGCTGTCGCGAATCGGCGAGCGCGCGCGCCATCCTGACGGAACCGGCTCCGGACGTACCGGCTTTCCGCGCAAGAGCACGCCAAGGGGTGCCGGGGCACGCGGCTGAGCGGCCGGAAAATCGAACTCCCATGCCTGCTGCGGGAGTTGTGTGCGAGAAACGCTCGCTCTTGTGGGCGGCCGGTGGGTCAGGAGGTTGCCGTGAGGCGGCTGATGCGCTCCGCGTCGCAGGTGCGCGGGCAGGTGGCGCAGGTGTCCTCGGGGCGCAGCGTGTAGTACATGCAGCAGCTGGCGCGGTCCCGGGTCGGCAGCGCGGCGCCGTCCGGCCCGGTCAGCTCGCGGAACCCGGCGTCGGCCGCGTACGGCGCGGTGGCCCCCGGCAGCAGCCGCGCCAACTCGGCCCGCGCGCGCGGCCCTTCGCCCAGCAACTGCCCGACGTACCACAGCCCCTCGACGATCTCGTCGGACGCCATCCCCCACAGCGCCCGCGGCCCGCGCCGCACCCGGGTGCGGAAGCCGTCCAGGACGGGCCGCAGATGGTCGGCGACCGCCGCGCGGACCTCGGCGCGCAGGGCCTCCTCGTCCGGCACCACCCGGGCGCCGGGCAGGGTCGCCGCCGGGTCGTCGGGGAGGCACCCGAACGAGGCGGCGCGCACTGCCAGTCGACCCAGCCCGCGGTGGAAGCGGACGTCCGCCACCGGCAGGTGCGGCACCCGCCGGAGCAGGAACCACGGGACGGTGATCAGCAGGCAGACCGGCCAGGCGTAGCGGTGCAGGGCGAAGCTGGCGACCACGTCGGGGCGGGCGGGGCGGCCGTGTTCGGCGGTGATGCGGGCCGCCTCGTCGGCGAGGAAGGTGTCCAACACCGGGCCGCCGGCGGCCAGCGCGGACGCCGTCCACCAGCCGTCGCCGGCGGGCGGCTCGTCGTCCCAGAGCGTCACCCGGAGGTCGGGGAAGACCTCGGCGAGCCGGGCGTAGGCGTCCTTGGCCGGGTGGCCGGCGAAGGGGGCGGCAGGCGCGGCGGCAGTGGCAGAAGGCATGCGGGGGACCACCGAATCGCGATCGTTAGCAGGTAAGCCTTACCTTATCCGACATCCCTACCCGCCCCCGCGGGCGTGTGAACCGCGGCTTCGGACGCTTAGAGTGCTAGCTCGATCGTCCGACCTTGATCGTCCAACCCCGGCCGGCCGTCCGGCCCCGGTGGCGACCAGGTTCCCGATCGTCAGCAGTCGTCAGCAGGAGGAGCGTCAATGGAGCAGGGCACGGCGGAACCGCGGCCGCAGGCCGGGGCGTGGCCGCCCGCACCGGCCGCCTGCGCCGCACCCCGCGGCGCTGGTGACGGTGGCCCGGAGGCCGCCGGCCTGCGCCTGCCCCGGCAGCGGCCGCGCCGGCACTCGGTCCGTGGCCAGGTCCTCACCGCCCTGCGCCGCGCGCTGACCGCCGGGGAACTCCTCCCCGGCGAGGTCTACTCCGCGCCGGCCCTCGCCGAGCGGTACGGCGTCTCCGCGACCCCGGTCCGCGAGGCCATGCAGCAGCTCGCCGGCGAGGGGGCCGTCGAGGTGGTGCCCAACCGCGGCTTCCGGGTCCGCGAGCGCAGCTCCCGCGACCTCGCCGAACTCGCCGAGGTCCGCACCATGTTGGAGGTGCCCGCGCTGCTGCGGCTGGCCCGGGCGGTGCCCGCGGACCGCTGGGAGGAGCTGCGCCCGCTGGCCGACGACGGGGTGGCCGCCGCCGCCCGGGGCGACCGGGTCGGGTACGCCGACGCCGACCACGCCTTCCACGAGGCGCTGATCTCGCTGACCGGGAACCGCCGGCTCACCGAGGTCGCCGGCGAACTGCTGCGCCGCGCACAGTGGTCGGCCGGCGGCGGCTCCCGCCTCCGCACGGCCGAACTGCTGGCCGACGCCTCCGAGCACACGGCCCTGCTGGACGCGCTGATCGCCCAGGAGCACGGGGTCGTGGAGCGGATCGCCCGGGCGCACCTGTCGGCGGCGCCGCGGCCGCACTGAGCGCGGGGCCGGCCGGGTGGTGAGGGCCGGCGTCAGAAGGCGGGCAGCAACTCCGCCAGGGGCAGCGCCGTGACGTCGGCGGCGGGCCGGGAGACGTACAACTCGGCGTGGTAGAAGCCGTCGGCCTCCTTGCCGCCGGTGGGCAGCCCGCGGGCCGCCAGCGCCTCGAACGCCGCCCGGCGCTCGGCCTCGTCGGCGAACCGGCGCTGGCGGAACGTGCGCGTGGTGACCCGCTCGGTCACCAGTCCGGCCCGGGCCAGCAGCGCGGAGATCGGCCGGTACGACACCGTGCGCAGCACGAACGCGGCGACCCAGGGCGGCTCGGCGAGGCAGTCGAAGAGCCGGGCGAAGGTGCGGGCGGTGATGTAGCCGACGCCGCCGGTGACGGTGACCAGGTCGGTGCCGGCCAGCGCCTGGTGCAGCGCGGGACTTGCGGCGTCGAGCTCCAGGTTCTCCGCGAAGCCGTGGTCGAGCAGGCCGGCGGCCACCGCGTAGCCGACCGCGCGGTCCGCGGCGTCGATGCCGGTCACCCGGGCCGCGCCGGGCAGTCGACGGGCGGCGTAGTAGGCCCGGTCCGCGCGGGCCAGGGAGTCGCCTTTGAGGGCGTGCGGGTCGGTGGTGACGTAGTGGTGGTAGAGGTCGTCGAGGGTGACCCGGTGGTTGAGCAGGGCCGGGTTGATCCCGTAGGAGCAGCAGAGGTCGACGACGCGTAGCGGTGGGCGGTCGCCGCGGCGGCGCCGTAGGGCGTCGGCCAGGGCGCGGAACACCGCCTGGCCGTGGTGCGGGATCTGGTACGCGAGCGGGTGGAGCGTGTCGAAGTAGCGGCGCGGATCAGGGCAGTTGTAGATCGACTCGAAATGTGCCTTGCCCCAGTCGGTTCCGGAGCTCGTGGGGGTGACTCCTGCCACGGTGGGCCTCCTGAAAGGCGCTGCCAGAGGGAGCTGGACCCGGACCAGCATCCAGGCCGCGCCGCCCCGTCGCAGTGCGACTTGTGGCCATTCTCGTGGTCCGTGGGGCGTCGCGCTACTGCCCGGTCGGCGGCCGGTGCGGCGGCGACAGCCACCGCGGCCCGGCCGATCCGCGACCGGCGGGGACGCATTCCGGCCAATCGGCGCGGGGCGCGGCATGGCCGATGTCGGGTGGTTGACGGCCGGGGAGGCGCCTTCGGCCGGCGCCGGCGCGACGACTACCCGGCGGGCTCCCCGACCTCCGCTGGCTCCTCCGGCGGGGGCTGCGGGAGCTGGCCGGCGAGCCAGGTGGGCACGCCGCCCATGAGGCGGAACAGCCGGGCGGCCTCCGTGCGCAGCCGGGCCGCCTCGTCCTCGGGGACGGCCTCCGCCAGCGCGGCCAGCGCCGGTGCGGTACCGACCAGGAACCCCAACTCCTCGCGGATCCGCAGGGACTCCGCGAAACCGTGCCGGGCCTCCGCCAACTCCCCGTCGCGCAGCGCCAGTCCGGCCAGGTGGCGCCAGGTGAAGGAGAGCAGCAGGCGGTCGCCGTGGGCGACGGCACCGGCATGCGCGCGGCGGTAGGCGGCGCGGGCGGCGTCCGGGCTGTCGGCGAGGTGCTCGGCCATCAGGCCGCGCCGGTAGTCCAGCAGCGGACGGCCCGGCGTGCCCGGGGCGAGCAGCGCGGCGGCCCGGCCCAGCGCGGAGCGCGCCTCGTCGACCCGGTCGCGGACGCCCAACACCGTGGAGCTGTAGGCGAGTTGGCCGCGTTCGCAGGCCGCTGCGCCGCGTTCGTCGTCGTCGCCGGCCAGCGCCTCCGCGGTGCGCAGCGCGTCCTCCGCCTCGGCCCAGCCGGCGGCGGTGAACATGCAGCGTTCCACCAAGAGCGCGGCGCGGTGCAGCGCGGCGGGGGCCTGTCGGGCGGCGTGCGGCGCCAGGAGGGCGGCGGCGTCGAGCCAGCAGCCGCGGGAGCGCAGCCGCCACACGGCGCGGCTGAGCGGATCATCGTCCCCTGGGGCACCGCCCGGCACCGGCGCGGCGCCCGGGCGTGGAGCCGGGACCGCCATCCGATCCGCGGGACTCATGGAATCCGCCGGATCCGCGGATCCGGGCATGGCGGTGTCCGCCACAGTGCCTCCCCGAGCGCCATTGAGCGGGAATTCAGGATGCTGTGGGGCGCATCACAGCACGAATCCCGGCACCGGGCCAAGGGGGTGGGTGAAAGATTTCACAATCGGGTGGGGCGGCTCGCGTGGCTGGTAACCGGCGGTTCGGCGGCGCTGCGGGGCGGGCCGCTCGCCCTGCGCACCAAGGGCGTTGACCCGACTTCGCCCGATCGTGGTACCTCGGACGGCGCAGGCCCCGCGGCGGCCGCCCGCGGCCGGCGGGCGCGACCGGTGAACCGGCCGTCCTGCGCGGCGCGTTGAGGGCCCGTCAGCTCATCCGGAGCGCCAGGAAGAAGTCCAGCTTGTCCTCCAGGCGCGAGAGGTCGCGGCCCGTCAGTTGCTCGATCCGGCCCACGCGGTAGCGGAGGGTGTTGACGTGCAGGTGGAGGCGGGTGGCGCAGCGGGTCCAGGAGCCGTCGCAGTCGAGGAACGCCTCCAGGGTGGGGATCAACTCGGCGCGGTGGCGGCGGTCGTAGTCGCGCAGCGGGTCCAGGAGCCGGGCGGTGAAGGCCCGGCGGACGTCGTCCGGGACGAACGGCAACAGCAGGACGTGCGAGGCGAGTTCCTCGTGGCCGGCGGCGCAGACCCGGCCGGGGCGGGCGGCGGCGACCCGGCGGGCGTGCCGGGCCTCCTCCAGGGCGCCGCGCAGCCCCTCGGCGGAGTGCACCGAGGCGCTGACGCCGACGGTCAGTCGGCCGTCGTCGGCCAGGCCGCGGGCGAGCGGTTCCCGGATGACGCGCAGCAGTTGGTCGGCGCGCAGGCCGTCCGTCGCGGTGTCGGCGGCGTCCTCCGGGACGGCCGGCAGCGGCACCAGCGCCACCGCCTCGTCGCCGGTGTGCGCCACCGCGATCCGGTCCGCGGGCTCCGGGCCGGACGTGCCGGGGGCGACCAGCACCTCCTCCAGCAGGCTCTGCGCCACCGGGCCGCCGGGCACGTCGCCGCCCTCCCACTCGACCCGGGCCACCACGATCTGCCAGTGCGGGGCGGCGCCCAGCCCGGGCAGCAGGACCGGGGCGGCCACCCGCAGTCGGGCGGCGATCTCGGCCGGCGGCGCGCCGGTCTGGACCAGCTCCAGGACCTCCTGGGCCAGCCGCCGGCGGACCGTGCGGGCGGCGTCCCGGCGGTCCCGCTCGACGGCGATCAACTGCGTGACGCCGTGCAGCAGGTCCAGGCGCTCCTCGGACCAGTCACCGGCGTCCGCCTCGACGGCCAACAGCCAGTCGCTCAGCAGCGTCTGCCGCAGGTCACGGCTCCCGTGACGGATCGGGAAGAGCGAGTAGGTCGCGCCCGCCCCGTCGCCCGGCAGCCCCTCGTCGAGCGGGTGCGCGCCGGTGCCCCGGAGCGTGATCCGGTGCGGGCCGCGGCGGCCGCTGCGGGCGGCCGCCAGGTGCTCGCCGGCCAGCCGGGCGGCAAGCGGAGCGGGCAGCTCGGGACCGGCGCCGGCCAGGGTGGAGCCGGCGATCTGCCGGCCGGTGGGGGAGAGCACCCAGGCCCGCAGGTCCAGGTCGGAGCCGAGCAGGTCCAGCACCACCTCGGGGCCGCCGCCGGCCGGCCCGGAGGTCATCAGCCGCCGGTGCCGGTCCACCACGGCGGCCAGATCGCCGGCCCGCTCGCTGGAGACCTGCCGGACGACGTGCTCGGTGATCGAGGCGAACGACACCTTCTCGTCGACCGAGAACAGCGGCAGCCGGTGCCGGGCGCACGCCTGCACCAGGTCGTCGGGGATGGCGCCCAGCTCCGCCTCGCCGGCCGCGAGCCCGGCGACCCCCGCGGTCGCCAGGATGCGGACGAACCGCTCGGCGTCCTCCGGTTCCCGGCGCCAGGCCAGCCCGGTGAGCACCAGCTCACCGCCGGAGAGGTACCGGCTGGGGTCCCGCAGGTCGGTGGTCATCACGCCACGGACGGTGCGGTCCAGCTCCTCGTCGCCCCCGAGTAGCGTGAGGCCCAGAGAGTGTGTGTCCAGGAGTGCGCGGAGCCGCATGACCTCGCCCGCCGTTCTGTGCTGTCTCGTGTTGCCGGTGGAATGCCGCGAGGTTTTGATCCCTCGTCTTTCGTTCGAATCTACAAGACGGGCGCCGTGGCCAGCCAACCGCTTCATGGTTTCGGTGACTGCACCGGGTGGGTGTGCGGCGCGTTCACTAACCCCAACCGCGTTAACGCGTCATGAACGGCTCACTGGCGACGAGGGCCCGAGGTCCCGACCATGAGCAGCGGACGACCCAAATTTCTCAGAAGAGGCCAACGATGGACTTCCTTCGCCCCGCCAGTTGGGAGGAGGCGCTCGCCGTCAAGGCAGAGCACCCGACCGCTGTGCCCATCGCGGGTGGTACGGACGTGATGGTCGAGATCAACTTCGACCACCGCCGCCCCGAGTACCTGCTCGACCTGAACCGGATCGGCGACCTGGACGAGTGGGAGGTCGGGGAGAAGACCGTACGCCTGGGCGCCTCCGTCCCCTACACCACGATCATGGAGCACCTGCGGGCCGAGCTGCCGGGCCTCGCCCTGGCCTCGCACACGGTGGCCTCCCCGCAGATCCGCAACCGCGGCGGCGTCGGCGGCAACCTCGGCACCGCCTCGCCGGCCGGTGACGCGCACCCCGCACTGCTCGCCGCCGGCTGCGAGGTCGAGGTCGAGTCGGCCGGGCGCGGCGTGCGCATGATCCCGATCGACGAGTTCTACCTCGGCGTCAAGCGCAACGCCCTCCAGGCCGACGAGCTGATCCGCGCCGTCCACCTGCCCAAGGCCGACGGCCCGCAGCAGTTCTCCAAGGTCGGCACCCGCAACGCCATGGTCATCGCGGTGTGCGCCTTCGGCATCGCGCTGCACCCCGAGACCCGCACCGTCCGCACCGGCATCGGCTCGGCCGCGCCCACACCCGTCCGGGCCAAGGAGGCCGAGGCGTTCCTCAACGCCGCGCTCGAAGAGGGCGGGTTCTGGGACAACGGCAAGGTGATCACCCCGTCGGTCGCCAAGCAGTTCGCGGACCTGTGCTCCGCCGCCTGCAACCCCATCGACGACGTGCGCGGCACCGCCTCGTACCGCCGTCACGCGGTCGGCATCATGGCCCGCCGCACGCTCGGTTGGGCCTGGGAGTCGTACCGCGGCACGGGCACGGGAACCGTTACGAAGGGAGGCGTCGCGTAATGCGCGTCAATTTCACGGTCAACGGCCGCAAGCAGGAAGCCGACGACGTGTGGGAGGGCGAGTCCCTGCTGTACGTGCTGCGCGAGCGGCTCGGCCTCCCCGGGTCCAAGAACGCCTGCGAGCAGGGCGAGTGCGGTTCGTGCACGGTCCGCCTCGACGGGGTGCCGGTGTGTTCGTGCCTGGTGGCCGCCGGACAGGTCGAGGGCCGCGACGTCGTCACCGTCGAGGGCCTCGCCGACTTCGCCAAGAACCGCGCCTGCGGCGGCCATGAGGAGGGCGGCGCCGGCGGCACCGCCCTCCAGGAGGCCCAGGGCTGGTCCGCCAAGGGCACCGACTCGCAGACCGGCGAGGGCGCTCAACTCGCCCCGATCCAGCAGGCGTTCATCGATGCCGGCGCCGTGCAGTGCGGCTTCTGCACGCCGGGCCTGCTGGTCGCCTCCGACGAGCTCCTGGAGCGCACCCCGAACCCCAGCGACGCGGACATCCGCGAGGCGCTGTCGGGCAACCTGTGCCGCTGCACGGGCTACGAGAAGATCATGGACGCGGTGCGCCTGGCCGCGGCCCGCCAGTCCGAGCCCGAGGGGGTCTGACGCCATGGCAGACACACGCACCACCGGCATTCCGTCCAAGGTCACCCAGGGTTCGCAGACCCAGGGCGGCATCGGTGAGTCCACGCTCCGCCCCGACGGCACCCTGAAGGTCACCGGTGAGTTCGCCTACTCGTCCGACATGTGGCACGAGGACATGCTGTGGGGCCAGATCCTGCGCTCCACCGTCGCGCACGCCGAGATCGTCTCCATCGACACCGGCGAGGCGCTCGCGACCCCCGGCGTCTACGCGGTCCTCACCTACGAGGACCTGCCGACCGAGGTGAAGAACTACGGCCTGGAGATCCAGGACACCCCGGTCCTGGCCCACGGCAAGGTCCGCCACCACGGCGAGCCGGTCGCCCTGGTCGCCGCCGACCACCCGGAGACCGCGCGCCGCGCCGCCGCCAAGATCAAGGTCGAGTACCGCGAACTGCCCGTCATCACCGACGAGTCGAGCGCGCTGGCGCCGGACGCGATCCTCGTCCACGAGGGCCGCGACGACCACCACAGCGGCCATGTCCCGCACCCGAACATCGTGCACCGCCAGCCGATCCTGCGCGGCGACGCGGCCGCGGCCGCCGAGCGGGCCGACGTGATCGTCGAGGGCGAGTACACCTTCGGCATGCAGGACCAGGCGTTCCTCGGTCCGGAGTCCGGCCTCGCCGTGCCGGACGAGGACGGCGGCGTCGACCTGTACGTCGCCACCCAGTGGCTGCACTCCGACCTCAAGCAGATCGCCCCGGTGCTCGGCCTGCCCGAGGACAAGGTGCGGATGACGCTCTCCGGCGTCGGCGGCGCGTTCGGCGGTCGCGAGGACCTCTCGATGCAGATCCACGCGTGCCTGCTCGCGCTGCGCACCAACAAGCCGGTCAAGATCGTCTACAACCGGTTCGAGTCGTTCTTCGGGCACGTCCACCGGCACCCGGCGAAGCTCTTCTACGAGCACGGCGCCACCAAGGACGGCAAGCTCACGCACATGAAGTGCCGGATCGTCCTGGACGGCGGCGCCTACGCCTCGGCCTCCCCGGCGGTCGTCGGCAACGCCGCGTCCCTGTCGGCCGGTCCGTACGTGATCGACGACGTCGACATCGAGGCCATCGCCCTCTACACCAACAACCCGCCCTGCGGCGCCATGCGCGGCTTCGGCGCGGTCCAGGCATGCTTCGCCTACGAGGCGCAGATGGACAAGCTGGCCGACAAACTGGGCATGGACCGCGTCGAGTTCCGCCGGCTCAACGCCATGGAGCAGGGCACGATCATGCCGACCGGCCAGCCGGTCGACTCCCCGGCCCCGGTCGCCGAACTGCTGCGCCGCGTCAAGGCGATGCCGATGCCGCCCGAGCGCCAGTGGGAGTCCAGCGAGGGCGCCGACGTCCGTCAACTGCCCGGCGGCCTGTCCAACACCACGCACGGCGAGGGCGTCGTCCGCGGCGTCGGTTACGCGGTCGGCATCAAGAACGTCGGCTTCTCCGAGGGCTTCGACGACTACTCCACCGCCAAGGTGCGGATGGAGGTCATCGCCGGCGAGCCGGTCGCCACCGTGCACACCGCGATGGCGGAGGTCGGCCAGGGCGGCGTCACCGTCCACGCGCAGATCGCCCGCACCGAGTTGGGCGTCCACCAGGTGACCATCCACCCCGCCGACACCCAGGTGGGATCGGCCGGTTCGACGTCCGCGTCGCGGCAGACCTATGTCACCGGCGGCGCCGTCAGACACGCCTGCGAGCTGGTGCGCGAGAAGGTCCTGGAGATCGGCCGCCGCAAGATGGGCACCTACCACCCGGCCTGGGCCACCGCCGAACTCCTGCTGGAGAGCGGCAAGGTCGTCACCGACGGCGGCGAGGTCCTCGCGGACCTGGTCGACGTGCTGGAGGACGAGACCGTCGAGATCGAGGAGGAGTGGCGCCACCGGCCCACCGAGGCGTTCGACCTGGAGACCGGCCAGGGCTTCGGCCACGTCCAGTACTCCTTCGCCGCGCACCGCGCGGTCGTCGAGGTGGACACCGAACTGGGCCTGGTCAAGGTCATCGAGCTGGCCTGCGCCCAGGACGTCGGCAAGGCGCTCAACCCGCTCTCCGTCGTCGGCCAGATCCAGGGCGGCACCACCCAGGGCCTGGGCGTGGCCGTGATGGAGGAGATCATCGTCGACCCCAAGACCGCCAAGGTGCGCAACCCCTCCTTCACCGACTACCTCATCCCCACCATCCTCGACACCCCGACCATCCCGGTCGATGTCCTCGAACTCGCCGACCAGCACGCCCCGTACGGGCTGCGCGGCATCGGCGAGGCCCCCACCCTGTCGTCCACGCCGGCCGTCCTCGCGGCGATCCGGAACGCGACCGGGTTGGAGCTCACCAAGACGCCGGTACGTCCCGAGCACCTGACGGGTACGTAACGCGGTCAGCCGCCTGGGGCCACCTCCCCAGGCCCCGCCCCTCCGGGCGGTGCGCGTCAAGGGGTGTCCTGTCCGTCCTCCCGCGCACCGTCCGGAGCCTCACCGCCCCACCCACAGGCTGATCTGTCGCCAACTCCGGGCAGTCAGTACCCCGTTCGTCTCGGGCCGTCCCCCGGGTCGTGCAGCCGAATATCCATCCCAAATCTCGCCCCCGGCGAGTGCCCCTGTGAACCTTGGGAGTTAGGCACCATGACCCAGCAGTCCACCGAGCCGAGGACCACGGCGGAAGACGCGGGCGACGGCGCGCGTCAGCCCGCCGGCCGGTCCTGGCTCGACCGGTACTTCCACATCTCCGACAGAGGCTCGACCCTCGCACGGGAGACCCGCGGCGGCATCACCACCTTCATGGCGATGTGCTACATCCTCCTGCTCAACCCGGTGATCCTGGGGTCGGTCCAGGACGTCCACAAGAACAGCCTCGACCACAGCGCCCTGGTCACCGCGACCGCCCTGGGCGCGGCGGTCTGCACCCTGCTGATGGGCTTCGTCGGCAAGGTCCCCCTGGCGCTCGCCGCCGGCCTCAACGTCTCCGCCGCACTGACCACCCAGGTGGTCCCGCACATGACCTGGCCGCAGGCGATGGGCATGTGCGTGGTCTACGGCGTGGTGATCTGCCTGTTGGTGGTCACCGGCCTGCGCGAGATGGTCATGAACGCCATCCCGCTCGCCCTGAAGCACGCGATCACCATGGGCATCGGGATGTTCGTCGCCCTGCTCGGCCTGGTGAAGGCCGGCTTCGTGGGCAAGGGCGCCGGCGGCCCGGTCACCCTCGGCAGCGACCTCTCCGGCCATCTCGTCGGCTGGCCGGTGCTGTTCTTCTGCCTGACCCTGCTGCTGATCTTCATGCTCCAGGCCCGCAAGGTGCCCGGTGCCATCCTGATCGGCATCGTCGTCGGCTCCGCGGTCGCCATCGGCGCCACCAAGTTGGGCGGGCTGACCGCCAAGGACTGGGGCGGCACGCCGCCGTCCCTGAGCGGCAAGGCGGTCGCGATGCCCGACTTCGGGCTCTTCGGGCACGTCGAGTTCGGCGGCTGGGGCTCCATCGGCGTGCTCAGCGTCACCATGATCGTCTTCACCCTGGTGCTGGCCGGGTTCTTCGACGCCATGGCGACCATCATCGGCGTCGGCACCGAGGCCAAACTGGCCGACGACAAGGGCCGGATGCCGGGGCTGTCCAAGGCGTTGTTCGTGGACGGCGCGGGCGGCGCGATCGGCGGCCTGGCCGGCGGCTCGGGCCAGACCGTCTTCATCGAGTCGGCCAGCGGCGTCGGCGAGGGCGCCCGGACCGGCCTGTCCTCCGTCGTCACCGGGCTGCTCTTCGCGGCCTGCCTGTTCTTCACCCCGCTCACCCAGCTCGTGCCGGCCCAGGTCGCCGCCGCCGCGCTGGTGGTCATCGGGTCGATGATGATGAGTGTTGCGGGGCATGTGGACTGGAGCGACCGGGCGACCTCGATCCCGGTGTTCCTTACCGTGACCCTGATGCCGTTCACGTACCAGATCACCACCGGCGTCGGCGCCGGCGTCATCGCCTACACCGCCATCAAGGCGGCCCAGGGCAAGTGGCGCGAGATCGGCGCCTTCATGTGGGCGCTGACCGGCGTCTTCCTCGTCTACTTCTCGCTCCATCCGATCGAGCAGTGGCTGGGCGTCAAGTAGCGCCCGCCCTGCTCCCGTCCCTTAGGAGACCGACATGCTGGACCTCGCCGAAGAGTTGAACCGGTGGATGGAGCAGGGACGCACCTTCGCCGTGGCCACCGTCGTGGCCACCAACGGCAGCGCCCCCCGTCAGCCCGGTGCCGCGCTCGCCGTCGACAGCGACGGCACGGCGATCGGGTCGGTCTCCGGCGGTTGTGTGGAGGGGGCGGTCTACGAGCTGTGCCGGGAGGCCCTGGAGACCGGCCGGCCGGTCATGGAGCGCTTCGGCTACAGCGACGAGGATGCCTTCGCGGTGGGCCTGACCTGCGGCGGGATCATCGACATCTTCGTCACCCCGGTACGGGCGAGCGCCCCCGCGGCCGTCGCCGGCGGCGGCCCCGCGGGGAGCCTGGCGGACAGCAACGCCGCACCGCTCGCCGCCGCGTTGACCGCCGCCGCCTCCAGCGAGGCGGCGGCGCTCGCGCGGATCATCGACGGCCCGGCCGAACTCCTCGGCCGCGCCGTCCTGGTCCGCCCCGACGGCAGCCACACCGGCGGCCTCGGCGGACACCCGGCCCTGGACCACACCGTCATAGGCGAGGCCCAGGCGCTGCTGGACGCCGGCCGGACCGCCACGTTGGAGATCGGCGCCGAGGGCGCGCGGTGCGGACAACCGGTCGTGGTGCTCGTCGAGTCGTCCGTCCCGCCGCCGCGGATGCTGGTCTTCGGGGCGATCGACTTCGCCTCCGCGCTGGTCCGGGTCGGCAGGTTCCTCGGCTACCGCGTCACGGTCTGTGACGCCCGCCCCGTCTTCGCCACCCGGGCCCGCTTCCCGGACGCGGACGAGATCGTCGTCGACTGGCCGCACCGCTACCTCGACTCCCAGAAGCTGGACTCCCGCGCGGTGCTCTGCGTCCTCACCCACGACGCCAAGTTCGATGTCCCGCTGCTGGAACGGGCGTTGCGGCTGCCGGTCGCCTACGTCGGCGCGATGGGCTCCCGCCGCACCCACCTCGACCGCCTCCAGCGGCTGCGCGAAGTCGGGCTCACCGAGATCGAGTTGAACCGGCTGCGCTCGCCCATAGGGCTGGACCTCGGCGCCCGCACCCCGGAGGAGACCGCGCTGTCCATCGCCGCCGAGATCGTCGCCAACCGCCGCGGCGGCACCGGCGCTCCACTGACCGGCGCCCACACCCCGATCCACCGCGACGCCCCGCGCCTGGGCCGGATCGGCGAGGTCGCCTGACGGGCGCCAACGGGGCCCGGCCCGGCTCCCGTTGGACAACCGGGGCGGGTGACCACGAAGCCCGCGGGACGTAGGGGACGCACGAGACCCACAAGACCTACGGGGCTACCAGACTTACGGGGCTACGAGACCTACGGAGCCGGCGGACCTGACGCCGCCGGCTCCGCGGGAGGTCGGACCGCACGTCCGTCATGGCACGGGCGCGGCACAGTGTGGGGGCCGCGCCCGTGCCGACGTGCGTCCGGGGGCCGGAACGCGTGCGAACAACGGGAACGGCGCGAAGGGCGTGAAGTGTGCGAACGACTCCAAGGGTGCGAATAGCGGGCAAAATGCGACGCAGCTCACATCGTCAACGGGCAATAAATGGCCGATAGGACGAGAGGGCGTCGGTTGACCTATGGCAGGATGGGGCGCGAGGGCGCTCCTCTGGCGGGCGCCCGGCGATGTCCGCCGCGAGCGAGGAGGTGATCGGGATGAGTCCCGAAGGAAGTCCTTGCCGCAGCGCTGCCCTTTGCTGATCGCGCCGTTCTCCGCGTGAATCCCGGGCTCCTTCTCCATCCCGCTGTGTGCCGTCACCAGTGAACCCCGGGTGCTTTCCGCCCCCCTTCGGGTCGGGTCCGTTCGGCCGCGTGCGACGGTCCACCGCGGTTCTCCCGCGTGGTCCGGTGCGTGGTCCGGTTCACCGATGAATATCTGCCACCGGTAATTTCCCCTCATTCTCAGTGCCCGTGCGCACCGGCTCTTTCGGCCCTGTCGGAAACCATTCCGCGGACGAATCCACTGGATGCCGTGCCGGACGTGGGACTTTCCCCTCGGGGGTATTGTTCTGCGTTTTCCGGTGTGTTCTCCGTGTGTTCTCCACGGGGTCGCGGCTTCCGGACGATTTTCCACCGGTCTTTTCCGGTCCTCCGGCCTTCTTTCGCCAGCCTCCCGGATTTTCTCCGGGGGGCCTCAGGGGGGCCTCCGGCGGTGGCCGAGCCGTGCCCGCCCGCGTGCGCGCCAGGAGGTTTCGCCATGACCACGATGACCAGCCCGCCCACTCCCGAGGCTCTCGCGCCGCCGGGCCGCCGCGCCCGACGGGAGCGCCGCGCCGCCGAGCTCGCCGCCCGCACCCGTCGGATCGGAGGCCGGCTGGCCGAGTTCAGCGCCCGCCCCGCCGAGCAGGCCCTGGCGGACCTCGGCAGCACCTCGGCCGGCCTGACCCACCGCGAGGCGGTGGCCCGCCTGGAGCGCGACGGCACCAACGCCATCGCCCAGGAGCGCCCGCCGCGCTGGTACGTCCAGTTGGCCAAGGCGTGTCGGAACCCCTTCATCCTCGTCCTCGTGGTGCTGGTGGCCGTGATGTACGGCCAGTGGCTCCAGGTCGCCGACACCGAGCCGTTCGACCCGAAGATCGCCATCCTCGGCGCGATGGTGCTGATCAGCGTCGGGCTGCGGTTCTGGCAGGAGTTCCGCTCCGGCGCCGCGGCCGACGCGCTGCGCGCCCTGGTCACCACGACCACCGCGGTGCAGCGCCGCGCCGGCCGCGGTCGGATGTCGGCCACCATCGAGATCCCGATGACCGACGTGGTCAGCGGCGACCTGGTCAAGCTGGCCGCCGGCGACCTCGTCCCGGCCGACCTGCGGCTGCTGACCGCCAAGGACCTGATGGTCAGCCAGGCCGCGCTGTCCGGCGAGTCGCTGCCGGTCGCCAAGGCCGACATCCGGCTGGCCACCGACCGCGGCCAGGACACCACCAGCGACCCGGTCGAGGCCGACAACCTCGTGCTGACCGGCACCTCGGTCACCTCCGGCAGCGCCACCGGCCTCGTCATCGCCACCGGCGATGACACCTACCTCGGCTCGATGGCCGGCGCGCTCGTCGGCGAGCGCCCCGAGACCAGCTTCGACACCGGCGTCAAGAAGGTCAGCTTCCTGCTGATCCGCTTCATGATGGTGATGGTCCCGGTGGTGTTCCTGATCAACGGGCTCACCAAGGGCGACTGGGCGGAGGCGTTCACCTTCGCGGTGGCGGTCGCGGTCGGCCTCACCCCCGAGATGCTGCCGATGGTCGTCACCACCAACCTCGCCCGCGGCGCGGTCGCCCTCTCCCGCCGCAAGGTCGTCGTCAAGCAGCTCAACGCCATCCAGAACCTCGGCGCCATGGACGTGCTGTGCACCGACAAGACCGGCACTCTCACCGAGGACCGGATCGTCCTGGACCGCTACCTCGACGTGCACGGCCGGCCCGACACCGAGGTCCTCGAACACGCCTACCTCAACAGCCACTTCCAGACCGGGCTGCGCAACCTGATGGACCAGGCCGTCATCGACCGGATGCACGAGGCCGAGGAGGTTGTCGTCGACGCCCGCTTCACGCTGGTCGACGAGATCCCCTTCGACTTCGCGCGCCGCCGGATGTCGGTGGTCCTGCGCCGCAACGACCTCGAAGGACCCGCCGACACGCACCTGCTGATCACCAAGGGCGCCGTGGAGGAGGTCCTGGACCGCTGTGTCCGGGTCGTGCACGCCGGCGAGCGGGTCGAACTCACCGCGGCGCGGCGGGAGTCGGTGCTGCGCACCGCCGAGGAGCACGGCCGGCAGGGCCTGCGGGTGCTCGCGGTGGCGACCCGCACCCTGCCCGCTGACCGGGAGGGCTACGCCGTCACCGACGAGGCGGAGCTGACCCTGCTCGGCTTCCTCGCCTTCCTCGACCCGCCGAAGCGGGACGCGGCCGAGGCGCTGCGGGCGCTCGCCGACAACGGCGTCGCGGTCAAGGTCGTCACCGGCGACAGCGAACTGGTCGCCGTCCGGGTCTGCGAGCAGGTCGGCATCGACCCCGGCACGCCCGTCACCGGCGCCGAGGTCGACGGGCTCGACGACCTCGAACTGCTCGACCGGGCCCGCACGGCAACCCTGTTCGCCAAGGTCAACCCGGTGCAGAAGGCCCGCATCGTGCGCGCCCTCCAGGCCGACGGGCACACCGTCGGGTTCCTCGGCGACGGCATCAACGACGCCGCCGCGCTGCGCGACGCCGACGTCGGCATCTCCGTCGACACCGCCGTCGACATCGCCAAGGAGTCCGCCGACATCATCCTGCTGGAGAAGGACCTCACCGTCCTCGGGCAGGGCGTGCTGCGCGGCCGGCTGACCTTCGGCAACACCATCAAGTACCTGAAGCTGACCGCCTCGTCGAACTTCGGGAACGTCTTCTCGGTGCTCGTCGCGTCCGCGTTCATCCCGTTCCAGCCGATGCTGGCGCTCCAGTTGCTGGTGCAGAACCTGATGTACGACATCTCCCAACTGGCCACGCCCTGGGACCGGATGGACGCCGACTACCTGCGCACCCCGCGCAAGTGGGACGCCAAGGGCATCGGCCGCTTCATGCTCGTCCTCGGCCCGACCAGCTCGATCTTCGACATCACCACCTTCGCGCTGATGTGGCACGTCTTCGGCGCCAACAGCGAGCTGCACCAGGCGCTGTTCCAGTCCGGCTGGTTCATCGAGGGGCTGCTGACCCAGACCCTGGTCGTGCACATGCTGCGCACCCGCAGGATCCCGTTCGTGCAGTCCCGCGCCACCTGGCCGGTGCTGCTGATGACCGCGGTGGTGATGGGCATCGGCGTGTGGCTGCCGTTCTCGCCGCTGGCCGGGGCGCTCGGCATGCAGGCGCTGCCGCTGGCCTACTTCCCGTGGCTGGTCGCGACGCTGGCCGCGTACTGCCTGCTGACCCAGGGGGTGAAGCGGTGGTACGTCCGCCGGTTCGGCGAGTGGCTGTGAGCCGGGCCGGTCGGGCTGATGATTGACGGCGCCTCGTGTCCACGGTGCCAGGCGCCGCGGACACGAGGCGGGCTGGAGATCGTCAGCCGTGTGCCTTGACGAAGCGGACGAGACCGGCGAACGCCTCACGAGTCAGCGTGAGTTGCGGGCCGTGCGGGTCCTTGCTGTCCCGGACGGGCACGATGCCGGGGACGTTGGCGGCAACCTCGATGCAGTCGCCGCCGTTGTCGCTGTAGGAGGACTTGAACCAGCGGGGGGAATCGATTATCACGGGGTGCCCTTTCGCAACTGCTCGATCATGGCCACAGACGCCGCCTGCGACAGCGCTTCGGCCTGTAATTGATGGTATGCCGTCAGCATGGACATCACGGAGGTGCTCTCTCGGTCTAGGTTTCCCTGAGCCTGGGACTCGGCGTAGCAGACCAAGGACCGGTCAGGCAGCGTCAAGACGTTGACGGGCAGATTGAGCGTGCGGCGCTCCCCTATCTCGAACGGTGCCACCTGCAGCACCGTGTTCGGCAACTTGGCGAACTCAATCAGGTGTGCCAGTTGGGCGTCCATGACGTCCGCCCCGCCAACGGGCCGACGGATACAGCTTTCATCCATGGTCACGAACACCATGGGTGGCCGGGGCCGTACCAGCGCTGCCTGTCGCTCCGCCAGGAACGAGACGCGCTCATCCGCCTGCTCGGTGGTGATGGCACCCCGTCGTACGGCGCTGTCGGCCAACACCACTGCGTACTCCGGCGTCTGCAGCAAGCCGGGGACGATGCCAATGTTGTACAGCCGGATCTCCACGGCCCGACCCTCGTACCCGACGTACTCCGGAAAGCCCTCCAACAGACTGCCGTGCCGGATCTCCCCCCATGCGCGCTCGAACGACTCTGCGGTCCCGACGAACCCGAAAGCAACGTCTAAGCTCCGCGAAAACCGCAGAGTTGGCGGTTTGCGGCCGGTTTCGACCGCCGAGATGTGCCGCCCCGAGTAACCGACCTGCGCGGCGAGTTCGTCCTGTTTCCATCCGCGCGCCTCGCGCGCGCTACGCAGGCGGGCCCCGAAGGCCGCCTGGGGCGAGGCGTCCGGGTTCAGCTCCTTCAGGTTTACCAACGTGCCCTCCGTTTCTAGAACGTTGAAGACACAGTGACTGTAGGCCACGCTGAGAGCTCCCGGTAGTTGTAGTGCTACGGAGAGGAGCGGTCGTGTACCGCGATGATGCCCCGGAGCGGCGCCTGACCCCGCCCGTCCACCTCGGATTGCCTGAGCCTTGGCCCGCGCCGCGCCCCGGATGCGACGTGTGCGGCGCCCTGGCCCAACAGCGGGAGCACGCCCGGCGGCACGGGGACATGTCCAAAGTGACCGACCTGAACATCGAGATGCGCGCGCATCCTCACCGGAAGGCGGTGAGGCGATGAGGCATCGCAAAGTCCAGGCTGCTGGGGGCGGTTGCCCTGTCGGAGGAGTCCTCTCGCTACCGGCCGCCGCAGGTGAACCTGCGCCACGGGTAGGCGAGTTGGCCCTGTTGATGGCGAAGCAGCTTCTCGTCCGGTCACACATCCGTCAAGCCGGCGGCTGGGCGAGGAACAACCCGGTCCAACCAACAGGAAGGAACGAGCAATGAGCACGCGAACGGCACCCGACACCAGGCATTGTGGCGAGCCCTCGGACCAGCCGTGGGACCCCCCGACGCCTTCCGGTCCCGACGGAAGCGGGCCGGACGCCCCTCACCCCGGCGACGGAGACGACGAATGACCGGCTGGCAGGCTCGTCACGCGGCCTTGCTCGACCAACTGGAAGCAGCGGGGCACCTGGCGTCGGATTGGCGGCCCTCCTTCGAAGCCGTACCGCGACACAACTTCGTCCCCGATCACGTCTGGCGGGCGACCGAAGGCAGGTGTGTGCCCGTGGACAAGGGGCACGTCCCCGAAGCATGGTGGGATCTCGTCTACTCCGATGAGTCCGTGGTGACGCAGATCGCCGATGGGAGGAACGAGGGGCACGAGCCCACGTCGTCCAGCTCCATGCCGTCGATGGTCGCCAAGATGCTCCAGCGACTTCAACCTTCCCCGGCGGGAGGCGTGTTGGAGATCGGAACCGGTACCGGTTGGAACGCGGCCCTGCTGGCCCACCGCTTCGGCGCTGGGAACGTCACGACTGTCGAGGTGGACCAGGGGATTGCCGCACGGGCCAGAACCGCCCTTCGACGTTCCGGACGAACCCCGGAGGTCATCTGGGCCGACGGCGCGCGGGGATGGGCTCGTAACGAGCCGTACGGCGGCATCATCGTCACGTGCTCGCTGGGAACCGTCCCGTATCCGCTGGTTGAGCAGTGTGCTGCCGGCGGCACGATCGTGGCACCCATTCACGGTGCTGCGCTGGTGCAGCTCACCCGGCAGGAAGACGGAGCGGCGTCGGGACCGTTCGTGACGGGGGCCGACTTCATGCCGATGCGGAGCCATCGGCCCGCGGCCATGCCCGCTGGGGTGCAGGGCTGGAAGAGCCCGACCACGCTCGACACACGGTGCGTGCTGGAACCGGGGTTTCTGGTCTACACGCACGGGCGTGCGCCCGAGCTGCACCTGTCGGGCAAGGACGAAGGGCGCGGCCACCGTGCGTGGGTCATCGACGGCCGAGGTTCCGGTGCCATCGCAGACGGTGCGGGCAGCGTGATCGAATACGGTCCCCGAAGCCTGTGGGAAGAGATCGAAAGGCTCTGGGTGGAGTACGAGCGGCACGGCCGCCCCGCTTTCGACCGCTTCGGGCTCACCGTGAGCCGGCGCGGTGAGTGTGTATGGCTCAACTCCCCGGACCGCCCGGTACCGATCCGCCGCTAGCGGATGGGGGTCCGCGGCCTGTGGTTGCCATGCGCGGCCGTCGTCAGCCGTCGTCAGCCGTCGTCGGTGGGGCGTGCCGGAGGTCGCGCACCGCGCCGGAGGCCAGCGGCAGCAGCGCGGCGAGCGCGGCCACCGCGCCGGCCGCCGCGGCCACCCGGAAGCCGCCGTACGCCCGGGCCAGCGGCCCCACGCACAACTGCCCCACCGGGATGGCCGCGTAGGACAGCAGATCGCCGTACGCGGCGACCCGGGACAGGGCGTGCGGTGGCACGTGCTCCTGCAACGAGGTGTCCCAGGCGATGCCGGTGACGCAGACCCCGAGCCCGGCGGCGAACCCGCCGGCGACCAACCAGGGCGCGTCCAGTCGCCAGCCCAGCACCAGCAACGGCACCGCCCCCAGCGCACTCGCCGCCTGCCCCAGCGCCAACAGCCGGCCGACCGCCAGCCGGTACAGCACCACCCCGCTCAGCAGCAGCCCGACGCCCCGGGCACTGAGCACCAGCCCCCACACCGCCCGCCCCGCGGTCCGCTCGGTCAGCGCCGGCCCCAGGACCTGCCAGGTCCCGGTCTGCACCAGATTGATCACGAAGAACGCCAGCGTGGGCGGCCCCAGCCAGCGGATCCGCCGGAACTCCCGCCAGCCACCGAGGATTTCGGACCACACCGAGCGCGGCCGGTGCGCCGGCCGGCCCTCGCCGGCCCGCAGGCGCAGCAGGCAACCGGCGGCGACCGCGTAGCTCACCGCGTCGCCGGCGAGCGCGGGCCCGCTGCCGACGACCGCCACCAACAGCCCCGACAGGCTCGGCCCCAGCACCTTGGCGACGTTCCGCGCCGTGGCCAGCAGTGCATTGGCCGGCCGCAGCGCCGCGCCCCCGACCAGCTCCGGGAGCAGTCCGCGCAGCGCCGGGGTGGCGAACGCCGCGCAGGTCCCGCCCAGCACCTCCAGCCCGGCGACCGCCGGCAGCGCGTAGCGGCCGGTCAGCAGCAGCCCGGCGACCGCGCCCTGGGCGGCCGCCGCCCCGAGGTTCGCGGTCACCAGCACCGTCCGCCGCCGGAACCGGTCCGCGGTGGCGCCGCCCACCAGGAGGAACGCCAGCAGCGGCAGCATCCGGGCGGCGAGCACCGCACCGAGGTCGCCGGGCCGGCCGCCGGAACCGTCCAGCACCGCGAACGCCAGCGCCACCGGGGCCATCGCGCTGCCCAGCAGCGACACCGCCTGCCCGGCCAGGAACCAGCGGAACGCAGGGTAGGCGAGAGGGGAAGAGGTCGTGTGGGCGAGGGGTGAGGCGGGCGCGGGAGTGGGGGTGGGCCGGGAATCCATGGCCCGGAGTCTGCGGGGGCGGCCGCGGATACCTATGCTTTCGGCCGGGGACGAAAGGTCGGACGGCAGGGCGGGGCGACGGGGGCGGGCAGTCCCGCGGAGGGAGGCGGCGACGGATGGTGGCCCTGCGACTGAGCCCCCTGGCGCTCTCCCGGTCCCGCTTCGCGCTGTCGCCGCTCGCCGAGACCCTCGGCGCGGCGCTCGCACTGTCCCGGCCGCACCCGGCCGCCTGGTTCGCGGACTGGCACGCCCGCCGGCTGCCCGCGTTCCGCGCCGCCCTCGACGCCGACCCGTTCGCCGCCGGCCTGCTCGGCCTGCTCGGCGCGACGACCTGGCTGCCCCGCTCCGTGGCCATCCCGCCGCCGAACGGCCTGCGCACCACCCTCGCCGACGAGTTGGCCGCCGTCCGGGCCATCCGCGACGCGGTCTTCCGCGCCGAACTGGAGCTCTCCCGGGCCCACCCGCACCCCCGGTACGTCGCCAACCACCGCCGCCACCGCGACCTGACCTGGCTCACCGGGCGCGACTGGGGCGCCCGCACCGCCGACCTGCTGCACGCCCTGTGGAGCGCGCACCTCGCCCCCGAGTGGCCCCGCCGCCGCGCCCACCTCGAACGCGACATCGCACACCGTGCCGGACTGCTCGCCACCCGGGGCTGGCCCGGGGCCCTGGACCAGATGAGCCGGCACAGCACCTGGGAGGGCCCCGACGCCATCCGCTTCGGCCACCGCCCCGGCCCCGACCGCGTCATCGGCGATGCCGGCCTGCTCTTCGTCCCGGTGAGCCTGTCCACCGGCACCTGGCTCTGCGAGGGACCCGCCGGCCACTACGCCCAGGTCTACCCGGCCCGCGGCGCCGCCCCGGCGCACGCCGCCGACGGCCCCGGCCGCGCCCTGGAACGCCTCCTCGGCACCGGCCGCGCCACCCTCCTGGACGCCCTCCGGCAGCCCGCCACCAGCACCGAACTCGCCGCCCGGCTCGGGCAGTCGCTCGGCACCGTCGGCGGTCACCTGGCCGTGCTGCGCGAGTCCGGGCTGGTCGTCGGGACGCGGATCGGGCGACGGGTGGTATACCGTCGCACCGAGCGCGGCGAGTTGCTGGTGCCGGACGGCGAGGGGACGCCAACGGGCTGAAATCGGCCGCCGCGCGGAAAACGGGATGAGGGCCGTGCGCCCGCCCGGTTAGCGTCCCCGCGTGACCATGGACCCCCGTACGGAACTGACCATCCGTGACATCGGCGACGCCGACCTCGACCGCGCCGTCGAGCTGTCCGCGCTCTCCTTCCATCTGAAGCTGGACGACAAGGACCGCGCCCAGCAGCGCGCGGTGCTGCGCGACACCGACCGGATCGGCGCCTACGACGGTGAGACGCTGGCCGGCATGGCCGCCGCCCACCGGCTCCGCCTCGCCGTCCCCGGCACCCAACTGCCGTGCGCAGCCCTGGACTTCGTGGTCGTGGCGCCCACCCACCGGCGGCGCGGCGCGCTCTCCGCGATGATGACCGAGACCTGGCGGCGGTGCGCTGCCGAGGGGCTGCCGCTGGCCTGCCTCTGGGCCTCGGAGAGCGCGATCTACGGCCGGTTCGGCTTCGGCGTCGCCACCGAGGCGTACCGCATCGACATCGACGCCACCCGGCCGCTGGCGCTCCGCATCGCCCCCGACGCCCGCCCGCTGCGGCTGCTCGCCCCGGCCGACGCGCCGGCCGAGCTCGGGCCGTTCTACGAGGAGCAACTCGCCTTCGGCGCGGGCCGGTTCAGCCGGGACGCGACCTGGTGGCGGCGGCACGTCCTCGACCTGGAAAGCGGTGAGGACGACGACGATGACGACGACTACGGCCCGCTGCGGGTGGTGGTGCTGGGCGACGCGGGCCGGCCGCCCGGCGGCTACGCCCTCTACCGCACCCGCGGCTCCGGCGACGACGGACCCGGCGCGGTCGCCGTCCAGGAATTCGCCGCAGAGTCGGCGCCGGCCGCCGCCGCGCTCTGGTCCTACCTCGTCGGCATCGACCTGACCAGCACCGTCCGCGCCTACGCCCGGCCGCTCGACGACCCCCTACTGCTGTTCGCCGCCGACCGCGACCAGGTGCGGGTCACCCGCCAGGAGCCCTGCCTGTGGCTGCGGTTGGTGGACGCCGGGGCCGCGCTGACCGCCCGTTCCTGGGCCGCCCCGGTGGACCTCGTCCTCGCCGTCCGGGACGCCGCCGTCCCCGCCAACGACGGCCGCTTCCGGCTGACCGCCGGCGGGCCCGGTGCCCCCACCACCTGGACGCCGACCACCGACGCCGCCGATCTCACCCTGGACGTACGGGAGTTGGGGTCATGCTACCTCGGCGGGGTGCCGGTGCGCCGGCTCGTTCAGGCGGGGCTGGTCACCGAGCACACCGCGGGCGCGGCCCGCCTCCTGGACGCCGCGCTCGCCACCGAGTGGCTGCCGTTCACGGGGGAGGACTACTGACCGGGGCGCTGCGCTCGGCTTGCTTCCCCCGTTGGCGTCCCTTCCGCCGCGCGGGTCGCGGTGCGTCGTGGCTTCCGCACCGGGCCGGCCGGCCGCAGCGCGGCCATCACCAGCACGTCGTGCCAGGCCCCGCCCCAGCGCAGCGCCTCGCGCAGCCGGCCCTCCACGGCGAACCCGCACTTCTCGTAGCCGCGCCGGGCCCGCTCGTTGAAGGCGAAGACCTCCAACTCCACCCGGTGCAGGCCCACTTGGTCGAACGCGTACTTGAGCAGCAACCGGATCGCCTCCGGCCCCAGCCCGCGGCCGGAGGCCCCCGGGACCAGGGCGATCCGGAAGCTGCCGTGGGCGTTGTCCCGGTCGATCCGGCTCAGCGCCAGATCCCCCAGGTAGGCGCCGGTCTCCCGGTCCTCGACGGCCAGGTCAAGGCGGTCGGTGCGGGTACCGCACTCGGCGACCCAGTCCCGGATCTCCTCCAGCGTCCAGTCATGGTGAGTCCCCGTCAGCCGTCTGGTCTCCGGGTCCTGGAAGGTGGCGTGGAAGGCGCTCGCGTGCCGGTCGGCCAGCGGCACCAGCCGGATCCGGTCGCCTTCGAGCACCGGTTTCTGGGCGAGGGCGCGGTCGTCGATCATGAGGGGATGATGGGGCGCTGTCGCCTACGCAGCAAGCGAATTGTGGGGGCCTCGCACGTTGTCGGCGCTCCCGCCGTGGGGGTTGCTGTTCGCGCCTGCGGCGCGGGCGTTGTCCGCTG
Source organism: Streptomyces sp. WZ-12 (assembly GCF_028898845.1). NCBI lineage: Bacteria > Bacillati > Actinomycetota > Actinomycetes > Kitasatosporales > Streptomycetaceae > Streptomyces > Streptomyces sp. WZ-12. The sequence continues at coordinate 2,416,596 of NZ_CP118574.1, read as the reverse complement.
CGCGGGGCTGTCGGGTGCGGTGACGGGCCTCCGGGGCCGGTGTCCCGGACTGCTTCGCTTGACGTCCGGGACACCGGCCCCTCCGGCCCGTCACCTCCCGTTGGGGGTGGGATTCTCGGATCGGGGGCTGAGGTGGCTGGGTATGCACCGGGCGTAGTTGTGGGAACGGGGAGGCGCCGGGTGCGCCCGTTCCCGGTATACCGAGCACAGGAGAGAGCATGCGGACACCGATGACGATCGCGGACTTCCTCGACCGGGCCGAGCTGGGCTTCCGCGACAGCCCGGGCGTGGTCGACGAGCCGCGGCAGCCCGCCCCGCCGGTGCCCGACGCGACCTACGGGCGCTTCGCCGAACGGGTCCGTGCCTGGCAGGCGGGGCTGGACGCGCTCGGTGTGGCGGAGGGGGAGCGGGTGGCGGTGGCCAGCCACAACTCCGCGCGCCTGTTGGAGCTGCTGTTCGCGGTGCCGATGAGCGGCCGGATCTGCGTGCCGGTCAACTTCCGCCTCAAGCCGGAGGAGGTGGCGTACGTGGTGGAGCAGAGCGGCTCCTCGGTGCTGCTCGTCGATCCGGAACTCGACGCGGCGCTGGCCGACATCAAGGTCCGCCACCGCTTCGTCCTCGGCGAGCGGACCGAGACCGAGCTGATGCGGTTCGGCGTCGAGCCGCGCCCCTGGTCCCGTCCGGACGAGGACGCCACCGCGACCATCAACTACACCTCCGGCACCACCGCCCGCCCCAAGGGCGTGCAGTTGACGCACCGCAACATCTGGGTCAACGGCATGGCGTTCGGCCTGCACACCCGGGTGTGGGAGCGGGATGTGTATCTGCACACCCTGCCGATGTTCCACTGCAACGGCTGGGGCATGCCGTATGTGATGGCCGGCCTGGGCGTGAAGCAGGTCGCGCTGCGGAAGGTCGACGGGGCCGAGATCCTGCGGCGCGTCGAGGAGCACGGGGTCACGCTGATGTGCGGCGCGCCGGCCGTCTGGAACATGGTGCTGGACGCGGCCGCGACGTGGCAGGGGGAGGTCCCGGGTCGCGACCGGGTGCGGATCGTCTGCGCCGGCGCCCCGCCGCCCACCCGCACCATCCAGCGCGTGGAGGAGGAACTGGGCTGGGAGTTCACCCAGCTCTACGGCCTCACCGAGACCTCCCCGATGCTGACGTTCAACCGCACCCGCCCCGCCGACCTCGACCTCCCCGCCGAGGAGCGGGCCCGCAAACTCTCCCGCGCCGGGCTGCCCGCGCTCGGCGTCAAGCTGAAGGTCGCGGCCTCCGGCGAGGTACTGGCCCGCTCCAACACCGTGCTCGACGGCTACTGGGAGAAGCCGGAGGAGACCGCCGAGGCGCTCCAGGACGGCTGGTTCCACACCGGCGACGGCGGCACGCTCGACCCGGGCGACGGCCATCTGACGATCTCCGACCGGAAGAAGGACGTGATCATCACCGGCGGTGAGAACGTCTCGTCGATCGAGGTGGAGGACACCATCTTCAGCCACCCGGCGGTCGCCGAGGTCGCCGTGATCGGCGTGCCGCACGAGAAGTGGGGCGAGACGATCAAGGCCCTGGTGGTGCTCGCCGAGGGGGCGACCGTGCAGGAGGCCGACATCATCGCCCACTGTAAGCAGCACCTGGCCGGCTACAAGGCCCCCACGTCCGTCGAGTTCCGCGACACCATTCCCCGCACCGCCACCGGCAAGATCCAGAAGTTCAAACTGCGCCAGCCGTATTGGGCGGGGCGCGGCCGGGCGGTCAACTAGTTGCCGTGGGCCTGTGGCTGCCCACGTTGGTGGCTTTCCCGCCGCGCGGGTTGCCGGTCCGCTTGCGCGGGGCGGGTCGAGTTGTCTGGTCCGCTGCCGGTCCGCTGCGCGGGGCGGGTGGGGTTGTTGTCCGCTGCGCGGGGCTGTTGGGGTGCGGTGACGGGCCTGCGGGGTGGGTGTGCAGGACTGCTTCGCTTTACGTCCTGCACACCCACCCCTCCGGCCCGTCCCCTCCCGTTGGAGGGTGGGAAAGACGGTGGGTGCCACGTCCTGCCGGTGGGTCAACTCGGGCCGCTGGGTTGAGTGGTGACCGTCAGAGGATGTGTGAGCGTGAGCGGTGATCGTAAGAAGGCGCGTGAGCTTGAGCGGTGACCGTAAGAGGACGAGTACGCGTGAGCCTGCGTGGTGACCGTCAGAGGACCACTCAGGACCAGCTCCATCCCAGAGAAATCCACCCCTCAACGGGAGGGGACGGGTCGGAGGGGGTGGTGTGCCAGACGTAAAGCGAAGCAGTCTGGCATGCCGCCCCCGGAGGCCCGTCACCGCAACCCAACAGCCCCGCGCAGCGGACAACAACTCCATCCGCCCAGCGCAGCGGCACCGCTCCGCGCAGCGGACCAGACAACTCAACCCGCCCCGCGCAGCGGGTCGGCCGGCGCCGCAAGGCGCAAAGAACAGCAACCCGCGCGGCGGGACAGCCACCAACGTGGGGAACAGCCGGCCGCAGGCCATTGGCGTGGATGGACTGGTCGCGGCGCCCCCGGACCGTCAAGCTGATCGTTGCGCATCCCCGTGCCGCCCCGGTCGCGTCCGGCGGCCGGAGTTCGCCGACCCGTCGGAGACCGTCTCCGGCACGATCCGCCGCACCGGCCCGCGCACCCGGGTGGGGCGGCGGTGGTGCCGAGTCCTGGGAGGAGAACCACCGTTGACCATTGAGTCGCACACCGAGCTGTCGTACGCGAGCGGGGCGGCGGACCGGCCGCTGCTCGGCCGCACCATCGGCGCCGACCTAGCGCGTACCCTCGCCCGCTTCGGCGATCGGGAGGCGCTGGTCGACGTGGCCGGCGGCCGCCGCTGGAGCTATGCCGAACTGGGCCGCGCGGTCGACGAGGTGGCGCTCGGGTTGCTCGCCAAGGGCGTCGGGAAGGGGGACCGGGTCGGCATCTGGGCCCCCAACTGCGCCGAGTGGGTGCTCGTCCAGTACGCCACCGCCCGGATCGGCGCGATCCTGGTCAACATCAACCCCGCCTACCGAGTCCACGAACTGGCGTACGTCCTGAAGCAGGCCGGGGTGACCGTGCTGGTCTCCGCGGTCGCGCACAAGAGCAGCGACTACCGGCGGATGATCGAGCAGGTGCGGGCCGACTGCCCGGCGCTGCGCGATGTGGTCTACCTCGGCGACCCGACCTGGGGCGGGCTGTTGGCCGCCGGCGCGGCCGTGCCGCACACCCGGCTCGCCGCCTGCGAGAAGGCCCTGACCACCGACGACCCGGTCAACATCCAGTACACGTCCGGGACGACCGGCTTTCCCAAGGGGGCCACGCTCTCCCACCACAACATCCTCAACAACGGGTACTGGGTGGCGGAGACCCTCGGCTACACGGAACACGACCGGGTGTGCCTGCCGGTGCCCTTCTACCACTGCTTCGGCATGGTGATGGGCAACCTCGGCGTCACCTCGCACGGCGGCTGCATCGTCATCCCGGCGCCCGCCTTCGATCCGGCCGCCACCCTGCGGGCCGTCCAGGACGAGCGCTGCACCGCGCTGTACGGCGTGCCGACCATGTTCATCGCCGAGTTGAACCTCCCGGACTTCGCCGACTACGACCTCACCTCCCTGCGCACCGGCATCATGGCCGGCTCGCCCTGCCCGGAGGAGGTGATGAAGCGGGTGGTCGCCGAGATGCACATGGCCGAGGTGTCCATCTGCTACGGGATGACCGAGACCTCGCCGGTCTCCACCCAGACCCGGCGGGACGACGACCTGGAACACCGCACCGCGACCGTCGGCCGGGTGTTGCCGCACATCGAGGTCAAGGTCGTCGACCCGGGGAGCGGCGTGACCGTGCCGCGCGGCACCCCGGGCGAACTGTGCACCCGCGGCTACAGCGTGATGCTCGGTTACTGGGACGACCCGGAGCGCACCGCCGAGGTCATCGACGCGGCCCGTTGGATGCACACCGGCGACCTGGCGGTGATGAACGACGACGGCTACGTCCGGATCGTCGGCCGCATCAAGGACATGATCATCCGGGGCGGGGAGAACGTCTACCCGCGGGAGATCGAGGAGTTCCTCTACTCCCATCCCAAGATCGCAGATGTCCAGGTCGTCGGGGTTCCGGATGCGAAGTACGGCGAGGAGATCGCCGCCTGCGTCATCCTGCGGGACCCCGCGGACACCCTCACCCGCGACGAGTTGGCCCGCTACTGCCGCTCCCGGTTGGCGCACTACAAGGTCCCGCGCTACCTGGAGATCACCGATGCCTTCCCGATGACCGTCAGCGGCAAGGTCCGCAAGGTCGAACTCCGCGAACGGCTGGCGGCGAAGCTGGGCAGGGCGGAGCAGGAGACGGCGGAGTCGGGCAAGTCGCAGGGAGAGCAGGAGGGTTCGCAGGACGGGGAGTCGGCGCCGGGGCGGCCTCGGGACGCTGCGGAGTCGGCTCGGGAGGGGAGTCTGGGGTCGGTGTGAGGGGGATCGGCCGGGCCGAGCAGGGGAGTTGGGGCGTGTGCGACCGGGCGCGGGGCGGCGGCGGTGCGACCATCGGGGTGCCACAGGGCCGCCGTCGGCCCGCAACGACCCGGCCGATAAGGTCCTGACCTGGCTCGTTCCCGGTTCCCGGGGGCGGGTGAAAGGCCGTCAACCAGGCCAAATTCCAAGGCCGTTAGCAGGCCGGAAATCCCAGCGGGATTCCCGCCAAGAGGGGACATTCATGACCCGTATCGCACGTTGGGCGACCACCGCCGCCGCGGTGGCCGCCGCCCTGGGTGGCTTCGCCGCCCCCGCCTACGCCGACGTCGTCCAGCCCGGCAGCCCCGACGGCCCCACCCGCGAGGTGCTCACCGCCGGCTGCACGAGCGGCGAGGACGCGGCGACCGTGGCGGCGAGCGTGGTCGACGCCGACAGCGGTGCCCGCTTCTACCGCTGCGACCCGGTCACCCATCGGGTGGCGGCCCAGGAGGGCCACGCGACCTGCGCCCCCGGCGGCCTCTTCGACTGGTCCCGGGGCCTGTGCGAACCGGCCGCCACGGTGCCCGAGATGGCGACCCGGCTGACCGCCGGCAGGGCCACCCTCGCCACCAAGCCGCTGAAGGTCATCGGGCTGCACGCCACCCTGGTGCGGGCCCGCGCCGCCGGCCCGCAGGACGCCATCTGGAACGCCACCGTCACCTTCAAGGACACCACCGGCAAGGTGCTGTGCGTGGCGACGACGGACGCCACCGGTCGCGCGTCCTGTGACGCCACCAACCCGCGCTCCGGCGCGGACGTGTTGAGCGGCGGCTACACCGCCGAGTACGCCGGCAACGGCGCGGTCAACGGCGGCTACGACACCGTCGCCCCGGCCACCGCACAGGGCGGCATCCGTGCCGTCCTGCCGCCCCAGGGCTGACCGGTCGCCCGGCGCGGTGCCCCGCGATCACGCACCCGTAGGCGGTGCGTCCGCGGGGCGCCGGCCGGGCGTTCGCCGTTCCGGCCCCGGTCACCGCCGCTCGCCGGGCCAGTCCAGCAGCAGCCGCTGGGCGCGCGGCAGCGAGGCCACGATCAGGTCGTAGGAGTCCTCGACCATCTCCCGCACCAGTTGGTCGGGGAGGCTGCCGACCAGTGAAACGGTGTTCCAGTGGCGCTTGTTGAGGTGGTAGCCGGGGACCACCTCGGGGTGCTCGGCGCGCAGCCGTTGGGCCAGCTCCGGGTCGCACTTGAGGCTGACGGTCAGCGGCGCCGCGTCCAGCGTGCTGAGCGCGAAGATCTTGCCGCCGACCTTGAACGTCGAGACCTCCGGGTGCCGGGGGAAGGGGTTCTCCTCGGTCGCGCCGTTGAAGCCCAGGCAGAAGGCGCGGAGCGCGTGCGCATCGATCATCGGCACATTATCGTCCGGGTTCCAAGGGGCGTGACGGTGCGTCATGGTGCCGGCCTCGAACCGGATTCTCGACGCATGCAGACCCGTGGCCAGCGGTCCAGGCCCAGCTCCGCCTCGTGGGCGCGGATCGCCCGCAGGCCCGGCGTCAGCTCGGCCGCGGCGAGCCGGCGGAAGCCGAGCCGGGCGTAGTAGGGGGCGTTCCACGGCACGTCGGCGAAGGTGGTCAGGGTCAACGCCGGGAGCCCGCTGTCCTGTTCGGCCCGGTCGATCAGCGCCCGGCCGATGCCGCGGTGGGCCCGCTCCGGGTGCACCGAGACCTGCTCGATGTGGGCGCAGCCGTCGACCGGGTCCCACAGGAGGTAGCCGCGCGGCGGCTCGCCGGGGCGCTCGTCGTCGTAGGCGGCCAGCGCCCGGCCCGCGCGCTGGTACTCGGTCAGCAGCGTGAGCGTTGGCGGTTCGTCGTCGGCGATCTGTGCCATGCCGAGGGCGTGGAACGGTTCTCCGGCGGCGCGTTCCAGGTCGCGCAGGGCGGGCAGGTCGGCGGGGTCGGGGACGCGGATGATCATGTGGCCAGTGTCGCGGGTCGGGGCGCGCCCGGCGAGCGGGTTTCCGCACCGCCGGGCCGCGCCATCGGGCGGTGCGCTCAGGCGGGCGGCCCGGCGCCCTCCGCGATCAGCTCGTCGGCCGCGTCGTTGACCGGCTGCGGGGTGCCGGTGAGGTCCATGACGAACAGCGGGACGTGCAGGGCGTCGGCGCGCGACCGGGCGTCGCGGGCGTAGCCGGCCAACGAGAAGAAGACCGCGACCGCGGAGTCGGCCAGGCCGTTGAGCCAGGCGCACTCGATCTCGCGGAGGGTGGTGGCCCGGGTCGTCGGGTCGACCTGGGCCACCACGCCGGTGCCGCGCAGGTCCACACCGGCCGCGGTCCGCTCCTGGGTCCGGGCCACGTCGCCGAAGCCCAGCCACTTCAGGTACTGGCCGGCCGCGGTGACGCAGTCCCGGGCGGTCCGGATGGTCACCGGCCGGAAGGCGGGCCGTTCCGGCGGCGGGCCGGCGTCCGGCCGGGGCTTCGGCGTCGGGCGGGGCGGCGCGGTGCGGGTGGGGCGGTTCGCCGCGGGCCGGCCGGCGGTGGGGCGTGGCGGGGCGGGCACCGGGGCCACCGGCACCCGGACGACGGTGCCGCAGGCGCAGCCGGACTCCGGCGCCGGCCAGGCGTCCTGCCGCCCGCAGTCCTCGCAGCGGACCTCCACCCAGGACGCCTCCCAGGTGCGGTGCAGTATCTCCACCGGCGCGCCGCCGCGCATCACCGGCAGCGTCAGCGGGGCACCGCAGGCGCACGGGAAGGTCGGTGGGGTGAAGGCGTTCTCGCGGCGGCATGTGGGGCACCGCACCGGCACACTGTCGGCCATGTCGGCTCCAGGCAGGTCGGGCAGGAGGTCGGTCGGCCCTGCTTGCCGTACATCGTCTCCCCAACGGCCCCTGTCGGGGGCGGGAATGCGCCGGAACGCAGCGATCGTGCGTTCCGGCGCGGGCACGTCACAGGGCCCGGACATCCGTGACCGTACGGATGTCCGGGCCCTGTGGGTGGTTCCCGTCCGGCAGTGCGGGAGATGGGCGCGACGGGACACGCACCACCGGACGGAGTCGGTGGAGGGGGGTGCTCTCGGGTGGGGCAGCAGGCGGGCTCCGCGGTGGGGAGGCGGCCCGTCCTCCTTGGCGGCCGGGCCTGCCACCGCACTGGATCTCCCCGGATTCCGCGGAGCTCCGCGCTACTTCCCCGTACCGGCCGACCACCCCTCAACGGGCCGACCGGTACGGGTGCGCAAGGAGACTGACCTCCCGTCAGTCCTCGCGCAGTTCGCGGACGCGCGCCTCGACGCGCTTGCCGTAGTCCTGGTCGGCGGCGTGGAAGTGCGCGAGGTTCCGCTCGATCACGTCGTCGCGGCCGACCTGGGAGAGGCCGCCGGCGATGTTCTCCACCAGGCGCTGCTTCTCGTCCTCGGACATCAGGCGGTACAGCTCACCGGCCTGGAAGAAGTCGTCGTCCTTGGTGTGCGCCGGGGCCGGGTGGGTGCCGACGTGGCCGGAGACGGCGAGCGGCGCGGAGAGCGGCTGGTCGGTCTGGACCGGGCCGTCGTAGGAGTTGGGCTCGTAGTTCTTGGCGTGCCGGTCGTAGCCGTTGCCCGCCATGAGGCCGTCCCGGCCGTAGTTGCTGGCGGTGGTCGCCTTGGGGGCGTTGACCGCGAGCTGGGTGTGGTTGACGCCCAGGCGGTAGCGGTGCGCGTCGGCGTAGGCGAAGAGCCGGCCCTGGAGCATCTTGTCGGGGGACGGGCCGATGCCGGGGACGAAGTTGTTCGGCGAGAAGGCGGCCTGCTCGACCTCGGCGAAGACGTTGTCGGGGTTGCGGTCCAGGACCAGCCGGCCGACCCGCTGGAGCGGGTAGTCGCTGTGCGGCCACACCTTGGTCAGGTCGAACGGGTTGAAGCGGTAGTTGGCCGCCTCGGCCGCCGGCATGATCTGCACGTACAGGGTCCACGAGGGGTACACGCCCCGCTCGATGGACTGCAGCAGGTCGGTCTGGTGGCTGTTGGCGTCCTTGCCCGCCAACTCCTGGGCCTGCTCGGCGGAGAGGGAGCGGATGCCCTGGTTCGTCTTGAAGTGGTACTTGACGAAGAACGCCTCGCCCTCGGCGTTGGTCCACTGGTAGGTGTGGGAGCCGTAGCCGTTCATGTGGCGGTAGGAGGCCGGGACGCCGCGGTCGCCCATGAGCCAGGTGACCTGGTGGGTGGCCTCGGGGGAGTGGCTCCAGAAGTCCCAGACGTTGTCCGGCTCCTGCTTGCCGGTGAACGGGTCGCGCTTCTGCGAGTGGATGAAGTCCGGGAACTTGATCGGGTCCTTGATGAAGAAGACCGGGGTGTTGTTGCCGACGAGGTCGTAGTTGCCCTCTTCGGTGTAGAACTTCACCGCGAAGCCGCGCGGGTCCCGCACCGCGTCCGCACCACCGAGGCTGTCGGCAACCGTCGAGAAACGGATGAACAACTCGGTCCGCTTGCCTATGGTGTTGAGGAAGTCGGCGCGGGTGAACGCGGTGACGTCGTCGGTCACCTCGAAGTGGCCGTACGCACCGGAGCCGCGGGCGTGCACGACCCGCTCGGGGATCCGCTCACGGTTGAAGCGCGCGAGCTTCTCCAGGAGGTGCTGGTCCTGGAGCAGGATCGGCCCGCCGACGCCGGCGGAGGCGGAGTTCTGGTTGTCGGCGATCGGGGCGCCGGACTCCGTAGTGAGAGTGCGCGCCGTCAGCGTGGGCTTCGACATGGTGACCTTCCGTACGAGAGCGCGGAAGTTGGCTTCCGCATGTCGGAGCGTAGAAAGCGCCCCGACCAGACGTCAACAGTTTGTTGAAACAAAACCTGGGTGGGTGTTCCGGGCGGTGGCCGCGCCTGGGCGCGACAGGACAGGTGTCAGCGCGACCACCGCCCGGAAGCTCTTTGGTGGACCCTCGCGGCGGGCTCAGGTCCCGTACGCGACGGCGGCCACCGGGTCCGCAGGCGGCTCACCACGGGCCTGGGCCAGGCGCGCGGAGCGGACCTCCAGCAGCACCGGCCGCCGGGTGGAGGCGGCCTCCTTGCGGGCCCACTCCACGGCCGAGCGCAGTTGCGCCGGATCGCGGACCGCGCGGCCCGCGCAACCGTGGGCCACGGCCAGTTTCACCGGGTCGGTGAGCGGATCGGCGTCCTCGGGCTCGCCGAGCAGCACCACCACGAACGGCACGTCGTACTGCGCCGCCGCCGCCAACTCCCCGGCCGTCAGCGGGAAATCGCGGCCGTCGACGACCACCACGACCTCCGCCGCCCGCGCGCCCCGGGAGTCCAGCGCGGTGCGGACCCCGATCGCGGTCGGTACCTCCCAGCCGGGCGGGCCGCTCCGGCGCGCCACCCGGTGGTGGCGCGGGGCGGCGCCACCGGTGGTGCACGGCACCGGCAGCCCGCTGACGACGTAGGTGTCGACCGGTGACCGCGCCCCGTAGACGTCGGCGAGCTCCGTCAGGACCCAGTGGGCCGCGGCGTCCGCCGGGGCGGGCGGCACGGCCAGGGGGAGCACCGCTCCCGGCGCCGGGGACCGGTCGCCGTCCACCAGTGCCGGCCCGGCACCGGGAGCGGAGGGGGCGGCCGGCGCCGGGCCGCACACGATCTCCACCGCGGCCAACTCGGCCGGGACGTCGATCAGTACGGGTCCGGGTCGGCCCTCCCGCGCGATCCGGAACGCCTCACGGAAGGCGCCCGGGATGCGCGCGGGGTCCTCGATCCGCTCGGCACGCTTGGTCACCGCACCGGCCAGCCGGACCAGGTCCGGCGGCCGGTATCCCGCGTGCCGCAGCGGAAGGGCGGGGGCGGTCGCCGGGGGCGCCGCCCGGCCGGTGACGCACACCAGCGGGACGGCGTCCTGCTGCGCCGCGTACAGGCCGCTGAGCAACCGGACGGCACCCGGGCCCGCCGCCACCGCGGCCACGCCGGGCCGCCCGGTCGTCCGGGCCCAGCCGTCGGCCATGTGTGCGGCGCCCTCGGCGTGGCCCGCGGACAGGTGCGCGATGCCGCCGGTCCGCTCCATCGCCGCGTACAGCGGCAGCAGCGCGGCGCCGGGACAGCCGAAGACGGTGTCGACGCCCTCGTCCCGCAGGATCTCAACGGCCGCCTGTGCGGCGGGAATCCGACGTGCCCCCATGGTCCGGTGCTCAGCCCTTGGGGGTGGAGAGGCGTTCGACGCCGGCGAGGAGGGCGGAGTGGTCCAGGCCGCCGTCGCCTTGGGCGCGGAGGGCGGCGACGAGGGTGGCGACGAGGGAGCCGACGGGGAGGGGGGCGCCGACCGTGCGGGCGGCGTCGGTGACGATGCCCATGTCCTTGTGGTGCAGGTCGATGCGGAAGCCGGGTGTGAAGTCGCGGTGTGTGAAGTTGTCCTTCTTGCGGGTCAGGACGGTGGAGCCGGCCAGGCCGCCGTTGAGGACGTCGAGGGCGGCGGGGAGGTCGACGCCGGACTTCTCCAGGAAGACGACGGCTTCGGCGCAGGCTTGGATGTTGATGGCGACGATGAGTTGGTTGGCGGCCTTGACGGTCTGGCCGGAGCCGTGGGGTCCGCACAAGACGATGGTCTTGCCCAGGGCGTCGAAGAGGGGCTTGGCGGTGTCGAAGTCGGCTTGGTGGCCGCCGACCATGATGGACAGCACCGCTTCGATGGCGCCGGCTTCGCCGCCGGAGACGGGGGCGTCCAGGACCCGGATGCCCTTGTCCGCGGCGTTCTTGGCCAGGTCGATGGAGGTCTGGGGGGTGATCGAGGACATGTCGATCAGCAGGGCGCCGCTCTTGGCGTGGGCCAGGATGCCGTCGGGGCCATACGCGATGGCCTCGACCTGGGGGGAGGCGGGGACCATGGTGATGATGACGTCGGCCCCGGCGACGGCCTCGGCGACGGAGGCGGCGGCCGTGCCGCCGGCCGCGGCCAGGCGGTCCAGCTTGTCCTGCTCCAGGGTGTAACCGGTCACCGGGTAGCCGGCCTTGATCAGGTTCTCGGCCATGGGGGAACCCATGATGCCCAGACCGATCCAGGCGACCTTCGGCAAGTTGCTCATCGAAAAGCCTCTTTCACACTCAAAACCAAAAGTCAGGAAGGGGACGCGTTCGGTGGTGGTGCCGACGGCTTAGCAGGCGGCGCGCAAAGGGGCGGGCAGCCAGGCGAAGCTCTCGGCGCTGGGGCCCTGGCCTGGCTTGTATTCCAGGCCGACCCAGCCGTCGTAGCCGTTGTTCTTCAACTGGCCCAGCAGGGCGTCGAAGTCGAGGTGGCCGGTGCCGGGGGCGCCGCGGCCGGGGTTGTCGGCGATCTGCACATGCCCGGTCTTGTCGGTGTAGCGGTCGATGACCTCGGCAAGGTCCTCGCCGTTCATCGACAGGTGGTACAGGTCCATCAGGAATCTGGCGTTGTCCACACCGGTGGCGGCGTTGACCGCGTCGACCACCTCGATGGCCTTGGGCGCCGAGACGATCGGGCACTGCGGCGACTCCGGCGCGTTGAGCGCCTCGATCAGCAACGTGCCCTCCACCTGAGCCACCTCCCGCGCCGCGAACGTCAAATTCGTCAGCGCCAGCGCGTCCTGCTCGGCGGCACTGACCCCCTCCACACGGTTGCCGTACAGGGCGTTGAAGGACGTGCAGCCCAACGACGCGGCGAACTCCACCGCCACCGGCACATTCGCCCGAAACCGCGCCGACTCCTCACCCGGAACCGACAACGCACCACGATCCGGCCCCGGCAACCGCCCCGCGTAGAAGTTCAACCCGGTCAACTGCGTCCCGGCATCACGCAACGCACCAGCCAGCGCGTCCAGTTCACACCGATCCGGAGTCGGAGCATCCACCCACGGCCACCACAGCTCCACCGCCGTGAACCCCGCCGCCCGCGCGGCCGCCGGCCGCTCAAGCAACGCAAGCTCGGTGAACAAGATCGACAGATTGACGTTGAAGCGCGTGTCCGTGAAACCCATAGGCCCGGCGCTCCTTCCGAATAGTGGAACTTGATTTCTGCTTAATGGAAGGCTGCCGGGTGGGCGGGGAAGCTGTCAAGGGGGGCCGCGGGCAATTTCTGGTCGGCGGGCCGAACCGCGCGTAGGTTGAACCGCGTGCGATTGAGAGTTGAGTTCACGACGGAGCCGTTCGATCTGGACGAGGCGCCGGCCCATGCCGTGGTGGCGCGGGAGATCGTCACCGGTGCCCAGTTGGACGCGGTCGACGTCGGTCCCTTCGGCAACACCGCGGAGGGCGACGCCGACCGGGTGCTGGGCGCGGTCGACGCCCTGCTGCGGCGGTCCCTGGCGGCCGGTGCCACCCGGGTCTCCCTTCAGGTCAATGTGATCGGGGGTGGCGTATCGGGTGACGCTGCGCATGGTGAGGGGGACGCGACGTGACCGAGCCCGCTGACCACGCCTTCGTCCAGGCGGTCAAGCCGCTGGTGGACGCGATGGGTGGCCAGATGGTCGCCCCTGACCAGGCCACCGGCGACGACGTGGTGCTGACCTGGGAGGGGCGGGACCGGGTCGCCGTCCGCCTCCCGCACCTTTCGGAGTCGCTCGATCACATCCTGGTCGAGCTCCAGCGCCGGCACGGCATGCCGCTCTCCGAGCTGGACCGCAAGACCAAGCAGTCGGTGGTGCGAATCCTGGAGAGCCGGGGCGCCTTCTCCGTCCGGCACGGGGTGGAGACCGTCGCGGGCGCCCTCGGCGTCAGCCGTTTCACCGTTTACAACTACCTGAACAGGGAAACCGCCGCGAAGGACGCCGACTGAGGCGAAGGGGGCCAACTCCCCATTCAGTGGCCGAAGCCGCCGCCCGGAAACCCCGGACGGCGGCTTTTGTGTTGCCGACTTTTCAACAAAGTGTTGACGGGGTGTTGCCGGAGGTCTTAGCTGTTTCCAGCCAACCAGAGCTGTCCAGCACCAGGCCACGGAGGCTTCCCGTGTCTTCGAGTACGCCCCAAGGACTTACCCGGTTCAACGCATCCGATGCCGGCGAGGCTCAGGCCGCCCTGCGCGAGGTGTGCGCCAGCCGGGCTTGGGGGAGCAAGGTCCTCGCCCAGCGTCCCTTCACCACCACCGACGCCCTGTTCGCCGCCAGCGACGCCGCCATGGCCGAGCTCTCCGCGGCGGACCTGGCCGAGGCGATGGCCGGACACCCGCCCATCGGACGGCCCAAGCCCGGCGATCCCACTTCGCACCGCGAGCAGAGCGGGATGGCCGGCGCCCCGGACGACCTCAAGGCGGAGATGCTCGAACTCAACCTCGCCTACCAGGAGAAGTTCGGGCACGTCTTCCTGATCTGTGCCTCCGGCCGTACCGCTGAGCAGATGCGGGACGCGATCCGTAACCGGATCGACAACGCGCCGGAACAGGAACGCGAGATCGTCCGGGGGGAACTCGGCAAGATCAACCGCATCCGCCTGAACCGCGTCGCAGAAGGAGATCCCACATGAGCAGCGAGACGGCCGCACCGACGTCGGTGTCCACGCACATCCTGGACACCAGCGTGGGCCGCCCCGCGGAGGGCGTCGCCCTCACGCTCGCGGTGCGTTCCGGCGGCGGCGCCTGGACCGCCCACGGCGCCGGCACGACCGACGCCGACGGGCGCTGCAAGGACCTGCCGGCGCTGCCGGAGGGCACCACCCACGTGCGCATCGAGTTCCAGACCGAGGCGTACTTCATCTCCAACCAGCACCACGTTTCCCACCAGCAAGCCGAGGAACAGCAGGACGCCCCCGCGCTACGGGACAGCGGAGCCTTCTTCCCGGAGGTGGCAATCACCTTTGCCGTCAAGCCGGGCGAGCACTACCACGTACCGCTGCTGCTCAACCCGTTCGGCTACTCCGTATACCGAGGGAGCTAGCACCGACATGCCCACGATTCTCGGCCAGAACCAGTACGGCAAGGCGGAAAACCGCGTCGTCAAGATCACCCGCGACGGGGCGACCCACCACATCAAGGACCTGAACGTCTCGGTCGCGCTCTCCGGCGATCTGGAGGACGTCCACCTGTCCGGCTCCAACGCCCACTGCCTGCCCACCGACACGACGAAGAACACCGTGTACGCCTTCGCCAAGGAGTACGGGATCGAGTCGGCCGAGCAGTTCGGCATCCACCTGGCCCGGCACTTCGTCGACAGCCAGGAGCCGATCAAGCGGGCCCGGATCCGGATCGAGGAGTTCGCCTGGGAGCGCATCGGGACCTCCGATGCCAACTCGCAGTTCATCGGCGCCGAGGAGGTCAAGCACTCCTTCGTCCGCAAGGGCCAGGAGACCCGGCTGACCGAGATCACCTACGACGGTGAGAACTGGCAGGTCATCTCCGGCCTGAAGGACCTGATCGTGATGAACTCCACCAACTCGGAGTTCTGGGGGTACATCAAGGACAAGTACACGACCCTCAAGGAGGCGTACGACCGCATCCTGGCCACCCAGGTGTCCAGCCGCTGGCGCTTCAACTGGACCTCCGACGAGCAGCGGATGCCCAACTGGGAGCGTTCGTACGAGCAGGTCAAGAAGCACATGCTGCAGGCATTCGCCGAGACCTACAGCCTCTCGCTCCAGCAGACCCTGTACCAAATGGGGTCGCGCATCATCAACAACAGGTCCGAGGTGGACGAGATCCGCTTCTCGCTCCCCAACAAGCACCACTTCCTCGTGGACTTGGAGCCCTTCGGGCTCAAGAACGACAACGAGGTCTACTACGCGGCCGACCGTCCGTACGGCCTGATCGAAGCCACTGTTCTGCGCGACGGTGTCGAAGCCCTGATCCCGATGGATCTGACGAACCTTTAGCGGCTTACGACGCAACGCCGTGCCTCGCGTCCCCTCCCCACCCCGCAACGGGGAGGGGACGCGATATCCGAGGGGATCGACCCATGGCACAGCAAGAGCAAGCCCCGCACCACCCCGTCCCACCGGTTCACCCGGTGGACGAGAAGCCGACCGTCAGGCGGCTCGTCCCCGCCGCCCTGCAACACATCGCAGCGATGTACGCCGGCGTCGTCACCCCTCCGCTCATCATCGGCCAGGCCGTCGGCCTGGACCTCGCGGGCCGGACCCGGCTCATCGCCGCCAGCCTGCTCATCGCCGGCGTCGCGACGCTCCTGCAGACGCTCGGCATCCGTCGCTTCGTCGGCAACCGCCTCCCGTTCGTCAACGCGGCCAGCTCCGCCGGCATCACTCCGATACTCGCCATCGCCGAGAACACCGCCAAGGGGCACCAACTCCCCGCCATCTACGGGGCGGTGATGTGTGCCGGCGTCTTCTGCCTGGCGATCGGCCCGTTCTTCGGCAAACTCCTGCGCTACTTCCCGCCGTTGGTCACCGGCGTCGTGATCACCCTCATCGGGGTCACGCTGATGCCCGTACCGGTCGGCTGGGCCCAGGGCGGCGACAAGCACGCCGCCGACTTCGGCTCCATGAAGAACCTCGCCCTGGCCGGTTTCACCCTCCTCGTGGTGCTGCTCTTCCAGCGCTTCGCCAAGGGCTTCGTCAAGCAAGTCGCCCTGCTCATCGGCCTGATGGTCGGCACCCTCGCCGCGATCCCGTTCGGCATGGCCAGCTTCGACGGGCTGCGCACCGCCCCGATCGCCGCGCTGCCCACCCCGTTCGCCTTCGGCGCCCCGGAGTTCCAGCCCGCCGCGATCCTCTCGCTGTGCATCGTCATGCTGGTGCTGATGACCGAGTCCTCGGCCGGCATGCTCGCCCTCGGCGAGATCTGCGACCGCAAGACCACCAGCGACACCATCACCCGCGGCCTGCGCACCGACGGCATCGCGACGCTCCTCGGCCCCGTCTTCGGCGGCCTGCCGACCAGCGCCTTCGCGCAGAACGTCGGCGTGGTCTCGCTGACCCGGGTCCGCAGCCGGTACGTCGTCGCGGTGGCCGGCGCGGTGCTCCTGGTCCTCGGCGCCTTCCCGGTCCTGGGCGCCGTGGTCTCCCTGGTGCCGATGCCGGTCCTCGGCGGCGCGGGCATCGTGCTGTTCGGTTCGATCGCGGTGAGCGGCATCCGCACGCTCGCCGAGGCCGGCCTTGAGGACAGCTCCAACATCATCCTGGTGGCCGTGTCGCTCGGCGCGGGAATCATCCCGCTCGCCGCGCCGACCTTCTACGCCGGGTTCCCCGCCTGGGCACAGACCGTGCTCGGCTCCGGGATCAGCGCCGGAGCCCTGGTCGCGGTCACGCTCAACCTGTTCTTCCACCATCTCGGCACCCGGAGCACCACACGGGCAGCGGTACTGTCAGCCGCCTCGCCCGGCTCCGGCACTCAAATCCCGTAGGGCCATGCCGTGCCCAAACCGCCACGAAAGCACGAGGAAAGCAGCATGGCAGCATCGGCATCCCCTGACAGCGCGGTGCAGCAGCGCATCGTCATCGAGAACTGCGCCATCGCGACCGTCGACGCCGACGACACCGAGTACGCCAGCGGTCACGTCGTCATCGCCGACAACACCATCGAGTCCGTCGGCGCCGGCAAGGCGCCCGAGGGGCTGGCGAACGTCGTCCGCCGCGTGGACGGCACCGGCCACCTGGCCACCCCGGGCCTGATCAACACCCATCACCACTTCTACCAGTGGATCACCCGGGGCCTGGCCACCGACCACAACCTCTTCAACTGGCTGGTCGCGCTCTACCCGACCTGGGCCCGGATCGACGCGCAGATGCTCACCGCGGCCACCCACGGCTCGCTCGGCATGATGGTCAAGGGCGGCGTCACCACCGCCTCCGACCACCACTACGTCTTCCCGCGCGGCGCGGGGGACTTGGTGGCCGCCGAGCTGGCCGCGGTCGCCGACATCGGTGCCCGGATCACCCTGGCCCGCGGCTCGATGGACCGCAGCGAGAAGGACGGCGGCCTGCCGCCGGACTTCGCCGTGGAGACCACCGAGGGCGCCCTGATCGCCACCGAAGCGGCCATCGACGCCCACCACGACGCCTCGTTCGGGTCGATGGTGCACATCGCGGCGGCGCCCTGCTCGCCGTTCTCGGTCTCCACCGAACTCCTCCGCGAGGGCGCCGCGCTCGCCCGCCGCAAGGGCGTCCGGATGCACACCCACGGCTCGGAGACCGTGGAGGAGGAGAAGTTCTGCCACGAGCTGTTCGGCATGGGCCCGACCGACTACTTCGAGTCCACCGGCTGGCTCGGCGAGGACGTGTGGATGGCGCACTGCGTCCACATGAACGACTCCGACATCGACGCCTTCGCCCGCACCGAGACCGGTGTGGCGCACTGCCCGTCCTCCAACGCCCGCCTGGCCGCCGGCATCGCCCGCGTCCCGGACATGCTCGCCGCCGGCGTCCCGGTCGGCCTGGGCGTCGACGGCACCGCCTCCAACGAGTCCGGCGAGCTCCACACCGAGCTGCGCAACGCGCTGCTCATCAACCGCCTCGGCGCCCACCGCGAGGCCGCCCTCAACGCCCGCAAGGCGCTGCGCCTGGGCACCTACGGCGGCGCCCAAGTCCTCGGCCGGACCGCCGAGATCGGCTCCCTGGAACCCGGCAAGCTGGCCGACCTGGTCCTGTGGAAGCTGGACGGGCTGGGCCACGCCTCGATCGCCGACCCGGTCACCGCCCTGGTCTTCGGGGCGGCCGCCCCGGTCACGCTGTCGCTGGTCAACGGCAGGCCGGTGGTCGAGGACAACCACCTCACCAACGTCGACGAGGACGCCATCGCCCGCAGCACGCGGGCCGAGGCGCAGCGTCTGGCCCGTATCGCGGCCGAGGGCTGATCCCCCGAGGACGCGGCACACCTTCAGACTCGGCCGGGAGGGACGGCTCCCGGCTGAGCTTGCGGACCCCAGCGGGGTCCGCAAGCACCGGTCCGGGGGCGCGGGAACCTCCCGCACCCCCGGACCGTTCTCCCCCACAGACGTATATGCACCCATACCCACCCATAAGTATCCGTGCGTACTCCTACCCGCCCATGCGCCACAAGCGCGGCCACCTTCCCGCTCACCAGCGGGACTTCGGCACCACGCACCACATGGCACGCCCTCCGTGACAGGCTCGCACCACCGGCTTCCGGTGGAGCAGAAATCGACAGGAGGCCCGCAGTGGCCGCAATTACCGGGCAGAAGCCGGAGGAGGACCGGAAGCATCCGGTCGACGCGACCCTCCCGCCCTTCAAGATGTTCACCAGCGGCCTCCAACACGTGGCTGCCATGTACGCGGGTGTCGTCGCCCCGCCGATGATCGTGGGACCCGCCTGCGGGCTCAGCCCCACCGAGACCGCGTTCCTGATGGGCGCCAGCCTCTTCACCGCGGGCCTCGCCACCCTCCTCCAGACCCTGGGGTTCTGGAAGATCGGCGCCAAACTCCCCTTCGTCAACGGGGTTTCCTTCGCCGGCGTCACCCCCATGGTGGCCATCGCCAAGGAGCACAACCCGCACGACGCCCTGCCGGTGATCTTCGGCGCGGTCATCGTCGCCGGTCTGCTGGGCTTCCTCCTCGCCCCCTACTTCTCCAGGCTGGTCCGCTTCTTCCCCCCGGTGGTCACCGGCACCGTCATCACCCTGATCGGCGTCTCGCTGCTCCCGGTCGCCTTCCGCTGGTCCGAGGGCGGCAACGAACAGGCCGCGGACTACGGCTCGTTGCGGAACATCACGATGGCCGCGGTCACCTTCGTGATCGTGCTGGTGCTGCGCCGGGTGCTGCGCGGCTTCCTCCAGCAGATCGCCATCCTGCTCGGCCTGATCGCCGGCACGCTGATCGCGATCCCGGTCGGCATCACCGACTTCTCGGCGCTCACCAAGGCCGGCCTCTTCGGCTTCCCGACGCCGTTCCACTTCGGCGCCCCGCAGTTCGACGTCGCCGCCATCGTCTCGATGTGCATCGTGATGCTGGTCTGCATGACCGAGTCCACCGCCGACATGCTCGCCCTCGGCAAGATCGTGGGCCGCCCGGCCGACGAGCGCACCATCGCCGGCGGCCTGCGCGCCGACACCCTCGGCTCGGCCGTCAGCCCGCTCTTCAACGGCTTCGCCAACAGCGCCTTCGCCCAGAATATCGGCCTGGTCGCGATGACCAAGGTCCGCAGCCGCTTCGTGGTGGCCACCGGCGGCGGAATCCTGATCGTGCTCGGCCTGTGTCCCGTCGCGGCCTCGATCATCTCCCTGGTCCCGCTGCCCGTCCTGGGCGGCGCCGGCATCGTGCTGTTCGGCTCGGTCGCCGCCAGCGGCGTCCAGACGCTGGCCAGCGCCGCCATGGAGAAGGGCGACAACGCCCTGATCGTCGCCGCCGCGCTCGGCGTCGGCCTGATCCCCATCGCGGCCCCGGACTTCTACCACAGCTTCCCCAAGGACCTGCTGGTCGTCCTGGACTCCGGCATCAGCACCGGCTGCCTGGTCGCCATCGTCCTCAACCTCGTCTTCAACCACCTCGGGAAGCGGTCCGGCGCGGACGGCCACGAGGCGGATCCGCCGCCGGCCGAGGCCGCCCCGGAGAGACCCCAATGGCCCGCCCGCGGCCGGATGGACGACGGCGAGGCCGCCGCCTCGCCCGCCCACTGAACGGTCCCGCCGCCGACGAACGGCCCGTAGGGAGACGGCAACCGCCGTCCCCCTACGGGCCGTTGGGGCGCTGCGTAGGTCAGCCGATGTGGTAGCTGTCCCCGTACACCTTCCAGTCCAGCGGCGTGTGCAGGTCCAGGTTGCCGCCCTTGAGGAACACCCGCTGCTCGGTGTCGACCCGACTGGTGTCGCTGTGCGCCTCCTCCTGCTTCATCGCCCACACCCGCGCGTCGAGGAAGGCGTTGAGGTAGGTCTTCTCGTCGCCGCCCTGGGCCGGCGGCTTGGCCTTGGCCAGTGCCCGCTTCCGGATGCTGGAGAAGCTGGTCGGCTCGCTCCCGTCGCCGTGCATCACGATCGCGTCGTAGTACGCGAACTGGCCCAGCACGCCGATCCCGTCGGCCTTCCCCTGCTTGACCGCCGGGTTGAAGTACACCCGGTCCCGCTCGTCGTTCTGCGCCTTCTGGAAGTCCGGGTCGGCCGCGGCCTTCCGCCAGTCCTTGGGGTAGTCGGGGTCCAGGCCCTCGTGCGAGTCGCTGCCGTCCACCTTGCGCAGCGCCGGCAGGTACGTGGCCAGGATGTTGTCGGGCTTCCGCTTGGTGTAGAGCTCGACCAGCTCCAGCATGTCGTGGGTGCCGGAGGTGAAGCCGATGATGCCGCCCGTGTAGCCGCGGCCGTCGCCGATGTCCTCGATGTACTTGTACTGCGCCTTCCAGTCCAGCGAAGAGTTCTCCGCGCTGGAGACCAGTTGCATGGCGATCTCCTTCTTCGCCGGGTCGTCCAGGCCGGTGGCGGCCCGCGGGGCGTGGGGGACGGTCCGGGCCGGGGCCCGGTCGGCCGGTGCGGCGGTGGTGGCGACCGCGGTCGCGGGGACGGCGAGCAGCGCCAGGCCGAGCGCGACGCGGGTGGCGGTTCTGGCTATCGATCGGGAGCGCATGGAGTCCTCCTGTCGGAGTGGGCCGTGGGGGGTTCCCCAATCGTTAGGAACCTTTCCTATCAGACTCGTTGGGCGCCGTACAGGCGTCGGGAACAGACAACGTCCGTTGTTTGGCGGGTAGTTGGAGCGGTCGTCGTGCCCTTCTGTTGGCCGGACGCGTGACTCTCCCCGCCCTTGCGGCGCGGGTCCCCGTAGCCCGCCGCTCGACGCGCCCTCAGTCCGCACTGCCGCCCAACAGCCCGCCCACCAGGGCCCGCATCTCCTCCGCCGGGTCGAACGCGCCCTCCGGAAAGGCCCTTTGGCGCAGCACGACCCCCTCCAGGTGGTCCACCAGGATTCGCCCGTGCCGCTCCGGCGCCCCGGAACCCAGCAGCCGCACCCACTCCGTGCCGTGCCGCAGCACCGCCTGCCGGCCCCGATCGAGCGGCGCCCGCAGCTCCGGCCGCGCCGACGACTCCAGCGGCAGCGCCAACCGCGCGGCGGTACGGGACCCCCGGCCCCGCGGCGCGCCGGGCGAACGCGGCCATCGCCCCGGCCAGTTCACCCGGGCCGACCGGCGCCGGCCCGGTGGCCAGCGCCGCCCACTCCCGCCGCTCCGGCGCCAGCAGATGCTCGGCGATGCCGTCGACCGGCGCCGCCCGGTTGCGGAAGTAGGGGGAGGTGGTCCCGGTCGGCACGCCCGCGGCCCGGTCCACGGCCTGGTATGTCAGCCATCGCGCTCCCTGCGCCCCCAGCACCTCGACCGCCGCGTGGCGCACCTGCCCCCGCCGCCGCGCCACCCGTTCCCACCCGCCCGCTCTTATCGCGCCGCTACTGCGCCCAGAGCAGAGCGAACCCCTGCCGCCGACCGGTGCCGCGAGGGCGCGCCCGCGGGGAGTGCGCGGCGCCCCGCGCGACGCGGCGCACCCACGGTCGCGGCGCGCCGTCAACCGCCGGCCGTCACCCGCGACATGGCGCCCGTCGCCCCCAACGTGGCGACCTCGCCGCGCCCCATGTGCCCGATATGGTGCCGTTGGACCCAAAAGCTGACAGACCGTCAACGTGTGCGCCCCGCGGTCGGGCGCCACAGAGAGGGGGCCCGCGTGCCCCACGAAGTCCCCGCGCCGGAGCCGGCGTCGACGCCGGAGGCCACCGTCGACCGACTGATGGACGACCTCTGCGCCGACCCCGAACGCCTCGCCGCCACCCCGTCCCCCGCCCTCCCCGGCTTCTCGCCGGAACCCGTCCGCCAGGCCCGCGACCTCGTCGTCGAACTCCTCCGGGGCGCCGTCGTGACCGAGATCGGCGAGCTGAACCTCCCCGACACCGCCGCCCCGCGAGCACCGCCAGCGTGCCCCCGCCCACCCCGGACGCCCCCACCGCCCTCCGCTACGCGCCCTACGACGCCCGGCCGCCGGGCGCCGAACACCCCTGGGGCTCCCCGCCGTTCGAGCCCACCGACGTCCCCGGTGACACCGGCCCCGGTGACGAGGCGGCCACCGACGGCCCCGCCTACCGCGCCGCCCGCACCGCGCCGCGCCGCGCCTGGGGCGACGCCCCCGTCCACGCGCCGTCCGGCCGCTCCCTCCCGTTGGCCAACGCCCCGGCCGCGACGGTACTGGGCGCCGCGGTCCTGCTCTTCGGCGCCGAGGGCGGCCCCTGCAATCCGCACGGCCCCACCGAACGGGTCCCGCGCGCCGAGCGCCGCGGCGCGCTGCTCGGCGAGGCCGCCTTCCTCGCCGGGTACGCCGCCGCGCACCGGCCCGGAGGCACCGCATGACCCCGGGGGCGTCCGACGACGAGGCCCCGAAGCCGCCCGACGACGGCGCCTCGACGCCGTCGGCCAACGGCGCGACCGCGTCGGACGGCGAGGACACCGGCGGCCGCCGCTTCACCTTCCCCAGCGCCCTCACCGTCCTTGTCCTGGTCACCATCGTCATCTGGGCGCTGACCTTCGTGCTGCCCGCCGGCACCTACACCCGCACCACCGCCGGCCGCCCCCTCCAGGGCACCTACCACTCCGCCCCCTCCGGCCGCACCTTCCCCGAGCGGCTCGGCGACCTCTTCCTCTCCCCGGTCAACGGTCTCTACGGCGTCCGGGACGCCAAGACCGGCCTGGTGGGCCCGGACCTGGTCGGCGAACTGTACGGCAGCGCCGGCGTGTTCCTCTTCGTCCTGGCCATCGGCGCCTTCATCACCGTCGTCTTCGCCACCGGCGCCCTGGACCGCGGGATCGGCCGCCTCGCCCACCGCCTCCGCGACCGCGGCGCCCTCCTCATCGCCGGCGTGATGGCGGTCTTCTCCCTCCTCGGCACCGTGGAGGGCTTCGCCGAGGAGACCCTGGGCTTCTACGGCCTGATCGTCCCGCTGATGCTGGCCCTCGGCTTCGACCGCCTGGTGGCCACCGGCGCGATCATCCTCGGCGCCGGCATCGGCGTGCTGTGCTCCACCGTCAACCCGTTCGCCACCGGCGTCGCCTCCTCCGCCGCCGAGATCTCCCTCGGCGACGGCATCGCGCTGCGCGTCGCGATGTGGCTGGTGCTGACCGCCGTCACCATCGCCTACGTCATCCGCTACGCCCGCCGGGTGCGCGCCGACCCCGACCGCTCGCTGTGCGGCTTCCTCCCCGGCGACCGCGCCCACGCCCAGACCGCCCCGGACACCGCCGAACCCCCGCCGCTGACCGGCCTCCACAAGGCGGTCCTGCTCGGCGTCACCCTGCTCTTCGCCTTCATGATCTTCTCGGTCATCCCGTGGTCCGGCGCCCTCACCGGCCGTGCCGACGCCACCCCCTACTCCTGGGAACTGGACTGGTCCTTCCCGGAGTTGGCGGCGATGTTCCTGGTCGGCTCGGTGCTGGTGGGACTGCTGGCCCGGATGGGCGAGCAACGCCTGACCGCCACCTTCATCCAGGGCGCCGCCGACTTCATCTCGCCCGCGCTGGTCATCGTCCTGGCCCGCGGCGTCACCGTCATCATGAACAACGCCAAGGTCACCGACACCGTGCTGCACTCCATCGAGGGCGTGGTCGCCGGCACCCCCTCGGCCCTCTTCGGCGTGATCGTCTTCGTCGTCAACCTCCCCCTGGCCTTCCTGATCCCCTCCACCTCGGGGCACGCCACCCTCGCCATGCCCATCCTCGCCCCGCTCGCCGACTTCGCCGGCGTCGCCCGCCCCGTCGTCGTCACCGCCTGGCAGGCCGCCAGCGGCTGGATGAACCTCTGGGTCCCCACCACCGCCGTCGTCATGGGCGGCGTCTCCCTCGCCAAAATCGGCTACGACACCTACCTCCGCTTCGTCGCCCCCTACCTCGCCCTCCTCTCCGTCCTGATCTGCGCCTTCGTGGCACTGGGTGCGGTCCTCACATGAACCGCCCCGCCCGCCGACCGCACCCCCCACACCACGGCCCGCACGCCCCGCGACCGAGCATGTCCCCACCGTACGAGCCGCCACTGACAACCACCCCCACCGCAGCCCGGCCACCCCGTGGACCGCCGCGTTCCGGTGCCGAACGGCCGTCGCCTGCCCCTAGAGTTGCCCCGTGGCCGAAGAGACATGGAACAGCGTGGGCGGCGGCGCCGAGGTGCAGCACCTGGTGCAGGCCGGGCACATCGGAACGGTGCACATGCACGCCGCGGGAACGTCCGCGCCCCGCCGAACCCCCTGTCAATTACCGCCGGAGATCGGGCACTTCGAGAACCGCGAGGAGGAGCAGTCCGCGGCCCTGGAGGCCGCCGAGGCATGGCTCGACGCCCAGTCGGCCGACCGACCCCTGATCATCGCGCTGACCGGCCTCTCCGGCGTGGGCAAGACCGCACTCGCCTTCCGGCTCGCCCGCCGCCTGCACGCCCGCTGCCCCGACGGCGTCCTCTATGCCGACCTCGACGCGGACCGGCGCGCCGGCGCCGTCGACACCCACGAAGCCCTGGGCCAACTGCTGCGCACCCTGGGCGTCGAACGCGACTGGGTGGAGCGGTCGTTCGCCGCCCGCCGCGGCCAATACTGGGACGAGACCCGGCCCCGCCGCCTGGTGGTCGTCCTGGACAACGTCCGCGGCTTCGAGGCGGAGGCCGCCCTGCTGCTGCCGTCGTCGCCCGGCAGCGTGGTGATCCTGGCGGGCCAACACCGCCTCGACGACCTCGAACCGGGCACGGCCGTCGAACTCCCGCTCCGCCCGCTCGCCGACGAGCACGCCGTACGGCTCCTGCTGCACACCGTCGACGACCCGGCGCTGACCGCCCGTCCGCAGACCGCCGCCGCGCTCGCCGAAGGGTGCGGCGGGCTGCCGGCCGCGCTGCGGGTCGCCGGCCGCTGGGTGCGCCGCAACAGGCGGCGCGGCTGGACCCGCTTGACCGCCGAACTCGCCGCGGAACTACGGGAGAAGGGGGTGCCGGACATCGAGCACGTCTGGGACACCGCATACGCGGACCTCGCCCCGCAGGCCCGCGCCGCGTACCGGCTCTTCGCCGCCCTCCCCGGCGTGGCCCTCTCCCCGGAAGCCGCCACGGCCCTCCTCGGTACGGGCCCGGACGCCGCCATGGACGCGCTGGCGGAGTTGGAGCGGGCCGGTCTGCTCGACGCCGGCCCGGACCCGGACGCCGTGGACGCCCACCCGGATAGCGACGCCCCCGCCGAACGGCTGCGGATGCACGACCTGGTCCGCGGTCACGCCCGCCGCCGGGCCGCCGCCGACGGGGCACCGGACGAGGCGGACGACGGGCGGCGCCGACTGCTGCGCTGGCTGCTCCGCCAGGCCCAGCGCGCCGACCGCCTGGCCACCGGCGGACGGTTGACCCTGGCCCCGCCGACCGCCGCGCTCCCGGACGCACCGGACCTGGACTTCCCCGACAAGCCGGCCGCCCTGCACTGGTTGCACGCCGAGCGGCGGGTCCTGCACGCCGGCGTCCACCTGGCGTCCGCCGTCGGGCTGCACGCCGAGTCCTGGGCACTGTGCGAGCCCCTGTGGACGCACCTCCTGGACCACCCGGGCAGCGCCGACCACATCGACTCCTTCCGCGCCGGCCGGGACGCCGCCCAGCGCGCCGAGGACCTGCGGGCCACCATCCGGATGCGCTGCCAACTCGCGCGCCCGTTGTGGGAGAGCGAGCGGTACGAGGAGGCCGGCCGGGAGTTGGACGCCGCGGTGAGCGGTGCGGCCCTGCTCGGCACCGACGCGCAGGACCGCAAGCTGTACGCCTCGGCGCTCGAATTCCGCGGCCGGCTCCAGGCCGAACAGGGCCACTGGGCCGCCGCCGTCCCCGACTACCAGCGCTCCGCCCGCCTCCACGCGGAGATCCCGAACCCCTACGGCGTGCTGCTGCTCGGCTATCTGCTCGGGCAGGCATGGGAGGGACTCGGCGAACTCGACCGCGCCGAGGCCGAGTTGACCCGGGCGCACGAGAGGGCGGGGGAGCAGCGGCGCGAGCGGATGACCGCGCGCACCGGCTTCGCCCTCGGGCGGGTGCTGCGGCGCCGCGGCCGCCCGGAGCCGGCCCGCGCGCTCTACGAGGCCGCCCTCGACGGCGCCCGCCGACGCCGCTCCACCACCGACGAGGTGCGGGTGCTGCACGCGCTCGCCGAACTCGTCGCGGAGACCGGGGACGACGCCGCGGCCACCGCCTACCGGGAGGCCGCCCGCGCGGTCCGGGAACGGGCCGGCGGCCGCCCGCGCGAGTGACCGCGACCCCGGCCGGCCGCTCAGACCTCCAGGGCGGCCTCGTCCTCGGTGGCGGGCGCCAGCCGGGCGCGGTAACTCCGGCCGCCGATCCGGCAGATGAGGGTCACCGGCCAGGTCACCTCCGCCGCAGAGCGGGCGAGCCAGGCGTGGACCGCCGACACCACGGCCGCCGGATCGGGCCGGTGGACCCGACCGGCCTCCTCCCGGGCCGCGATCCGGACGGACAGCAGCGCCCCGCCCGGCCGGCGCAGCACGCAACGGTCGGCGGCGAGCAGTACGGCGGCGGTGCGGCGCCCCGGGTAGCGGGCGAGCGCATGGGCGGTCCAACCGCCCGCCGTCCAGGCGGTGTCGCCGGATGCCGGGCGGGCGCGGCGGAAGAGCACCGCCGCCGACCGGGCGTGCCGGACGCTGGCGGCGTCCTCCTCGACGGCCAGGTGCCCCAACGGGCCTTCCCCGCCCGGCGGATGGCGCTCGACGGTGACCGTGGTGCCGTCGACCGTGGTGCGGACCGCCCAGGCGACCGGCGCGGGGGCGGTGCAGCGCGGTGGCGGGAGCAGCCGGGGCTCGGCGGGCGCGGCAGGCGGCGACAACCCCAACCGCCCGTATACCGCGGCCCGCAGCCACTCCAGCGCCCGCCCCCGCTCCGCGAAGGCACCGTCGGCCAGGGCGCGGACGGACCCCGGCCGGTGCCGCGCGACGGTGGCGTCGAGGTCGTCCGGCGAGCGGAACGTGGGAACGGCGGTGAGCAGGCGCGCCATCGGGCTGCCGGGGAGCAGTTCCGCGCCGCCGTCGCAGACGGCGAGCAGCGGCCGGTCCAGGGCCGCCGCATACAGGGCCGTCGAGCCGTGATCGGTGAGCACGGCGTCCGCCGCGACCAGGACGGCGGCCCACTCCTCGTGGGGACGGGGCACCAGCAGCCCGCCGGCGACGGCCGGGGCGAGCCACTCGGCCAGGTCCTGAGCCCCGGTCTCGCTGTGGTCATTGGGATGCAGGACGAGCGCCACCTGGTAGGCGTCCTGCGGGAGTTCGGCGACGAGTCGGGCGGGGAGCCCGGGGTGCCGGGCGAGGAGGGACTCCGGTCCCCAGGTGGAGGTGAGGACGACCAGCCGGCGGCCGCCGGTGCCGAGCGCGGCAC
This sequence comes from Streptomyces sp. WZ-12, assembly GCF_028898845.1. Taxonomy (NCBI): domain Bacteria; kingdom Bacillati; phylum Actinomycetota; class Actinomycetes; order Kitasatosporales; family Streptomycetaceae; genus Streptomyces; species Streptomyces sp. WZ-12. Next base: position 2,388,968 of record NZ_CP118574.1, on the reverse strand, counting down.
GGTACCGCTCGCGCCGCCCCCGGGAGGCGAGCAGCCGGTCCAGGGTGGGGTCCCCGACGACGGCGGCGCGCGGGGCCGCGGCGGGGCAGCGCGCCGTCAGCGCGGCGACCTGGTCGCCGTGGGCCAGGGCGTGCAGATCCGCGAGCGGGACGCCGTCCCGCATCAGGAACGTCGCGTCCAACCCGGAGGCGGAGTCCGCCGAGCCCTCCCCGGGAAGCGACTTGCCGAAGCCCGCGCCGTGCGGCAGCAGGACGAGCGGGCCGCGGAGCCGGTCCAGGTCGCCCTTGGGACTGGCGGCGAGGACGAGGTCGTAGGAGGTTCGGACGGCGTCGTCCCACGGCACGAGCCGGGCCCCGGCCCCGTCCAGCCCGCCGAGCGCCTCGGCCGCGAAGGCGGACCCGGGGACGAGGGTGAAGTGGCGTCGGATGCGCGGGTCACCGGCGAAGACCGGCAGCACGTCCAGGAGCCGGTGCAGCGCGACCGCCGAACGCACCGCGAACAACACCGACTTGCTGCCCGCTGCCCGCTGCCCGCTGCCCGCTGCCCGCTGCCCGCTGCCCGCTGCCCGCTGCCCGCTGGACCAGCGTGCATCCTAGTGGCCTGGGGTGCCGCGGAGGGGGTTTTCGTGGAATCGGGGAGGGGGGCTTCTGGGGAGGCGGGCGGCATGCGGCGATGGTACTCGTGGGGTTCCCGGGACGACGAAGGGCCCGCGCCCACCCCGGAGCGGGGGTGCGCGGGCCCGGGGCCGTCGTCGATCAGCCCAGCAGCTCGTAGGCCGGCAGGGTCAGGAAGTCGGCGTAGTCGGCGTCCAGGGAGACCTTCAGGAGGAGGTCGTGGGCCTGCTGCCACTTGCCGGAGGCGAAGGCTTCGTCTCCCAACTCGGCCCGGATGGCGGCCAGTTCGTCGGCGGCGATGCGGCGGACCAGGTCGGCGGTGACCTTGGTGCCGGCGTGCCCCTCCTCCGCGAAGACGACGCCGGCGTCGACCCACTGCCAGATCTGCGAGCGGGAGATCTCGGCGGTGGCGGCGTCCTCCATGAGGCCGAAGATGGCGACCGCGCCGAGGCCGCGCAGCCACGCCTCGATGTAGCGGGTGCCGACCTGGACGGCGTCGACCAGGCCCTGGTAGGTGGGCTTGGCGTCCAGGGAGTCGATGGCGATGAGGTCAGCGGCCGCGACCGAGACGTCCTCGCGGAGGCGGTCCTTCTGGTGGGGCTTGTCGCCGAGGACCGCGTCGAAGGAGGCGCGGGCGATCGGGACCAGGTCGGGGTGGGCGACCCAGGAGCCATCGAAGCCGTCGCCGGCCTCCCGGTCCTTGTCGGCGCGGACCTTGGCCAGCGCCTTCTCGTTGGCCTCCGGGTCCCGGCGGTTGGGGATGAAGGCCGCCATGCCGCCGATGGCGTGCGCGCCGCGCTTGTGGCAGGTGCGGACCAGGAGTTCGGTGTAGGCGCGCATGAACGGGGCGGTCATCGTCACCGCGTTGCGGTCCGGGAGGACGAACTTGGCGCCGCCGTCCCGGAAGTTCTTGACGATGGAGAAGAGGTAGTCCCAGCGGCCGGCGTTCAGGCCCGAGGCGTGGTCGCGCAGCTCGTAGAGGATCTCCTCCATCTCGTACGCGGCGGTGATGGTCTCGATGAGGACCGTGGCGCGGATGGTGCCCTGCGGGATGCCGACGTAGTCCTGGGCGAAGACGAAGATCTCGTTCCAGAGGCGGGCCTCCAGGTACGACTCGGTCTTCGGCAGGTAGAAGTACGGGCCCTTGCCGAGGTCCAGCAGGCGCTGCGCGTTGTGGAAGAAGTACAGGCCGAAGTCGACCAGCGCGCCGGGGACCGGGCGGCCCTCGAACTGCAGGTGGCGCTCCTCCAGGTGCCAGCCGCGCGGCCGCATCACGACGGTGGCGAGCTCCTCGGCCGGCTTGAGGGCGTAGGACTTGCCGGTGCGGGAGTCGGTGAAGTCGATCTTCCGCTCGTAGGCGTCGATCAGATTGAGCTGGCCGCCCACGACGTTCTCCCAGGTGGGAGCGGAGGCGTCCTCGAAGTCGGCGAGCCAGACCTTGGCGCCGGAGTTCAGTGCGTTGATGGTCATCTTGCGGTCGGTGGGACCGGTGATCTCGACCCGGCGGTCGTTGAGCGCGGCCGGCGCCTCGGCGACCCGCCAACTGTCGTCCGCGCGGACCTGTGCGGTCTCGGGCAGGAAGTCCAGCGTGCTGGTCCGGGCGATCTCGGCGCGGCGCCCGGCGCGGCGGGCGAGCAGCTCGTCGCGGCGGGGGGTGAACCGCCGGTGCAGCTCGGCGACGAAGGCGAGCGCGGCGCCGGTGAGGACCTCGCCCTGGCGTTCCGGGGTGTGCGCGGGGTCGACTTCGACGATGGCCAGCGGGGACGGCGCTGGTGCGGACATGAGCTGTCACTCCATTCAGCGGCGGTGCCTGGCGGCCGCCGGGGCACCTGGGCGGCACCGGGTGCCGCCAGTTCCGAGATACGGTCGCGGGCGCCGTTCGGGTACAGGGCGCTTCTGACCAGTGGAGACTAGTTTCCTTATCGCGGAACTTCAATGGTTTGTTGACGTCGAGATTCTCCGAGTCGACAGAAGTGGTGATCGAATGGCTCTCGGTGCCACCGTGGTCACTCTCCATTACTCCCGCCCCGGCGGGGCTCCGTGGCGTCGGTTTCCCGTCAACTTCCGCCCGCGGCGGGCGTTCTGCGCGGCGAGCCCGCCCGGTCGGCCCGTCACTCCAGCCGCGTCAGGTCGTCCGGCGTGTCGATGTCGTACGGCTCGGCCACGTCACCGCACTCGACGAGCGTCAGCGTGTCGGCGTGCTGCCGGAGATAGGCCCGCGCCCCCCGGTCGCCCTCCGCGCTCGCCGCGATGTCGGCCCACCGGTCGGCGCCGAACAGCACCGGGTGCCCCCGCTCGCCCCCGTACGCCGCGGCGGCCAGCGCCCCGCGCCCCGTGGAAGCGGCCACCACCCGGGCCACCGCGGCGGTCCCGATGCCCGGCTGGTCCACCAGCGACACCACCACGGCGTCCGCCTCCGCACCGGCCAGCGCGGCCAGCCCCACCCGGAGCGAACTCCCCATGCCCGCGGCCCAGTTGGGGTTCACCGAGACGTGGTAGCCGGTCAGTTCCGCCCGGTCCCGTACGGTCTCCGCGGCCGCGCCCAACACGATGTGCACCGGGCCGCAGCCGCCGTCCCGTAGGACGCGGGCGGCATGCTCGACCAACGGGCGCCCCCGGTGGTCGAGCAGTGCCTTCGGCCGGCCCCCCAGCCGCCGCCCGCCGCCCGCGGCGAGCAGCAGCCCGGCCACCTTCCCCTCGGGCCGTGCGTGGCCCGCCCGCCCCCCGGCGCCTGCGCTCTCCCCTGGATGTGCCATGGCATCTGCTTACCTCATGGCGGCGCGCGGCGCCCCTGCGGCCCTGGTTCAGGCCGCGTCCCCCGATGTCCGCTGGCGCGGGATCCACGGCCGCAGCCGGTCCCGGAGCTGGTCCGTCCGCTCGTCCACGCGCCGGCGCTCGCTGACGTAGCGGTGTATGTGTTCCTCGGTGATCTCGGACGCGTCGGTCAGGCCGTACGCCCGGCAGATGAGCCGGATGACGCTGATGCGCCGGGAGTCGGGGTCGGGGTCCGGGCCGGGGGTGGGGCCGGGGTTGGGCTCCATGGCGTTCTCCGATTCAGTGGTGCGGTGTTCCGGTGCGGTGCGATCCGGCGCTATGCGATCCAGTGATATGCCGGATATTTCCCCGGAAGGGAGAATGCTCCATCGCGCCGCGCCATACGCCTTGTACGGGACGCGCCCACGCCAACGGGCGTCCTGGGGAACGCACGTGCTGACGCATGGTCAGGAAGCGGCCGGGTACTCGCGCGCGGGGCGTGCGCGGCGCGCGAAGTGGCCGCGAGGGGCGGGAGGGGCGTGCGAGAGGGGGCGAAACCGGTCGTGGGGTCGGGGAATCGAGGGTCGAGGGGTGAAAACCAGCCAGGGGAGGCGGGGTGAGGGACGCCTCCCGGTGCCCCGGCATGAGGCGCAACGAGCCCGCGGGGACGGGCCGGTGGCCCGGTTTCACGCAGCGCGACGGTGCGGGTGCCTCGCCGGACCGGCCCGCGGGCCGGTTTTTTTGCTCTGCGTATGGCGCGGGTGGCGCAGAGTGGCGTTAACTGTCCCGCATCGCGGAACGGGCAACGGCCTTGGAGGGCGCCGCAGTTGTGGAGCAGTTGAAGAGGGAAAGCCGTTCGGCCGGGGACACCGGCGACCCGCGGGTGCGTGAGCTGCGGGCTGCGGTGGCCCGGCTCCGTCGTCAACTGGCCGCGCTCCCCGGCGAGTTATCGGACCGGCCGGCCGCGGACGAGGAACTGGCCGCGCTGGACGCGATGGTGAGCCACGGGCGGCCCGAGGTGGCCCGGCTGCGCCGCTCGCTGCTGCTGATAGCCGGGGCGGTGGGCTCGGTCAGCGCGCTGTCGCCGGCGCTGTCCGAGGTGCGGGAACGGATCGACCGCTTCGGGCGGTTACCGACGAGGTGAGGCGGTGCCGAAGGCCGCCCCACCCGGGCGTCACCCGGGCGTCTGGTTGGCCAGCGCCACCGACAACTGGGCCGCCACGTCCTGGAGCACCGGGACGATCTTGTCGGTCGCGGCCTCCGTCACCCGGCCGGTCGGGCCGGAGATGGAAATCGCCGCGGAAGTGGGCGAGTTGGGGACCGGGACCGCCAGGCAGCGGACGCCGATCTCCTGCTCGTTGTCGTCCACGGCGTAGCCGAGGCGGCGGACGTCGGCGAGGGCGTCGAGGAAGCGCTCCGGGTCGGTGATGGTCTTGTCGGTCGCGGCGGGCATGCCGGTGCGACCGAGCAGGGCGCGGACCTCCTCCGGCGGGTGGTTGGCCAGCAGCGCCTTGCCGACGCCGGTGGAGTGCGGCAGGACGCGGCGGCCGACCTCGGTGAACATCCGCACCGCGTGCCGGGAGGGCACCTGCGCGACATAGACGATCTCGTCGCCGTCCAGGAGCGCCATGTTGGCGGTCTCGCCGGTCTCCTCCACCAGGCGGGCCAGGAACGGTCGGGCCCAGGTGCCCAGCAGGCGGGAGGCGCTCTCGCCGAGGCGGATCAACCGCGGCCCGAGGGCGTACCGGCGGTTGGGCTGCTGCCGGACGTAGCCGCAGGCGACCAGCGTGCGCATCAGCCGGTGGATGGTCGGCAGCGGCAGCCCGCTGCTGGCGGAGAGCTCGCTCAGGCCGACCTCGCCGCCGGCGTCGGCCATCCGCTCCAGCAGGTCGAAGGCGCGCTCAAGGGACTGGACCCCACCGCTGGCGCCTGCTGGCTTGGCATCGGCGGCGGAGGTGCTGGCGCTGGACGGCGGCACGTCGCGTTCCTTTCGGGGCGGGGTCGGATCGGGCTGAAGCTCTACGCCTTACGGGCGCCGGGCCCGACCGGAGCAGCCTACCGGTCGTGCCGCGCGGGTACACCGCGTACCGCACAGTCGTTCCCGCCGGTCAGCGCCCATGAGTCCGGAGGGGCAGGCTCCTTGCGCAGATCTCTTGACGGTGCCAGTGGCCATAGCTACGTTCTGCTGCGCGAAACCTACTATCCATTCTATGGAATCCTCCAAATTGCTGGAGTGTCATGCGCCTTCTCGTGATGAACCCGAACACCACGGCTTCCATGACCGCTTCGATTCGCGCCACCGCCACCGCGGTCGCCGCCCCCGGCACCGAGATCCTCGCCACCGAACCCCTGTGGGGACCCGAGTCCATCGAGGGGCACTTCGAGGGGTACCTCAGTGCCGCCGCCGTCCTGGACCGGCTCGCCACCCTGGACACCCCGTTCGACGCGCTGGTCATGGCCGGCTTCGGTGAACCGGGCCGCGAGGGGGCGCAGGAACTGCTGGACGTCCCCGTCCTGGACATCACCGAGTCCGCGGCCCAGATGGCGCTGATGCTCGGCCACGCGTACGGCATCGTCACCACCCTCGACCGCGCGGTACCGCAGATCCGGGACCGGCTGTTGACCGCCGGGCTGCTCCAGCGCTGCGCCGGCGTGCGCGGAACCGGCCTGGGCGTCCTGGAGTTGGAGGAGGATCCCGACCGGACCGTCGCGGTGATCATCGAGACCGCGCGCCACGTGGTCCGGGACGGCGCGGAGGTGATCTGCCTGGGGTGCGGCGGGATGGCCGGGCTCCAGGAGAGGGTCGCGACGGCGCTCGGGGTGCCGGTCGTGGACGGCGTCGCCGCCGCGGTGAAGTTCGCCGAGGCGGTGGTCGGCCTCGGGCTGACCACCAGTACGCAACGGAGTTTCGCGCCGCCGCGCCCGAAGGCCATCGGCTCCTGGCCGCTCGGCGCCCACCTCGGGCTGCCGGGTGCGGGAGGCCAGGGCCGGCAACGGGATCCCGCCCGTAACCACGATTTTTCGCGCAAGACATCAGGCATCTGACGACTGCTTCCTAAGCTCCACCCAACCTGCCTGGGAGGACACATGAGCACATCCCCGCAAGGCCGCCCGGGGCCACCGGACCCGCGGCTGTTCAACGAGGACCTCGCGCCGGCCGCGAAGCGCAGCTGGGGCACGTACAGCGTCTTCGCGCTGTGGATGTCCGACACCCACGCGATCAGCAACTACGCCTTCGCCGCCAGCCTCTTCGTGCTCGGGCTGCCGGCCTGGGGGGTGTTCGCCGCGCTGCTGGCCGGCATCACGATCGTCTACTGGTTCATGAACCGGATGGGGCACGCCGGGCACCGCACCGGCGTCCCGTATCCGGTGCTGGCGAGGGCGAGTTGGGGCGTCTACGGCGCCAACATCCCGGCGCTGCTGCGGGCGGTCATGGCGGTGGCCTGGTACGGCATCCAGACCTGGCTGGCCTCGACGGCCGTGGTGCTGCTGACGCTCCAGATCGCGCCGGGGCTGGACGCGTACCACCACAACTCGGTGCTGGGGCTGTCCACTCTGGGCTGGATCGCGTTCATGGTGATGTGGGGGTTGCAGGCCCTCCTGCTGACCCGCGGGATGGAGTTCATCCGCAAGGTCCAGGACTTCGCGACCGGGCCGGTGGTCTGGCTGGTGGTGCTGGCGCTGGCGCTCTACCTCGTCATCAAGGCGCACGGCGACATCTCGCTGACCCGCAGCCTGACCGGGCTCAGCGGCACCGTGCAGCTCCAGCAGAGCCTGATCGCGGTCAGCCTCACGGTGGCCACGTTCCTGACGCTGGTCCTCAACTACTCCGATTTCGCCCGCTTCACGCCCAGTCACCGCTCCTACCGGAGGGGCAACCTGATCGGGCTGCCGGTGAACTTCACGGCCTTCGCGGTGGTCGCCGTCCTGGTCACCGCCGGCACCATCGCGGTCTTCGGCGAGGCGATCTACGACCCGGTGAAGGTGATCCAGAAGATCAACAACCCGGTCGTGACCATCGTCGGCGCGCTCGCCTTCATCGTGGCCACCATCGGCATCAACGTCGTGGCCAACTTCGTCTCGCCCGCCTACGACTTCGCCAACCTGCTGCCGAAGTACCTGGACTTCAAGCGCGGCGGCATGATCACCGCGGTACTGGCGGTGCTGGTCCTGCCCTGGAAGCTGTACTCCTCGGCGCTGGTGATCCAGTACTTCCTGGGGGCGCTGGGGGCCTTCCTCGGCCCGTTGGTGGCGATCCTGCTCGTCGACTACTACGCGGTGCGGCGGGGGCGGATCGATGTCGATGCGCTGTTTTCGGCCGATGCCGCCGGCGCCTACTACTACCGCAGGGGCTACAACCCCAAGGCCGTGATCGCGTTCCTGCCGGCCGCCGCGGTCTCCGCCGCGCTGGCGCTGATCCCCTTCTTCCACGCCGTGGCGCCGTTCTCCTGGGTCTTCGGGATGTCGATCGCCGGGCTGCTCTACGCGGCGGTCTCGGGCCGCGAGCGGGCCGCCGCCGGCACCGGGCCGATCCCGCAGGGCGTCATCCCGTCGCAGGTCAGGGGCGAGGTGTGGGAGGCGGCGGCGGAACCGGAGCGGGCGGACGTGAGCGCCGGCCCGGCCGCCGCACAGGGGTCTTGACGGGCCGGGTTTCGAAGTGAAAACTCACTCAACAGATTGTTGAATTTCTGTATACCGGCGGTCCGCACCGGAATTCCCGGCTTCCGGAGAGGTGCGTCCGGGGCGGCACGGCCCGCGGCAGCCGTGCCCCGCGCGGGCCGACCTGCGACCATGGAGCAACGATATGGGAGGTACTGGGTGTCCGAAATAGAGCTGGTGCTGCGTTCCACTCGCGTCGTCACCCCGGAGGGGACGCGCGCCGCCTCCGTCACCGTCAAGGACGGCACGATCGTGGCCGTCCTGCCGTACGACGCGGCGGCCCCGGCCGGGGCCCGGGTCGCGGACTTCGGCGACGACGTCCTGCTGCCCGGCCTGGTGGACACCCACGTACACGTCAACGACCCCGGCCGCACCCACTGGGAGGGCTTCTGGACGGCCACCCGCGCCGCCGCGGCCGGCGGGATCACCACCCTCGTGGACATGCCGCTCAACAGCCTCCCGCCCACCACCACCGTCGCCAACCTCGACACCAAGCGTGAGGTCGCCCGCACCAAGGCCCATATCGACGTCGGCTTCTGGGGCGGCGCCATCCCCGGCAACGTCAAGGACCTGCGCCCGCTGCACGATTCCGGGGTCTTCGGCTTCAAGTGCTTCCTGTCGCCCTCCGGTGTCGACGAGTTCCCGCAGGTCGACCGGGAGCAACTGGCCGCCGCGCTCGGCGAGATCGCCGGCTTCGGCGGGCTGCTGATCGTGCACGCCGAGGACCCCGGCCACCTGGACGCCGCCCCCGAGGTGCACGGCCCCAAGTACGCCGACTTCCTCGCCTCCCGCCCCCGCGCCTCCGAGAACGACGCCATCGCCGGCCTGATCGACCTGGCCCGGAAGCTGGACGCGCGGGTGCACGTGCTGCACCTCTCCTCCGGCGACGCGCTGCCGATGATCGCCGCCGCCCGCGCCGAGGGCGTCCGGATCACCGTCGAGACCTGCCCGCACTTCCTCACCCTCACCGCCGAGGAAGTCCCGGACGGCGCCACCGAGTTCAAGTGCTGCCCGCCGATCCGCGAGGCCGGCAACCAGGACGTGCTCTGGCAGGGCCTGGCCGACGGCACCATCGACTGCATCGTCTCCGACCACTCGCCCTCCACCCTCGACCTCAAGACCCCCGACTTCGGCACGGCCTGGGGCGGTATCTCCTCCCTCCAACTCGGCCTGCCCGCCATCTGGACCGCCGCCCGCGAGCGCGGCCACACCCTGGACGACGTGGTCCGTTGGATGTCCGCAGCCCCGGCGCGGCTCGTCGGCCTCGACGCCAAGGGCGCCATCGCGCCCGGCAAGGACGCCGACTTCGCCGTACTGGCACCGGAGGCGACCTTCACCGTCGACCCGGCCGAGCTCCAGCACCGCAACAAGATCACCGCCTACGCGGGGAAGACCTTCCGCGGCGTGGTCCGCTCCACCTGGCTGCGCGGCCGGCAGATCAACGACGGCACCACCCTCGCCGAGCCCACCGGCGAACTGCTCGAAAGGCCGCGCGCATGACCACCGGCGAGCTGCCCCAGTACACCGGCGACGCCAGCCCCTACGGGGGCGGCGACCCGTACGCCGACTACCGCGCCCCAGGTGCGGCCGGCTTCCCCTTCTCCCACCTGCCCGACCTCGCCGACCGGCGGCTCGGCGCCGGCGTGCTCGCCGCCAACGACGAGTTCTTCGCCGAACGGGAGAACCTGCTGAAGCCGGACCCGGCGGTCTTCGACCCCGAGCGCTTCGGCCACAAGGGCAAGATCATGGACGGCTGGGAGACCCGGCGCCGGCGCGGCGCCGACGGCGACCGTCCCTTCCCGACCGAGGAGGACCACGACTGGGCGCTGATCCGGCTCGGCGCCCCCGGCGTGATCCGCGGCATCGTCGTCGACACCGCCCACTTCCGCGGCAACTACCCGCAGTCGGTGAGCATCGAGGGCGCCTGCGTCGAGGGCTCCCCGTCGCCGGCCGAGCTCCTCGCCGACGGCGTCGCCTGGACCACCCTCGTCCCGCGCACCGCCATCGGCGGGCACGCCGCCAACGGCTTCGCCGTCCACGCCGAGCGCCGCTTCACCCACCTCCGGCTCAACCAGCACCCCGACGGCGGCATCGCCCGCCTCCGGGTCCACGGCGAGGTCGTCCCCGAGCCCCGCTGGCTCGCCGCGCTGGGCACCTTCGACCTCGTCGCGCTGGAGAACGGCGGCCGCGTCGAGGACGCCTCGGACCGCTTCTACTCCTCGCCGACCAACACCATCCGGCCGGGCCGCTCCCGCAAGATGGACGACGGCTGGGAGACCCGGCGCCGCCGCGGCAGCGGCAACGACTGGGTGCGCTACCGCCTCACCGAGCGCTCCGTGATCCGCGCGGTCGAGATCGACACCGGCTACCTCAAGGGCAACGCGGCCGGCTGGGCCGCGCTCCTCGGGCGCGACGGCGAAGACGGCGAGTGGACCGAACTGCTGCCCCGCACCCGGCTCCAGCCCGACACCGTCCACCGCTTCCTGCTGGACGACGCCCCGGCCGCCACCCACGTCCGGCTCGACATCTTCCCCGACGGCGGCATCGCGCGGCTCCGGCTGCACGGCTCGCTCACCGCGGAGGGAGCGGACCGGCTGGCTGCCCGACACCGTCAACTAGGCGGTGGGCAGGGGAAGTCGGAGGACTGACTCCGGTCTAGCCCGCCGGAACGGGCCGGCCGTCATGGTCCTGATGGGCTTCGCCACAGATGCCCGTCAGGGCCGCCAGCCGGTCGCCGCCGCCCACGGCTCGGCGACCTCGATCACCAGGTCCACCACCGGGTCCTTGACGTCGGCGTACGCGCCGAGCTCGGGGACCCGGTGCGCCAACTCCCGTTTGAACCGGGCGTACGCCGGCACCGCCTCCGGATGCGCCCGGAACCAGTCCCGGAAGAGCAGTGCCAGCCGCTCGTTGGGCGAACCGGCCTGCCGCACATGGAGGTTGACGTCCGGCCCGGGCCCGCCGCGCCGCGACCAGAACCGCTTCGCCCAGCGCTCGGGGGCGTCCGCCCGGCCCGCCGGAACGTGATCGCGCAGATGCGGGGCCGCCTCGAACCCCGCCCCGGCCAGCGGCCCGTCGAAGGCCACCGCCGCCTCCGCCAGATCCGCCACACTCACCTGGACGTCGAAGACCGGCTTGGCGGCCATCCCCGGCACCGACGTGCTCCCGATGTGCTCGGCGCGCAGCGCCAACGGGCCGAGCAGCGCCCGCAGCCCCTCCGTCAGCGCGGCCCCCTCGGCCGCCCAGCCGGGATCGGGGGCGTCCACCACCGGCTTCGGCCCGTGCCCGCCCGCCTCCGCGATCAGCCGCAGGAACCCCTCGTGCAGCGGCCCGTTGGTGACCAGCACCGAGCCGTCGCCCGTCAGTACCGGGGTGCCGCTCAGGTCCGTGATGCGGCCGCCGGCCTCCGACACGACCACCGTCAGCGCGGCACGCTCCCCGTACGTCACCGGGCCGATGCTCAGCCAGGCATCCGCCCGGCCGGTGACCACGTCCAACGCCCCGCCCCCGGAGGCCGTCAGCGCCACCCGCCGGTGCACCGCCGTCAGCAGCGGCTCCGGCCAGCCAGCCGGGCCGTCCGTCAGCGCCCGCGCGCCCGTCAACTCCGCGCGCCCGCCGGTCCGCACCGGGCGGCAGTCCGCCGGCTCCGTGCCGCCGTCGGCCAGCAGCCGGCAGCCCAGCCCGCGCCCGGCCGCCACCGTCCGCCCGCCCAACGGGAGTTGGACCACGCCGAGCGACGGGCCGGAGGCGTCCTCGTAGGCCAGACAGAGCGGCCGGGCCGGATCGTCGGTACGGGGCGGTGGGGCGATCATCCAGCGCGGACCGGCCGGATCCGGGCGGGCCCCGACCGTCCCGCCGCACACCGCCACGTCCGGGAACGCGGCCGCCAGCTCCGCCCGCAGTAACCCCGCCGCCTCCACCGCCTCCGGAGGGCCGTTCTCCGGACCCGCGCCGTCGTCCGCGCCTCTTGGCGCCCCGACCCCGAACGTCGCGGCGGCCCGCCGCCCCGTCCGCGCCGTCAACTCCGCCGCGCGCCAGCATTTCCCCGTCCGCCATCCGTGATCCCACCGCCGGTCCTCCCCGCCGTGATCCGTTCCGTCACGCGGGAAACGGATCACTCGTCCAGCGAGTTCCAGAACATCACCTCGTACGCCTGAAGGAGTTGCCCGTAGCGGTGCGCCCGCTCCGGACGCGCCTGCCCGGTGTCCAGGCCCTGCTGGACCGCCGCCCGGGCCGCGGTCGCCACCTCCGGCGCCGGCTCGGCGAACAGGGCGAAGAAGCCGTCGGCCGCCGCGGGGAAGCCGTAGTGCTCCCGCAGCGCGGCGCGGATCGTGGCGCAGTAGCCGCCCCAGGCCGCGAAGTTGGCGGTGAGCGCGACCGCCACGTCGGCCGGCTCGGCGCCCAGCGCCAGGCGGGCCACGTACGACGGGTACGCCTGGCAGCCGGGGCGCGGCCGGTACCCGGCGACGTCCCGGTCGGTGAGCGCGCAGGCGTCCGTCAGCCCGGCCAACCGCGCCAGGGCCCGGGACTCCTCTTCGGCGAGCAGGTCGAAGAAGTCCGCCACCGGCGGATCGCCGTCCGCGCGGCGCGCCAGGTGCTGGAAGCTGAGCCGGTCGGCGGCGATGAGGTGGCGCTGCTCCAGGGCGAACGCGGCGAACACCGAACGCGGCGCCTGTCCCGCGGCGATCCGTTGGACGAGCCGGTTGGCGCCGTCCTCCGGGGCGAGCGCGCGGACCGCCTCCTCCAGGACGGTGGTGGCGCTCGGACGCGGGGCGTTGCTGTCCCGGCGGCGCGCGGCGCTGCGGCTCGGTGCGGTGGCGGACGTCGGGCGGGTGGGTCGGGCCATGGCGATCTCCTCTCGTAAGGGGCGAGGCGGCGGCCGACGCCTGGGCGTAGGCGCCGGCCACCAGGGGCGGGGACGGGACCGGATCACCTCATTGCGCGCGCCGCCCGGCCAACGCGTCCCGGACGAAGGCGTCCAGTACCCCGTCGCCGACCACCACCGGGATCCGCTTCCCCGCCATGTCCACATAGACGTACGACTTCGCCCGCGCCACCAACTCCTGGATGTGTGCCCGCAGTTGACTGGCCGACGCCCGCTTGCCCGTCCGGGTCGCCTCGATCAGCCGCAGGGCCTCACGGGCCGCCACGCCCCAGGCCCGGGTGGCGTCCAACCAGGGCGCGCACTCGCGGACGAAGCGGCGGTCGGCGAGCCGGCCGCGCAGCACACCGGGCGCGTCCCGCAGGTCGCGCAGCACCGCGTCCAGCCGCCGCGCCCCACCGTCCCGGCGGAACTGGGCCAGGGCCGCGGCCAGTTCGGGAGCCTGGCGCGGGTTGATCCCCGAGGCGTAGTTGACGTCCGCGAAGGCCCGCAGGGCGCGGGCGGTGCGGGCGTCGCCGCCGGCCAGCTCCGCGATGGCGCGGTCCCAGGAGGCCCGCGCGTCGTACGCCCGGTCGTTCCAGGCGTAGTCGGCGGCGGTGGCCAGGGCCAGTTCGGACGCGGCGGGCTGGATCATCGGGTTCGCGGTGAACCCGGCGAGCCGGGCTGGCAGTCCGATGCCCCGCCCGTTGAGCGGCCCGAGCATCAGCCGCTTGGTGACGTAGTCGTTGACCGGGTAGTTGTCCCAGAGCAGGATCGGGTGGCCGAAGAGCGTGCGGGCCTGCTGGGCCTGCGCGGCGCTGATGGTGGGCGCGAGCACGTCCACGCCCGTCCACTCCACCAGGACGTTCCGGTCCAGTTGGGCGGCGAGCGCGGCCTTGTACGGGGTCGCCTTGAGGTCGTGGTATTCGGTCGGCACCATCTGGAGCGGCCGGGCGCCCGGATGGCGGGCGATGAACTCCAGGTTGACGCGGTTGAGCAACTGGGCCTGCGCCCTCCCGGCCGAGCCGCCGCCGGTCCCGAACTTCCGCCGGTCCGCGGCGCAGTGCCAGGTGGTGTAGCTGATGTCGTCCAGCGGCACCGCGAAGGTCCGCACCCCGATGCCCCACAGGGTCGCGAACTTACCTGTCAGCGCCCGGACGTCGGCGTCCGAGCCGTAGCAGACGGACAGCCCGGGGGAGAGCGCGTAGGCGAACTCCACGTGCCGGGCCCGGGCCCGGTCCACCAGCTCCTTGATCTGGGCCAGTTGGCGCGCCGGATAGGGGTCGCGCCACTTCTGCCGCAAGTAGGCGTCGTTCTTGGGGGAGTAGACGTAGAGGTTCATCTTGTGCCGGGCGGCGAAGTCGAGTTGGTCCAGGCGGGCGGCGCGCGACCACGGGGTGCCGTAGAAGCCCTCGACGACGCCGCGCAGCCGGGTCGCCGGCCAGTCCCGTACGACGGTGCCGCGCACCCGGGCGCCCGGGCGGGCGCGGTGCGGCAGCAACTGGCCCAGCGTCTGGGCGGCGTGGTAGGTGCCGGCGGCGTCCCTGCCGGCCAGCGCGATCCGGCCACGGCCGACGGCCAGTGCATAGCCCTCCGCGGGGAGCCCGGCGGCGCCGCGCGCCCCCAGCTCCCTCAGGGCGCGGTCCGCGCCCGGCCCGTCCACGTAGACGGTCAGCCGTCCGCTCCTGGGGACGGCCCGTGGCTCCCGTACGACGCGTCGGGCGCCGGCCGCCCTTAGGGATTGCGCCACCAGCGCCAGCGCCGGGGCGTCGGTGCCCCGTTGGGCGACGAGGGCCACGGTCGGGGTGACCGTGAGGCCATCGCCGCGGTCGCGGACGGACCGCGGGACGGGGGAGAGGGCGGCGGTCGCGGAGCCGTCCCGGGCGTCGTCGGCCCTCCGGGGCGGCGCGGCGCGGGACGGCCCCATCCCCGTCAACGGGAGCGCGGCGAGGGCCACTGCGAGGGCGGCGACGGCGGCGGTGCGCGTACGGTGCATCCTTCGGTCCTCCTCGGTCTGGCGGGGCTCTCCGAGGAGTGTGCGTGCCGCGCGCCCGGGGAACGCCGCCGGGCAGGGCGCGGCACCAGGGTTCACCCGATCGCGGGTCGGGGCGAACGGGCCCGCGACCGCGGCGGCCGGGGCCTGCCCTAGCGGTTCTTGGCGATCAGCACCAGCAGGCTCATGAAGGCCAGCAACGCGTGGGTGGCGACGACGTAGATGAAGACCCGGACGTACACGCCGCGCGGTGGCTTGTTCTCGACGTAGCGGCGGGAGGTAGGGGCGTCGGGCGTCGACGGGGTGGGGGTGGTGTCGTCGGGCATGGCGGAGCGACCTTCCCTTCCGGAACGGTGCGGTGGACGGTGGTGGGTGAGCGGGGCGGACGGCGCGGGCTCAGCCGCCGCGGAGGTGCGGGGCGCCACCGCCGAGGCACAGCTCGGCGGCGCCGCTCTGGAGCAGGGTGTGCACGAACAGCAGCTCCGTCCCGCCGGGCGCGGCGGCCGCCAGCCGGTGCGGGGTGAGCGAGTCGAAGTGCGCGGCGTCCCCCGGGTCCAGCACGTGCACCGCCTCGCCGAGGGTCAGCCGCAGGCGGCCCCTGAGGACGTAGAGCCACTCCTCGCCGGGGTGCACCCGGACCAGGTCGCCCTGCGCCCGCTGCGGCACGTGCACCCGCAGCGCCTGCATGGCGCGTCCGGCGCCGCCCACGGTCCAGTACGTCCAGCCGCCGGCCTCGGAGGGCTCGGCGCGGCCGGCCCGCAGGATCGGGTCCCGCTCCGGGGCGGCCTCGCCGAGCAGGTCGGATACCGTGGTGCCGTACGTCCGGGCCAGTGCCAGCAGCATCGGCAGCGACGGCTGTCGCTGGCCGGTTTCCAGCCGCGACAGGTGCGCGGGCGACAGTCCCACCCGTTGGGCCGCGGTCTCCAGTGTGAGCCCGTTGCGCCGCCGCAGGTCGCGCAGGCGCGGGGCGACGGTGGACAGTTCCTCCGGGGCGGTGCCGGAGGGCTCGTCGGGGAGCTCGATCATGCTTCCGGTATAGCCAGCCTTCGCCTCAGAGGCAAAAGTTTTGCCTCTGAGGCAAAACGCCGGTGAGCGTTTCAGTCGCCCGTCAGGCGGCGTCCTGGGGGTACCAGCGCAGCTCGACGGTGTTGCCGTCCGGGTCGGCGACGTAGAGGGACTGTGCGTCGCCGCGGGCGCCGTACCGACCGACCGGGCCCTCCAGCACGGTGAAGGCGCCGGAGTCGATGACCTCCTGCCAGTCCAACGGGTCGACGACCAGACAGATGTGGTCCACGTTGGTGCCGGCGCGGTCGCCGGTGATCAGGTCGATGATGGTGCTCGGGCTCACCCGCACCGACGGGAACGGGACCTCGCCGGCCCGCCAGGCGTCCACCCGGACCGGCTCCAGGCCGAGCGGCCCGCAGTAGAAGTCCAAGGAGCGCTCGATGTCCCGCACCGTGAGCACCAGATGGTCGAAGTCCTTGACACGCATGGGGAGTTCCTCCTGAGAAGTGATGGTGTGGGCGCAAGGTGGCGCGTGGGTGGCGGGCGGTCGACGAGGGCGGGTGCGGTGCGCTGTCCGTGTGAACTCCCGGGAAACATCGGCTCCTTGGGATTGACAGGATCATGTCTACGCGCGTCATTCTGGTGCGCATGAGAATCCCCCCACGGATTACCCGTATCGGCGCCGCGGGCGCCCTCGCGTCGGCCCTCCTCCTCGGCGGTACGGCGGTCGCCGCGACGCCCGCCGCCCCGGCCCACCACGCCGCGGTCCACGCCGCGGCCGTCCATGTCAACTCGGTCGGCAAGGTCTGCAATTCCCAGTTGCCGTCCCAGGCGCACGACACCCTCGACCTGATCGCCAAGGGTGGCCCGTTCCCGTACCCGAAGGACGGCACCGTCTTCGACAACCGCGAGGGCATCCTGCCGTCCCAGGACACGGGCTACTACCACGAGTACACCGTGGTCACGCCCGGCTCGCCGAACCGCGGTGCCCGGCGCATCGTCGCCGGCGAGCAGGACCAGGAGGACTACTACACCTCTGACCACTACAAGACGTTCAACCTCGTCGACTTCGGCTGCTGAGGCCGAAGCGGCGACGCCCGCGCGCGGGCGGAACCCACGGCGGCCGGGGTGCTCAGGCACCCCGGCCGCCGTCGTGCTCCCCAAGACCCCCGGTCCCGCCGGCCACTTCCCGCTCTTCACCGCTCATTCTCGGCAGAAGGGGCGCACGGGGGCGCACCCCGAGAGAGGATTGTCAGTGGTTGCCGGTAGCGTTTCGGCAGATACGAGGAATGGGCGGGCATCGGCGGCATACGGACCATGAGCGGTCAGCCGGCGCGGCGCGCCCCTGGGTCTGTCGTGAGCCGCGTCACAGCGGCGAGGGCGTCGGAGAAGAAGGAAGGACGGCGAACTGCCGTGTATCGCTGGGAGATCACCCGGGCCGCACTGGCGCAGCGCGTCTTCGCCATCGTCCGCAGCAAGACGTACGACGAGGCGAGCGCCACCGCCGACACCTTGCTCTCGGCCGGCATCACGAGCCTGGAGATATCCCTGACCACGCCGTTCGCTCTGGAGGCGGTCACCACCCTCTCCCGCGAGTTGGGTGACGACGCGGTCATCGGCGCCGGCACGGTCCTTGACGCCGCGTCGGCCCGGATGGCGGTGGACGCCGGCGCCCGCTTCCTGGTCGCCCCCAGCCTGGACGCCTCGGTCATCCACACCGGCCACCGCTACGGCGTCCCGGTCTTCGCCGGCGTCTCGACGCCCACCGAGATCGTGCGCGGCCTGGAGTTGGGCGCGGACGCCCTCAAGCTGTTCCCGGCATCCGGCCATCACCCGTCCTGGGTCAGGGACGTCCGCGCCGCCCTGCCGCAGGCGCCGTTGGTGCCCACTGGTGGGGTGACGCTGGAGACCGCCCCGGAGTGGATAGCGGCCGGCGCGGTCGCCGTCGGCATGGGCGCGGCCCTCTCGGAGGGGGACCGGGAGACGGTCGGCAAGCGCGCCGCGGACCTCCTGGCCCGCCTCGCCGACGCGGTGCCGGAACAGCCAGGCGAGGACGGCGCGTTGGACCCGTACGGGGCCTGACGGGGCCGAGGGGGACTGGCGCGGCCTTGGCGGGGGAGGCGGGCGGCCCGCGGTCGGCGGGTGCTCGTCCCACGGGCCGGGCGGGGGCTTCACCCGGCCGTCGCGCTCTGCCACCCTGAGCGCTCCGGCCATCTGCTCAGGAGCCAGCCCACGATGAAGCGCGCCGCGATCCTCCCCGCCCTCGCCTGCCTGCTCGCCCTCACCGCCGCGGCCCCGGCCGCCTCCCACACCCCCGCCTCAACCGCGGGCACCGCCACCGCGGCCGGGGCCCAGCGCGACCGGCAGCGGCCGGCCACGCTCCTGGACGCCGTCCCGCGCCGCGGGGTGCTGCGGGTCTGCACCACCGGCGACTACCGCCCCTTCAGCTACCGCGACCCGGCGACCGGCCGGTACCGCGGCGTGGACATCGACATGGCCCGGGACCTCGCCAAGAGCCTGGACGCCACGGCCCGTTACACCCCGACGACCTGGGGCGGGTTGGTCGGCGACCTGACGTCCGGCCGCTGCGACATCGGCATGGGCGGCGTCTCGATCACCCTGGCCCGCGCCCGGTCCGTGTACTTCAGCGAGCCGACCCGCACCGACGGCAAGACCCCCATCGTCCGCTGCGCCGACCAGGACAAGTACCGGACGCTGGACCAGATCGACCGGCCCGGCACCCGCGTCGTGGTCAACCCCGGCGGCACCAACGAGCAGTTCGCCCGCGCTCACCTCAAGCGCGCCACCCTCACCGTCCACCCGGACAACACCACGATCTTCGACGAGATCATCGCCGGCCGCGCCGACGTGATGATGACCGACGCCAGCGAGACCCGCTACCAGGCCAAGATCCACCCCCAACTGTGCGCGGTCCACCCTGACAAGCCGTTCACCTTCTCCGAGAAGGGCTATGCGCTGCCCCGCGGCGACGACCAGTTCAAGGCGTACGTGGACCAGTGGGTGCACCTCGCCACGCACGACGGGACGTACCGGAAGTACGAGGACGCCTGGATGAAGTAGCCGGGCGAAGCGGGGGGCCCGGGCCGGTAGTTGGGGCTCGACCGTTGGCGGCCGGCGACCGGAGGGTTTGGTTCCGATCAGTCGGTCGGCGGGCGGTGGTGGCCCAGGACGTTGACCACCCGCCCGTCCGGGGCCTCGACGAAGAAGCGGCGCACGCCCCACTCCTCGTCCCGCAACGGGTGCACGATCCGCGCGCCGGACGCCCGCACCGCCTCGTACACCGCGTCCACGTCCGCGACCTCGATGCTCAGGTCGGGGACGACCGGCGCGGTCGCGTCGTGCGTCAGGAAGGACAGCTGCGCGGCGGGCTCGACGGGGGAGGCCAGCGTCATCACCCAGCCGTGGTTCATCACCTCCTCCAGGCCGAGCAGGCCGTAGAAGGCCCGGTGGCCGGCCATGGCCTCGGAGGCGTCGCCCTCGGCGAGGCGGAGGTTCGGGACGATGCGGCGTACGGACACGGGGCGGCTCCTCCATGGCGGGGCAGCGGGCCGGCGGGGCCGGCAGGTTGGCGGGATGCTACGCCGGCGGCCCGGCCCGCCGGACCGCCTCGACGGCGTCGCGCAGCGCGGTCCGGTGGTCGTCCGCCCGCCAGGCCAGCGCCAGTTGGCTGGGGGACAGGCCGACCACGGGGCGGGCGACCACGCCGGGGCGCCGGTAGATCGCGGCGTTGCCGGCGGCCAGGAGGACCACGCCCAACCCCTCCTCCACCGCCTCGAACGTCTCGTCCGCGCCGGCCACCTCGGCCCCGATCCGCACCGGCCGGCCGCCGCGCTCGTCCGTCGCGAGCCAGTGGTCGCGCAGCGCGCCCGCGCTCTCCGGGAGCGCGAGGAACGGCTCGTCGAGCAGTTCGGCGAACGGGACCTCGGCGGCGTCCGCGAGCCGGTGCCCGGCCGGCAGCGCCACCCACCGCGGCTCGGTGGCCACCACCTCGACGGCGAACGCCTCCTGGCCCGGGAACGGCAGCCACAGCAGCGCCAGATCGGCGGTGCCGCCGGCGAGCCCGGCGGTGCCGTCGCCCCAGGGGACCTGCCGCACCTGTATGCGCCAGTTGGGGCGGCGCTCGGCGAACTGCGCCCGGACGGCGGGGAGGAGGCCGCGGCCCACACTGGTCGAGACGCCCAGGGTCAGCACCGCGGCTTCGGCGGCCGCCGCGTCGCTCACCGCGCGCTGGGCCTCGTCCCAGAGGCCGAGCAGCTCCCTTGCCCGGGGTAGCAGCGCGGCGCCGGCCTCGGTGAGCGTCACCGTGCGCCGGTCGCGGTGGAAGAGCCGGACCCGCAGGCCCGTCTCCAGTTGGCGGATCTGTTTGCTGAGCGCCGGCTGCGAGATGAACAGCCGCTCGGCGGCCCGGGTGAAGTTCAACTCCTCGGCGGTGGCGAGGAAGTAGCGCAGATCGCGAAGGTGGGCGTCCATAACCCCTGGCTATCAGAAAAGACCTTGGACGGGGGGCGGAATCCGGCCGCAGGATCGCTGCATGGACTCCTCCCCGAAGCCGCAACTCGCCGCAGAACAGCCCTTGTTGGGGCCGGTCCCGATCCCGGTCGCCGGTGCGACCCCGGGCGCCACCGGTCCGGTGCCCCGCAGCCGTTGGGGCCGCCTGGTCGCCACCGTCGTTGTGACCATCGCGGCCGTCACCCCCGGCCTGATGGCACCCGCCCTCGCGGCGCCCGTCCAGCGCTCGCTGCACCTCTCCGGCACCGCCTTCGGCGCGGCCGTCACATGCTTCTTCGCCTTCACTGCGGTGGGCGCCCCGGTGGCCCGCCGGATCGTGCCGCGGCTGCCGGTCCGGGCCGCGCTCGGCGGTGTCGCCCTGCTGGCGACCGCGGTGCTCGCCGGCCTGGCGCTGGCCGGGCAACTGTGGCACCTGTGCCTGTTGTTGGCGCTCGCCGGGCTCGGCAACGCCTTCACCCAGCCGGTCGCGGCCCAGGTGATCGCCACCGACATCGCGCCCGGTCGACACTCCTTCGCCGGCGGCCTGTTCGGCGCCTCGCTCGGCGCCGGGCCGTTCCTGCCCGGCCTGTTGGTGACGCTGATCGCGGCGCCGCACGGCTGGCGGCCCGCGCTGTGGACGGCGGCCGGGCTGGCCTTGCTGACGCTGATCGCGGCGGCGCTGGCCCGCCCGGCGGGAGTCGGGGCGGTCGAGGCGGAGCGGACGGCCGGCGCGCCGACCGGGCGGGCCGCCGCGGGACCGTCGCCGCGCACCGTCGGTCGGGTGGTGGTCGCCTGGAGCCTGGCCGCGGCGCTGGCGACCATCGGCAGCAACGTCGGCTCGGCCTACTTCATCCAGATCGGCACCGCCTCGGGATTCTCGCCGGGCATCGCCGGCACGCTCCAGATGCTGGCCAGCCTGCTCGGCGTCGCGGTGCGCCTCGGCTCGGGCGGCCTGGCGGACCGGGCGCCGCACCGGATCCCCCGGACCGTCGCCGTGATGATGCTCACGGGCACCGCCGGGCTCGCCACCATCGTCGCGGGTACCCCGGTGGCGTTCCTGATCGGCGCGCTGCTCGCGGTGGCCGGCGGCTGGGGCTGGACCGGGCTACTGCTCGCCGCCACCATGCGGCTGATGCCGGGGGAGAGCGCCCGGGCCGGGGCGGCGATGCAGGGCGGGCTGTTCGCCGGCGGCGCCGTCGGGCCGCTGTCGTTCGGCGCGCTCTCCGGCCACTTCGGCATCCCGACGACGGTCGGCATCGCGGCGGTCGGCCCGCTGCTGGGCGCGCTGCTGCTGTTCGTCGGAATCCGGGCGCTGGCCAAGGACGCGGCGGGCCGGCCGGCCACGGACGCACCGGACCCCGCGGCGGCCATACGGGCGGACGACGCCCGCGAGCGGTGACCGCCCGCCCGCGACCGGCCAGGTACTCCGCACCGCCCCCGCCCCGTCCGCGACCCACCCCGGAGCGCCCCATGCCGCCCACCGCCCCCGTCTCCCTCGTCACCGGCGCCACCCGCGGCATCGGCCGCGAGGTGAGCCGCCAACTCGCCGAGCGCGGCCACACCGTGCTGCTCACCGGCCGCGACCCGGACGCCACCCGGCGGACGGCCGAGGAGCTGCGCGCCACGGCCCGCTCCGACGTCGACCTCCGCCCGCTGCCCCTGGACGTCACCGACGACCGCAGCGTGGCGCGCGCCGCCGCCGAGGTCGCCGACGCCTTCGGCCGGCTGGACGTGCTGGTCAACAACGCCGGGATCAGCTACGACACCTGGCAGCGGGCCGTCACCGCCGATCTGGCGGTGGTGCGCGAGGCGGCCGAGACCAACCTCTACGGGCCGTGGCGGATGGCCATCGCGTGCGCGCCGCTGCTGCGCGCCTCGGCCCACCCCCGGCTGGTCAACGTCTCCAGCGAGGCCGCCTCGTTGACGAACATGGGCGGCGGCACCCCCGCGTACTCCGCCTCCAAGGCCGCGCTCAACGCGCTGACCAGGATGCTCGCCGCGGAACTGCGGGCGGACGGCGTGCTGGTCAACGCCGTCTGCCCGGGCTGGGTGGCCACCGACATGGGCGGCGCCGGCGGCCGGCCGGTCGCGGAGGGCGCGGCCAGCGTCCTGTACGCGGCGACGCTGCCCGACGACGGGCCGACCGGCGGCTTCTTCCGCGACGGCCGCCCGCTGCCCTGGTAGCCGGGCCCGCCCGACGCGCACCTACGGGCCGGGGCCTCCGCACCTTCCGGCCCCTCCGACCGTCCTTGTCCGGACAATGTGACCTCCGGACTTCCCGTCATCTGTGCGGCCGGATACGCTCGCGAGCGTGGGGAAACGCGATGCACAAGCCGCGGGCGGCGAGAGCCCCGTCCAGTTCAGCGTGGACCGGAACAGTCCGGTCCCGTTGTACTTCCAGTTGTCGCAGCAACTGGAGGCGGCGATCGAGAACGGCCGGCTGGCCCCCGGCAGCCTGCTCGGCAACGAGATCGAGCTGGCCGGTCGACTCGGCCTGTCCCGGCCCACCGTGCGCCAGGCGATCCAGTCGCTGGTCGACAAGGGCCTGCTGGTCCGCCGCCGCGGCATCGGCACCCAGGTCGTGCACAGCCAGGTCAAGCGCCCGCTGGAGCTCAGCAGCCTCTACGACGACCTGGAGGCGGCCGGGCAGAAGCCGGCCACCCGCGTCCTGCTGAACACCACCACCGAGGCGGACGCCGAGGTCGCCGCCGCCCTGGGGATCGCCGAGGGCACGGAGGTCGCCCTGGTCGAGCGGCTGCGGCTGACCCACGGCGAGCCCGTGGCCCATCTGCGCAACCACCTCCCCCTCGGTCTGCTGGGGCTGGCGACCGCCGACCTGGAGGAGACCGGCCTGTACCGCCTGATGCGGGCCGCCGGCATCACCCTGCACAGCGCCCGGCAGGCCGTCGGCGCCCGCGCGGCGACCGCCGAGGAGGCCGCCCGGCTCGACGAGCCCGAGGGCGCGCCCCTGCTCACGATGGAGCGCACCACCTTCGACGACACCGGACGCCCGGTGGAGTTCGGCTCGCACGTCTACCGCGCGTCCCGTTACGCCTTCGAGTTCCAGCTGCTGGTCCGGCCGTGAGGCGCGAGGCCGTACGGTAAAGGTCGGCCCGGGAAACCCCGCGGCCCGTCGCCGGAGTGCCTACCATCCGGCACCGGCCCCCTACGGCCGGGCCCCATGAATCGGTACAGAACGCCGGTAACGGATACTTGGTCGGTTGCCCGGCCCGGTCGCCCGGCGTCGCGGCGACACCAGACAGACCCGGGACAGCGACAAGAGCGGGAGAGGCGTTTCCTCGTGGCAAGGGTTGGAAGAAGAGGACGCGTCGTGGGCGCCGTGCTGGCAGCGGTGCTCGGCGTCTCCCTCGCGGGGTGCAGCAGCACCGGCGGCAAGCGCGCCGAGGAACGCGCGGCGCAGGCCGCCGGGGGCAAGGCCGCCGTGCACACCCCCCGGTGGACGTTCGCGATGGTCACCCACTCGGGAGACGGCGACACCTTCTGGGACATCGTGCAGAACGGCGCCCAGCAGGCCGCGGTCAAGGACAACATCAACTTCGTCTACGCGCACGACAAGGAGGCCCAGCGGCAGAGCCAGCTCGTGCAGTCCTACATCGACCAGAAGGTCGACGGACTGATCGTCTCGCTGGCCAAGCCGGACGCCATGAAGGACGTGGTGCGCAAGGCCGAGAAGGCCGGCATCCCGGTCATCACGGTGAACTCCGGCGCCGCCGAGTCCAAGGCGTTCGGCGCGCTGACCCACATCGGCCAGGACGAGACGGTGGCCGGCGAGGCGGTCGGCGAGGAGCTGACCAAGCGCGGGAAGAAGAAGGCCCTGTGCGTCCTGCACGAGCAGGGCAACGTCGGTCACGAGCAGCGCTGCGACGGTGCGGCGAAGACCTTCAAGGGCGAGCTGCAGAAGCTGTACGTGGACGGCACCAACATGCCCGACGTGCAGGCGTCCATCGAGTCCAAGCTCCAGGCCGACCCGGCCATCGACGCCGTGGTCACCCTCGGTGCGCCGTTCGCCCCCACCGCCGTCCAGGCCAAGGAGCAGGCCGGCAGCAAGGCCGAGATCGACACCTTCGACCTCAACGCCCAGGTGGCGAACGGCCTGAAGGACGGTTCCCTGGGCTTCGCCGTCGACCAGCAGCCCTACCTCCAGGGCTACCAGGCGGTCGACCTGCTGTGGCTCTACAAGTACAACTCCGACGTCCTCGGCGGTGGCAAGCCGGTGCTCACCGGACCCCAGGTGATCACCAAGAAGGACGCCGCCGCGCTGCAGGAGTACACGAAGCGGGGGACCCGATGAGCGCCGCCGATGCACCCGCTCGGCAGCCCGCCCCGACCGGGGGCCCGGGCGACGAGCGGCTGGTGCACCGCTCCCTGGCCCGCCGGCTGATGAGCCGCCCCGAGCTGGGCTCGGTGGTCGGCGCGATCGCCGTCTTCCTCTTCTTCTCGCTGATCGCCGAGCCGTTCCTGCGGCCCGCCAGCCTCTCCACGGTCCTGTACGCGTCGTCGACGATCGGCATCATGGCCGTCCCGGTGGCGCTGCTGATGATCGGTGGGGAGTTCGACCTGTCGGCCGGCGTGATGGTGGTCAGCTCGGCGCTGGTCTCGTCGATGTTCAGCTACCAGATGACCGCCAACACCTGGGTCGGCGTCGGGGTTTCGCTGCTGGTCACCCTCGCCATCGGGGCCTTCAACGGGGTGCTGCTGACCCGGACGAAGCTGCCCAGCTTCGTCATCACGCTGGGCACCTTCTTCATGCTCACCGGCCTCAACCTCGGCTTCACCAAGCTGATCAGCGGCACCGTCTCGACCAAGTCCATCGCCGACATGGAGGGCTTCGACTCCGCCCGCGCGCTCTTCGCCTCGCACCTGACCATCGGCGGCGTGGACATCCAGATCACCATCGTGTGGTGGCTGGCGCTGGTCGCGGTCGCCACCTGGGTCCTGCTGCGGACCCGGGCCGGCAACTGGATCTTCGCGGTGGGCGGCAACGCGGACGCGGCCCGCGCGGTCGGCGTCCCGGTCACCCGCACCAAGATCGGCCTCTACATGGGCGTCGCGTTCTGCGCCTGGATCTCGGGCCAGCACCTGTTGTTCTCGTTCGACGCGATCCAGTCCGGCGACGGCGTCGGCAACGAGTTCCTCTACATCATCGCGGCGGCGGTCGGCGGCTGTCTGATGACCGGCGGTTTCGGCTCGGCGATCGGCGCCGCGGTCGGTGCGCTGATCTTCGGCATGGCCAGCAAGGGCATCGTCTACGCGCAGTGGAACCCGGACTGGTACAAGTTCTTCCTCGGCGTGATGCTGCTGCTCGCCACGCTCCTGAACGCCTGGGTCCGCAAGCGCGCGGAGGACAAATCATGACGGCCCTCGTCGAACTCGATGACGTCAGCAAGTTCTACGGCAACGTCAAGGCGTTGACCGGGGTGTCACTGGAGGTGCACGCGGGCGAGATCACCTGCGTGCTCGGCGACAACGGCGCCGGCAAGTCCACCCTCATCAAGATCATCGCGGGGCTGCACCAGCACGACGCCGGTGCCTTCCGCATAGAGGGCGAACAGGCGCGGCTCGGCTCCCCGCGCGAGGCCCTGGACCGCGGCATCGCCACCGTCTACCAGGACCTGGCGGTGGTGCCGCTGATGCCGGTGTGGCGGAACTTCTTCCTGGGCTCCGAGCCGACCACCGGCGTCGGCCCGTTCCGCCGGCTCGACGTCCGCACCATGCGCGAGACCACCCGCGCCGAACTGCTGCGGATGGGCATCGACCTGCGCGACGTCGACCAGCCCATCGGCACCCTCTCCGGCGGTGAGCGGCAGTGCGTCGCGATCGCCCGCGCCGTCTACTTCGGCGCCAAGGTCCTCGTCCTGGACGAGCCGACCGCGGCGCTCGGCGTCAAGCAGTCCGGCGTGGTGCTCAAGTACGTCGCGGCCGCCCGGGACGCCGGGCTCGGCGTGGTGTTGATCACCCACAACCCGCACCACGCCTACCTGGTCGGCGACCGCTTCGTGCTGCTCAAGCGCGGCACCATGGCCGGCAGCCACCTCAAGTCGGAGATCGCGCTGGAGGAGCTGACCCGGCAGATGGCCGGCGGCAGCGAGTTGGAGCAGCTCAGCCACGAGCTGTCCCGCTCCGCCCCCGCGGAGTTCCCCGGGGGTCACCGGCCCGAGTGAACCCGTGCGCGCCCCGTGCCGGCTCCTGGCCGGTGCGGGGCGCACAGCCCGGCACCGCGGTGCGCCGGCCGGCGCGGGTGATGCACAATCGCACCGGACCATCCAAGGAGGCCACCGCCTCCCCGAGACCCGCAGGGACGAGACGACTCTTGCCCGCACGCAGCCGTCGAGACCGAAACGGCAGCCACCACGGCTGTCCCGGCAGCCGTACCCGCGACGAGGTCCGAGGGGTGATCCGATGAGCATGTACCGGGACCGGGCACACCGCGGCACCGCCCGCGCCACCGTCCTGCGCACCGTCGGCGCCCGCGAGCGCCGCTCGCACCTGACCGCCCCCCGGGTGCCCACCGTCGGCATCGACATCGGCGGCACCAAGGTCATGGCGGGGGTGGTCGACGCCGACGGCAACATCCTGGAGAAGGTCCGCGCCGAGACGCCGGACAAGTCCAAGAGCCCCAAGGTCGTCGAGGACACCATCACCGAGCTGGTGCTGGACCTCTCCGACCGGCACGACGTGCACGCCGTGGGCATCGGCGCCGCCGGCTGGGTGGACGCCGACCGCTCCCGGGTGCTCTTCGCCCCGCACCTGAACTGGCGCAACGAGCCGCTGCGGGACCGCCTCGCCGAGCGCCTCGCGGTCCCGGTCATGGTCGACAACGACGCCAACACCGCCGCCTGGGCGGAGTGGCGGTTCGGTGCCGGCCGCGGCGAGGACCACCTCGTCATGATCACGCTCGGCACCGGCATCGGCGGCGCCATCCTGGAGGACGGCGCGATAAAGCGCGGCAAGTACGGGGTGGCCGGCGAGTTCGGCCACATGCAGGTGGTCCCCGGCGGCCACCGCTGCCCGTGCGGCAACCGCGGTTGCTGGGAGCAGTACAGCTCCGGCAACGCCCTGGTCCGCGAGGCGCGGGAGCTGGCCGCCGCCGACTCACCGGTCGCGTACAACATCATCGAGCGGGTCGGCGGCCGGATCGGCGACATCACCGGCCCGTTGATCACCGAGCTGGCCCGCGAGGGCGACGCGATGTGCGTCGAGCTCCTCCAGGACATCGGCCAGTGGCTCGGCGTCGGCATCGCCAACCTCGCCGCCGCCCTCGACCCCTCCTGCTTCGTCATCGGCGGTGGCGTCAGCGCCGCCGACGACCTGCTGATCGGCCCCGCCCGGGACGCCTTCAAGCGCCACCTCACCGGCCGCGGCTACCGCCCCGAGGCCACCATCGCCAAGGCCCAACTCGGCCCCGAGGCCGGGATGGTGGGCGCCGCCGACCTCGCCCGCCTGGTGGCCCGCCGCTTCCGGCGCGCCAACCGCCGCCGCGCGGAGCGCTACGAACGCTACGAACGGTCGGGCCGCCGATGACCGACCCGGACCAGCAGCCCCGGCACGACGAGCACGCAGCGGGCCCCGCGCCCCGCGCCCGGACCCGCCGCCCCTTCCTGATGGCACTGGTGATCTTCCTGCTGATCACCATCCCGGCCGGCTACTTCGTCATCTCCGCCCAGCAGAGCCGGGACGGCGGCGAGGACAAGGAGTCCGAGGCCGCCGCCACCGGGCTGACCAACGCCTTCCCCTCCCGGTTGCAGCAGCGGATCTACGACGTCCCGGTGCCGCTCGGCTCCACGCCCGTCTACTACTACGAGACCAACTCCTGGAAGACCAGCGCCCTGTTCGTGCAGTTCCGCACCAACGACAACGGGCTGGCGGCGTACCTCAAGGCGGTCGGCTCCAACACCGCCGCCCTGAAGAAGGGCGCGATCACCATCGAGCCCGCACAGGCCGCCAAGGTCGGCTGGGACTTCCAGGTCGACTGGCCGTGGCAGGGAACCACGGTCAACCGGCCGGCGCCGCAACCCTCGCAGCGGATCATGGTGAGCTTCGACGAGCCCGAGCACCCGGTCGTTTACACCGTTTCGACCGTGCATTTCTGATCTGCGGCTCGTTTTTGACGAACGCTTCCTGACCCGGGTGTCAGGATCGTGTCATCGAATGGGTAGCTTGGGTCGCGTGAGCGAGAAGACCCTTCAGCACCGGATCGACGGCCCCGAAGGCGCCCCCGTCCTCGTCCTGGGGGCTGCCCTCGGGACGACCTGGCACATGTGGTCGGAACCGTCTTGTGCGGTCCAGGTGGTCTAGCTCAGGAGCGTTTTCGCAGGTCGGGTCCTTGTGGTCCAGGTGCGTCGACGCTGTTGGTGATAGGCACGTGATAGCGGGTGAGAGATGAGGAACCCCCGTCGGCTGGCTCCGGCGGGGGTTTCTGCGTTGGGGGATGGGACTGTGCGTGGTGTTCGACGCTGTCTTGCTGTGTTCCGGCTCGACGGGCGCAGGGAGGGCAGCGGTGACGATGTGGGTTCGGTGGCCGGGGTGCAGCACAGGGCGGGGACGTTGCGCGGCAGGCGAGAACCCTGGGGAATGCCGTACTGCTTGGGTGCTCGGGCGAATGGCCGAGCTCGGCATAATCGCCGACGTCGAATGACGTGACCGGATAACAGTCATGCGGTGTCGCAGCTGCGGAAGTTCAATGAGCATGTCCATGCCCCCGGATCGGGTCCGGAAATTTGTTCGGAAAGGGCTGCTGGGTAAGGGTTGGCGGCGTCGCAGAATCAGGATGCATCTACGGCCTCACCTGCTGAATTCCTTCTTGGAAGCTGCCTTGGCTAGTCCGGTGGCCCGCTCTATCGATCCCCGTTGTCAGTGGTGGCCTCTACGGTTCATTTGTGGCTGACATGGGATTCCTGTGCGTGGCCGTAGGGATATGGGCGCTGGCCGTGTGGGACGCCCTTTTCGCCGCTGGAGAGAAGGGCCGTCGCACCCGCTGGGGTAGTTAGGGGTAGGGCACATGGAGTTGGACTACGACCGTCTCGTCGCGTTGCGCAAGCAGAGCGCCGCGTGGCGGCTGCTGACGGCCGGCAACGCGGCGCTGATGCTGAGCTTTTTCAACAAGGTGTTTGTCGAGCAGGGGGCTCGCTCCATTGCCGGTACGGAGCTGGTCGAACGCTTGGATGACGAGCTGTTCGCGCTCAATGAGCGGCTGGGACAAGGCGCGTTTCCCAAGTCTGCCAAGGCGTATCTGGATGACTGGTCGGCGCCGGAGAACGGCTGGCTGCGCAAGTACTACCCGCCGGATTCGGATGAGCCGCACTATGACGCCACGGCTGCGGTCGAGAAGGCCATCGCGTGGGTCCGGTCGCTTGAAGAGCGTACGTTTGTCGGCACGGAGTCGCGCCTGAATACGATCTTCGATCTATTGCGGCAGATGACGTTCGGGACCGAAACCGACCCCGAGGCACGGCTGGCGGAGCTCACGCGGCGCCGGCATGAGATCGACCAGGAGATCGCGCGGGTTGAGGCCGGCGAGGTGGACGTCCTGGACAGTGCGGCGTTGCGGGACCGCTACCAGCAGGTGACTGCGACGGCCTATGGGCTGCTGGCTGACTTCCGCGAGGTTGAGGCGAACTTCCGGGGCCTGGACCGCGACCTGCGGAGCAAGATCGCCGCATGGGACGGGGCTAAGGGCGAACTCCTGGATGAGGTCCTGGGCAGCCGGGAGAGCATCGCGGAGTCGGACCAGGGCCGGACCTTCCAGGCGTTCTACGACTTCCTGCTCGCTCCGAGCCGTCAGGACGAGCTCAAGGTGTTGTTGGCCGAGGTAGAGGCGACGGACGCCATCGGAGAGCCCGACCCGAGGATGCGGCGCATGCCCCGGGACTGGCTGGAGGCTGCCGAACGCACCCAGACCACAGTGAGGCAGCTGTCGGATCAACTGTGCCGGTTCCTGGACGATCAGGTGCGCTCGGAGGATCGCCGTGTCCTGGAGCTGGTCCGTGGGATCGAGTCTCAGGCCCTGGCCCTGCGCGATGTGCCCGGCGTGGGACTGGTCGCCGAGATCGATGCGGCAGCTCCGGCCATCGTGCTGCCGATGGAGCGGCCTTTGTATACGCCTGTGGTCAAGACACCGATCGACAGTACCGGGATCCAGACAGGGGACGAGGAGTTCGCCGCCGACGCTTTGTTCGAGGCGGTGTATGTGGATCCGGCCCGTCTCACGGCTGCGGTGCACCACGTCCTTGGCTCCCGCACACAGGTGTCCTTGGCCGAGGCGCTGCGCGAACACCCCTTGGAGCAGGGACTTGCCGAACTGGTCGCCTACTTCGCCTTGCCGGACGACGGGTTCACCACCGTGTTCGACGACCACCGTCAAGAAGAGATCGCTTGGATCGGCGAGGACGACGTCCAGCAGGTCGCCACGGTGCCCGTGGTCACCTTTGCCCGCACCAGCCCCGGCATCGCCTGGGCGTCCAGCCTGAAGGAGGGGCGATGACCAAGCCTGCCACCCCCACCCCGCAACAGCCGTACACCCTCTCGCTTCCGGTCAACCAGCTGTTCAAGGGACCGGTATTCCGCGACCAGCACGAGCGCGCCTGGGACGCCCTGCTGCACCACAGTGCCGGTGTGAAGGACTACGTCGACGTCATGGGGCTACGCGTGGTGATCGACGAGATGGAGGGCTACGCCTTCCTCCAGTCGAAGCCCGACGATGAAGACGACGTCCGAGACCCCCGCATGGCGCCGCCGCGGCTGATGCCCCGCCGCTCGCTGTCCTACCCCGTCAGTCTGCTGATCGTGCTGCTGCGCAAGCGGCTCGCGGAATTCGACGCAGGCGCGGACGGCACCCGCCTGATGATCACCCGGGACGAGATCGTCGAGCTGATCCGCACGTACCTGCCGACTGGCAGCAATGAGGCACGTCTGGTCGACCAGATCGACGGTCACATCAACAAGGTGGTGGACCTGCAGTTCCTGCGCCGGGCCCGCGGCCAGGAGCAGCTATTCGAGGTGCAGCGGATCATCAAAGCCTTCGTCGACGGGCAGTGGCTCGCCGACTTCGAAACGAACCTGACCCAGTACGCGGCCACCCATACCCCCCAGGAGATGCAGCGGTGATCCCCGCCCAGCCCGGCCCCGCCGACACGGCCCCCTCCACCGACGTTGCCGCGGCCGGATTCCGGCTGGAGCGTCTGGAGGTCTACAACTGGGGCACGTTCCACAAGCACGTGTGGTCCTTCGGCCTCGGCGGCGCCAACGCGCTGTTGACCGGGGACATCGGCTCCGGCAAGTCCACCCTGGTGGATGCGATCACCACCCTGTTCATGCCCGCCCACAAGATTGCCTACAACAAGGCTGCCGGCGCGGAGAGCCGCGAGCGCAGCCTGCGCTCCTACGTCCTGGGCCACTACAAGTCCGAACGCAACGAGACCACCGGGACGACCAAGCCGGTGGCGCTGCGCAAGCCGGGCAGCTACTCCGTCATCCTGGGCGTGTTCCATAACCCGGCGCTGGCGGCGACCGTCACGCTGGGGCAGGTGTTCTGGCTGGCCGATCCGAACGCCACCAGCCCCGAGCGGCTGTTGCTCGTCGCCGACCGGGCGCTGTCCGTCGCCGGAGACTTCGCCGACTTCGGCACCGAGGTGCGGGCCCTGAAGAAGCGCCTCGAAGCTGGCGATGTGCGCGTCCACAAGACGTTCCCGCCCTACAGCAAGGACTTCCGGCGCCGTATGGGCATCGAGTCCGAGCAGGCGCTGGAACTCTTCCACCAGACGGTGTCGATGAAGTCGGTGGGCAGCCTGGACGACTTCGTGCGCAGTCACATGCTCGAACCGTTCGATGCGGCGGCCATGACCGACAACATTGTGAGTCACTTCGACGCGCTGACCACCACCTACAACTCGGTTCAGCGGGCCCGCGCCCAGATCAAGGCCCTCACCCCGCTGCTTGAGGACTGCGACGCCTACGAGGGCCTGGCCGCACGCATCGACGAGGCCGACGCCCAGCAGGCCGCCCTACGGTACTTCATCGCCGAGCGCACGTCGGTTCTGCACGAAGCCCAGCGCGCCGAGCTGGAAAGGATGCTCGCCCGCCTGGACAGCGAGAAGAAGACCGCGAAGGACGAGCTGGATCAGCTGCGGGGCCAGGAGCGCCGGTGGGAACTACAGCGTGAGGGCCTGGGTGGCGGGCGCCTGGGTGAACTGGAGCGCCAGATCAAGGAGACGGAGCAGCAGCGCGCCGCTCAGGAGAAGCGCGCCCGTCGGCACGCCGCCCTGCTGGAGCAGGCCGAGCTGGCTCCGGTCACCGATCAGGCCCAGTTCACCGACCGGATCGAGGAGATTGTCCGGGCTCAGCATGACGTCGCCGCGACGACACAGGAGACGCGCACGGCGCTGGAGACGCTCGCGGTCGAGGCCGCACGGCTGAAGCAGCAGGCCGAGGACCTCAACGAAGATCTGATCAGTCTGCGCTCGCGCCGCAGCAACATCCCCCGAAAGCAGTTGGAGGTACGCACCCGCCTGAGCCGCGAACTCGGCATAGAGGAGAGTGTCCTGCCGTTCGCCGGCGAACTCATTCAGGTCCGCGACGAGGAACAGGAGTGGGCTGGAGCCGCCGAGCGGCTGCTGCGCGGCTTCGCCGTGTCCCTCCTGGTCCCCGGCGACCAGTACGCCCGTGTCTCCGACTGGATCAACGACCACCACCTGGGGACGAAGCTGGTCTACTTCCGCGTCCCGGACAAGCTCCCGCCGCGGCGCCTGCCCACAGGCGCGTCCACGGCGCTGTTCACCAAGCTCGAAGTGCGAGACGACTCGCCGTTCACCCCGTGGCTGGCCGGCGAGCTCGAACGCCGCGCCTCCCACGCCTGCGTATCGACCATGGAGGACCTCCGGCACGCCGAACTGGCCATCACCGCACAGGGATTGATCAAGGGGGCGCGGGGCCGCCACGAGAAAAACGACACCACCCGCATCGACGACCGCAGCACTTATGCGCTTGGCTGGACGAACCAGGCGAAGATCGATGCCCTCCTGGACCAGGCAGGGCAGGTCCATGGCGCCCAGCGCGAGATGGAGAAGAAGAGGCGCGGACTGGGAGCCGCCTACGAGGACGCCATCAGCCGTGACAAGGTCCTCGACCGGCTGGCGGCGATGCAGGACTACAGCGAGATCGACTGGCCTTCCGCGGTACGGCGCATCACCGAGCTCACCGGCGAGAAGCAGCGTCTGCAGGCCGACTCCAAGGATCTGGACGAACTCACCCGGCGCCTTACGGAGATCGCCGGCGAAATCACCGAACAGGAAGCCGCCCACGAGAAGGCCAGCCAGAGCTGGGGCCGGGTCTGCGGCGAACGGGACGCCGCTGAACGCGCTCGTGACGAGGCCCGTGCCCTCCTCGACGAACCGGCCGCCGGCGATGCGCAGGCCCACTTCCCGGCCCTCGAGCGGCGCCTGTCCACAGCCCGGTTGGCGTGCCGGACCGCGCAGGAGTGCGCGCAGGCCGAAACCCGGCTGCGCGAGGAGATGACGGCGCACAAGCACCGCTGGGCCAAGGAGCAGACTCGCCTCGCTCAGACGATCGCCGCCCAGATGAGCGCCTTCCGCAACACCTATCAGGTCGAGACCAGCGAGCTCGACGCCTCTGTCGCCTCCGCCCCCGGATACCGTGCTGTGCACCAGAAGCTCGTCGCCGACGACCTGCCGCGCTTCCAGGACCAGTTCCGCACCTACCTGAAGACCAACGTGATCCGCGAAATCGCCGGATTTCACGCGCAGTTGAACATCTGGGCCGACGAGATCGGCGACCGCATCAACACCATCAACGAGTCGCTGGCCGACATCGACTACAACCCGGGCCGCTACATCATGCTCAAGCCCGAGCAGACACCCAACACCGAGATCCGCGAGTTCACTGCGGAACTGCGCGCCTGCACCGACGACGTCCTGTCCGGCGACGACTCCGACCTGTACTCCGAGGAGAAGTTCCACCAGGTCCAGCGCCTGATCGAACGCTTCAAGGGCCGCGAAGGCTCCACGGAAAGCGACCGCGGCTGGATCAAGCGTGTCACCGACGTGCGGTACTGGTTCGTGTTCAGCGCCAGTGAACGACGCCGCGAGGACGACTCCGAGTACGAGGTGTACTCCGACTCCGGCGGCAAGTCCGGCGGCCAGAAGGAAAAGCTCGCGTACACCATCCTGGCCGCCTCCCTCGCCTACCAGTTCAAGCTGGACACGACCAGCAGCAGGAGCCGTACCTTCCGCTTCGTTGTCATCGACGAAGCCTTCGGCCGCGGCTCGGAGGAATCGGCTCGCTTCGCCCTGGACCTCTTCAAGCGACTGGGCCTGCAACTCCTCATCGTCACCCCGCTGCAAAAGATCCACGTCATCGAGCCCTATGTGTCCGCCGTCGGCTTCGTCGACAACCCGACCGGACACCACTCCCGCCTGCGCACCCTGACCATCGCCCAGTACCGCCAAGAACGCCTCGCCCACACCTTGGCCGCCCTACAGCCCGCAACCGGACAGGACAGCTGACATGGCCGCCACTCACACCCAGAACTGGCCCACACCCCGCGACGTCGTCGCCCGCCTGCGCAAACGCTGGGACCGCGGCGACTACCTCACCCAGCTCGCCGACGGCGCCGCATGGGAACCACTCGACGTCCCCCTGCAGGGCCCGAAGGCCGGCGACATCACCCAGCACTACGACCAAGTCCTCGCCTGGGCCACGTCGTGGGCCCCCGGAGCCAACCGGCGCATGCGCATTGAGTACCGGCAGCTCGGCGGACGCCTGGCCGGCGTGAACAAGGTCCCCGCCCGGGTCTGGATCGAACGCCGCGAAGACCTGTGGACCCTCCTGGGCGTCACCAGCACGGTCAACCGCTACGCATCCCTCCTGGCCGCTGCCCGCGAGACGCTGCCCCCGCTGGCCGCATGGATGGCCGTGCACCCGATGAAGGTCGTCCAACGGGAAGCTGACTGGCCACGGCTCCAAGCCACCATCGGGTGGATCACCGACTACCGCGGCCCGGCCGTCTACCTGCGCCAGCTCGACGTACCCCGCGTGGACACCAAGTTCATCGAGCACCACCGAGCCATCCTCACCACCCTGCTCGAGCACTGCCTCCCCGACGACCGCATTGATACCGGATCTGCCCGCACCGACTTCGCCGCTCGCTTTCGCTTCCTGCGTAAACCCGCCTACCTGCGTTTCCGCCTGCTCGGCGGTGCGTCACTGGCGGGCTTCAGCGAGCTCACGGTCCGTGTTGACGAATTCACCGCCAGGCCACCCGGCGTCACGACCGTGTATGTCGTCGAGAACGAAACCACCTATCTGGCCTTCCCCAGCCAGCCCCACAGCATCGTCATCCACGGTGGCGGCTACGCCGTCACTCAACTCTCCGCCCTGCCCTGGCTGCAGGATGTCCGCCTGATCTACTGGGGTGACCTAGACACTCACGGCCTCACCATCCTCGACCGGCTACGCCGAGCCTTCCCGCACGCCCGGTCCATCCTGATGGACAGGAACGTGCTGCTGGAGCACCGCAGTCAATGGGTGAAGGAAGAAACCCCCACCCACGAGCACCTCACCACGCTCACACCGGAAGAAGCCGATCTCCACGAAAGTCTCGTGGAAGGCGAGTTCGGTCATAACGTGCGACTCGAACAGGAACGCGTGCGCTACCACCTGCTTGAGACGGCCCTCAACAACCTACGCCAAGAGCCGCAGTGAACAACCCCCGTACCTGGCCAGTAGCCGGAGCCCAGCAGCTGAGGCGTCGCACACCGTTCTGTCGCGCCCACTGGCGCTGACCGGACCGTCTTGTGGTGGAGACGTTCGCGGTCGCGGCGAGCGCCGTCTCCAGATCAGGCCACTTCCTGCGGCGCAGACACGGCGCCGGCGCCGCATGCTTCGATCTGCCGACGCCTCAAGGGCTACGCGGCAACCAGCCTTGCGGCTAGACGAGTTGATGCGTCCCCCTTTTCGGGACAGGCGTTCGAAGTGAATGATGGGCTGGTCGCGTGCCAGTTCGGTACGCCGCTCGTTAGGCAGCGCACCAGAAGCGCCTGGCACGCAAGGCGCTTCGAGGCTCACGGCAGGAGAGACAGCGATGGGCGATCGAAGCGCGATCGAGTGGACTTCATCGGCTGCAGCAGAGCCGCCACGGGCTCTCCGGTCCCGCCCGGGCCGTGGTTGGCGAAGCCCATCTGGGCTCGACTGCGCCCCGCGTTCGCAAGGATGAACCTGCGAGAGCGGGGGCGAGCGTGGTGCTACTCCGTGCCGGGCCATTCGTACACGGTCGACTCCACCAACAGGTCGCGTACACCCTTGAGACAGACATCCGTTGGCGGTTCGACTTCAAAGCGGTGCACGGGGTCGTTCACCAGGCGGAGGGTCGGCTTGCCGGCGCCCTTCTCCAGGTGTGAGGCGATCACGAGCGTGTAGTTCTCGCCCTCAGACCAGGCCCGTACGAACTCCGAACGCGTCAGGGTCAGTTCGTCTGGGACAGCACGCCCGTGGGCCTTGATCTCGTAATAGCGCCCAGTCGAGTCGTATGCGTCGGCGCCCACGCCTGACGCACCCCGCTGGTCGTCCAGCTCGACACCCTGCTCTTGCAGG
The DNA here is from genome assembly GCF_028898845.1 of Streptomyces sp. WZ-12. NCBI lineage: Bacteria > Bacillati > Actinomycetota > Actinomycetes > Kitasatosporales > Streptomycetaceae > Streptomyces > Streptomyces sp. WZ-12. The sequence continues at coordinate 2,351,950 of NZ_CP118574.1, read as the reverse complement.
ATTCGGCGAAGCGCCTGGATGACGAGTTCCTCCTTGTGGTGGCCTGCGTACCCGAGCGGTGAGGCATGGCAGCGGGGTCGGGCCCCTCCGGGCCTGGGCTGGGGGAGTGGGGTCCCGTGTCGGCGGGGCGAAGGTCCCGCCGTCCCCGGCGTATGGGCAGGGGTGCTGCCCGGTGTGGACGGCGTTCCAGTGCGGGTGACCTTGCTGGGCAGCACATCGAAGGCGGCCGCGTCCACAAGGGGGCGCGCGACCGGCGCGTGCTGCGGGCCGGACTGGGTGCCAGGTCCGGGGTTTCCCGGCGCGGGAGCGGGAGCTGAACCGGTGCGGGGTGGCGGGATGATGCCGGTCGGTCCAGCGGGAGCAGCCGGGCCGGTGCCAGTGCCCCGTTGGCCGGGCGGTTTCCCGTTCGGCATCGGCGGGGCGGGAGCCCGCTGTGCACGTCGGTGCAGTTCTTCGGCGAGCCGCTGCCGTTCCTCGCGGTCCCGCTGCCCTGCCGATGTGAGCGCGGTTCCGGCCCCTGCCTCCACCAGGCATTCCTCCCAAACATCCCGCCAGCTGTGGCCTACGCGCGACCGTTCTTCCGCGAAGTGGGCGGCGATGGCCGCGCCCGCACCCGCCTTGGTGGCCAGCGCCGTGTGCGAGTGCAGGAACAGCGTGTTGCGGCCGCGGTCGATCTGCGCGTCGACGGGAAGCTCGATGGGCTCGTACGTGCCTCCTGGGTCGAGGCGGATCCGCAGACCGGGGAGTAGCCGGACTTCCAGGCTCGCCAGCCAGGTCCAGCCGGTGAAAGCCTCCGCCGTCTCGGGCTCGTCGCGCACCAGAAGGTCCTGGAGCGCGGCGACTCCCCGCCGGAAGTCCTCCGTGAGGCTCGCGTCGGCCGGTTGGTCCAGGGCTGCGCCCCCGACCCTGTCCACACCTCCGGTCTCGTACGTGACCTGGGCGCCCGCGACGTCCAGGGGTGTGACGTGCAGCCGCCCGAACAGTGTAGTGAACTGCTGCACGTTCCCTCCTGGCTTCCACAGCGGCAGACGGTCCGTCAGGACCCGCTCGACCCTGGAGTCGGCCACGGCGAACACCGATCGGCCCTTGCCTTTGACCCAGCCGGCCGTGGTCCACAGCGGCAGACTCCGTAGCCTGCTCTGCAGCCCCGGCGGCATTGGCTTGTCGGCGGCGGAGATCACGTCCCGCAGGCGGCGCAGAGCCTCGAGCATGACCCTTTCGTGCTCGGCGTCGGGGGCCGCGCCGGTCCCGGAGATCTCCTTCAGCACGTCGATGAGGTCATCGAGCCCGGGTTCGGAGATGCCCAGTACCTGCCACAGAGGGTCGACGTCCGTCCCGGTCAGGGCGAAGGGACGGAACCCGCGCAGGATCGCAGGTCCCTGGAAGCACTTGCCTGATTCCGTCCAGCCCTGGTCGGTCAGGACGAGGTCCTCGTACAGAAACTCGTTGCGGATCTGCTTCTCCACCGCCGTCTGGGTTGCATCTCCCGAATGGTGAGTCAGACGCCGCGCCAGGGATTGATAGACCAGCAACGCCTCCGCTCTCAGACTGTCTGGCACGTCGGCATCGGTATCGTCGTCGTCCTGACGGTCCCGGAGTTCACGCAGCCGTTCCATCAGGCGCGGGACGTCTGGATCGCCGGAGACACCGAGAGCGGTGAGGACCTCCGTGCGGGTGGCCAGCGCTTGGTGGATCGCCGGGTGTAGGTATCCGGGATCCTCCGGTCCGTACAGGGCCTCCGTATCCGGTGTACGCAGGGTGAGGTCGGCCGGCGGCTGGAGCCGCCCTTGGCTGTCCTCCAGCCAGGCGGTCTCCCGGAGCCGCCACACCCAGATGGCCGCCGTCTCACCTGTGACGTTCCACTTGTAGTGGCCCCGGGCCATTGGGACGACGGCCTGGTCTGAACTGGTCAGCGGTGCGGTGAGAGTGCGTAGCAGGGCGGCTGTGCGGCGTCGTCGCTCGTCCACGTTCTTCTCGGCCGTGATGCTCTTGACCACGGCGACGAGGTCGCTGCTGGTCAGGTCGTCCAGGGTGTGGTCGGCTCCCTTGAGCATCATCTGAAACCGCCGGTCTGCGACGGACCACCTGCAGTTCCGTGCGAGGCCGAGACGGGGATCGCCCGGGTACGTCTTGGTGTCCGCTTGGTAATTGACCTCGTGCACCGGAGTGAGCCGGGGGGCGTCCGCCACGCCCAGCAGTCGCAGGAAGGCCGTTCTGCTCAGACCGCCTGCCTGGGCAGCGGAGAGAAGTGACCGCGCGTAGGAGCGGCGCACCCAGATGAGACCGGGAGTCTTGCGTGCCGCGACCTCGAACCGGTCTCCGTCAGCGGTCTCCAATGCCTGGGGGAGATAGGCGGCGCCGGGCTTCACGCGGTGGGACTGTTCGGTCCCGTCCGTGTCGTAGGCGAAGCCGTTGAGGAGGATGGCACGTCCGATGCCCGGACCGAGCGGGTCGCGTAGTTGCTTGGGCATCTCACCGAGTGCCTGCTGCAGAGCGACGAGCCTGGCGGCCTCCGTCGTCTCGTCGCTGTCGGCAAGTTGTCCGCCGGCTCTTCCGATCCGGGAGACGATCTTCAGTACGGCTGCCGTGTCGTCGCGGCGCACCAGGCAGTCCCGCCGTCGCAGCCATGCGGTGACAGTCTTCGTCCAGGCGTTGTCCTCCGCGTAGGTGGGATGCAGGTCCAGAACAACACCCAGCACATCCAAGGGGCCGGTGGCCTCGCCGGACGCGTCGGCGAACGCGTGCTCCGCGGGCTGCGGCCGAAGTCGGCGCCCGTCGGCGGTGACCAGGCACGCCCGGCCGGCCAGCGCATACTCGTGGCCCGCTTCGAGGACGACCGCGGCGAGCCGTACGAGCCGCGCGACGTCCTGCCACTCGTCGTCGGAGAAAAGGCTTAGTGCGTCCATGACCTGCACCTCCGCGCGCAGATCAGCGGCACCCGCCGCACGCCAGTCCGAGAGGACCTTCCGCCAGCGGCCGCCGCGGTCGCGGACGGCGGCAGGAAAGGCGTACGGGGCTTTGCCTAGCCGGGCGATGTCGGTGTCGTCGAGGACGTCCGACAGCGCGGCCTCCTCGACCGCAAAATCGGTCAGCGGGGCGTCGGGACCACCTTCCGAGACCGGCAAGGCCAGCTCGGCGGAGAGTGACCGCCGTGCGCGGGTGAGCAGCTCGGTGCGGATCCGGTCCTGGAGCAAGTTCGCTGGCGCGGAGCCCGGCGGGCAGGGAAGCGGAATGAGATGCCACGCTGTGTGATCTACCCTCTCCAGGACGTCGCGTACGCCGGCTGCCCACAGGTCGGCGATCACGGGGACGAGCTGTGTGTTGAGGCGGCTGCCGGCGAACCCCTCGCGGCTGGCGACGGGGTCGAACTGGGTGTGGACGCGGGCCGCCACGTCCAGCGGGGCGACGGGCAGGCCGGCATGGACGCTGCCGTTCGTCCCACGCTCCAGGGGTAGCGCGATGCCCACGGGCACGGTCGGGCCCAGTGCCTTGTGGCTCCGTTCCCAGTCGGGGTGCGGTGTTACCTGCGCCGTGTACACACGCCACAGCGCTCCGTCGGTCGCACGGGCGTGCTGCACATTGACCTCGTGCTCGACGCCCTCGATCAGGAGCCGACGCTGTGTCACGTCTTCCCAGGACAGGGTTAGTACGGTGCTGTGCCCGCCCGCCGTCACCTCGAGGCCGCGAAGGTGACGCAGGAAGAGCAGGGAAGCGTCGTTCCAGTCCTCGAACCATTCAAGGAGCTGGGCCGCGGTCAGTGTGCTGGGGGCCAGCGGGATGCGGAAGACGGTCCACTCGGGTCCGGAGATCCCGTCGGGGAGTTCCGGCGGCGCCGCGGGTTCGAGGTTGGTACCGGAGAAGCGCACGTGGAAGGGGTGGCAGTGCACCTCCCACACCGCGGTGAGTGCCCTGAGCGTGGACAGTCCGATGCCGAACCGGCCGGTGACTTCGGCGTCGGCTGTCTTGCCGCTGAGCCAGGGCATGCCGAGCGGTAGGACATCAGCCAGGCGCAGGCCGGCTCCGTCGTGGGCGACCAGAATGTCGTCGGACCGCAGCAGGATGCGCAGCTGTCCGGCTCCCGCATCGTCGGAGTTCTGGACGAACTCGGAGAGGACCTGGAGCCGGTCGGTCGAGAGTGTCTTGGCGCCGTGCAGCGCGCCCTCGGCCATCTTGCGGTGGACCCCACGGCCGCTGCGCAGCCCCTGATCGAGAAGCCGGACGGCGCGTGCCGCTTCTTCCGAGGTCGGCACCTCCACTTCCGTAGATGCATCCGGATCTTCCAGAAGCGTGTGTACCGCAGCCGCGAGAGCGTCCACGTCCGTATCCCTCCCCTTTGGTGCCTTGCGATGTCGACAAGCCTGGGGTCCTGGACGGTTCCCGATGATCGGGCTGGTGTGATCCAGCCATGTGCGTAAGGTGCCGCGGCGTGCGGTGCAGTTCGGCTAAACGATGTCGGCGCTGCGGGTGCAGGCAGCGGGGCGGATGACATCACGCTCCGGCAGGTTGCTGAATGCGGCGGAAACTGATTCCGATCGCCCTTCGGCTGTCAGACCGGCCTGGTAGAGGGCCTCGGCTGGATTGGGCGGTGGAATCGTCCGGTGCCTCAACGCTACGTCGCCCGCGAGGTGTTCCACCTGGTCAGGCCCACACAATCATGATCCCCGTCATAGGGGCTGTGTGAGAGCTCGTGGCATGTCGAGGCCCCGCCGGAGTGTTCCGGTGGGGCCTGCGCACGTGGCAGGCTACGGCGGGTGTGTCGCCGATGAGGCAGGCGCCCGCTCCCTGTGCTCGGGGAGCGGCGCGACATCCCTATAGGCCAGAGCCGGGCTTTCTGGGACGCCGCCTTCCTGAAGAGGCTCGCGAGGGTGCTTCCGCCCTGATGGAACTCTGCGGCGCTTCCAAGGTTCGGCAGTCCTGGTTGTCAGATGCCGGGATCAACAGAGAGATTTCGGAACTTAGAGCTCACGCGCATAGGCGGTGTGGGGGCCTCGACAACAAGGCGGGCACAGGTGTCAGTGATCATGGAGTTGCGACGCTCTGTGACCGCTGCGGAGACCTGTGCCCGTCCTTCCAGCATGGCTGACCGACCCGCTTTGGGACCAATTCGCGTCGCTGCTACCCGAGCGCCCGAGGGTCAATCCAACCCATCCGCTTCGTCATGGTGACGGGGGGTAGCGGCCGATCTTGTCCAGTTCGGCGACACCCTCGTCGGAGAGTGAGAGTCCCGCGCCCGCGACGTTCTCGCGCAGGTGCGCCACCGACGAGGTGCCGGGGATCAGCAGGATGTTCGGCGTACGCTGCAGCAGCCAGGCCAGGGCGACAGATATCGGCGTCGCCTCCAGCCGAGTGGCCACGGCCGTGAGCGCCGCGGACTGCAGCGGGCTGAAGCCACCGAGGGGGAAGCAGGGCACGTAGGCAATGCCCTGCTCGGCGAGCTCGTCGATCAGCTCGTCGTCGTGGCGGTGGGCGAGGTTGTACATGTTCTGCACACACACGATTGGCGCGATCGCCTGCGCCTCGGCGACCTGTTCCGCCGTCGCGTTGCTTACGCCGAGGTGCCGGATCAGGCCCTGCTGCTGGAGTTCGACAAGCGCCTCGAACGCCTCCGCGAGCGAACCGGTCACTGGGCCCTGGGCGTCGCCGAGCCGGAGGTTGACCACGTCCAGCGTCTCGAGGCCGAGGTTCTCCAAGTTCACCTGGACGGCGCGGCGCAGCTCTTCCGGCCGCCGGGCCGGAGGCCAGCCTCCCTCCTCGTCTCGGGTCGCGCCGACCTTGGTCACGATGTGCAGCGCTTCTCGGTACGGGTGCAGCGCTTCGCGGATCAGCTGGTTGGTGATGTGCGGCCCGTAGGCGTCGGCGGTGTCGATGTGGGTGATGCCGAGGTCGACGGCCTCGCGGAGGACGGCGAGTGCGCCGTCGCGGTCGGCCGGCGGGCCCACGACCCAGGGGCCGGCGAGCTGCATGGCGCCGTAGCCGAATCGGGTGACGGTCAGGTCGCCCAGGGGCCAGGTGCCGCCGGGAAGCAAGGCGGAGGAGGTGCTCATGGTGTGCCTTTCGTGTTGAGCCAGGGGGTGGTGCCCGACGGCTTCTTGCACCATTTTTGGTGTGTAGCTTCCTAACCGGAAGAAGGCACTTCGGAGTGCGTAAGGCACCCGCGGGTGAGAGGAGCGGTCCATGGCAACGATGACGGCGGCCCAGCAGAGGGCACAGGCCAAGGTGGAGTACGACGCCTTCTTGGCGGTCTGCCCCAGTCGCAAGCTGCTCGACCGGCTCTCCGACAAATGGGTCACGCTGATCCTGGCCGCGCTCGGCAGCGACAGCGCGCATCAGCCAGGCACCGACTGCGCCGGCGAGCCCCGGTCGATGCGCTACTCGGAACTGCTGCGCCTGCTGGCCGGCGTCAGCCAGAAGATGCTCACCCAGACGCTGCGCTCCCTGGAGCGCGACGGTTTGATCACCCGCACCGTGACGCCGACCGTGCCGGTCACGGTCACCTACGAGTTGACCGACCTCGGCCTGTCACTGCGCGAAATGATGCGCGGCCTCAAGACCTGGGCCGAGATGCACATGGACGATGTGCTCGCCAACCGCGAGACCTACGACACCCGAGTCGCCTGAATCAAAAGGGCAAGACGTGGCCGGTTGCCCGCTTCAGGCATTGGCCTGGATCAGGGTTGCTGGTCGGCGGGAGCAGTCTGCGTGTAAGAGGCCGCGCAGATGGGCGGGGCTCATGGACGGCGCTTCGGGCGGTCGTCCCAGCGGTGGGTGGTCCAGGCCCGGCGGATCAGGCTACGAATGGTGATGATTGTGTCGGCGAGGTCGAAAAAGGCGTGGATGACGGTCGCGTGGCGCTCGTAGCAGCGGGTGAGGCGGTGGAAGACGTTCTGCCAGGCGTGCGTTCGACGTGTCACCGCCGGCTGGCCTGGATCGGTGCCTGCTCACCCTTGTGCGCGATGCGACCGTGTAGGTGCCGGGCGGTGCGTTCGGTGTGGGTCTTGTCCGAGTCGTAACCGGCGTCGAGGTGCACCGTAATGTCATCGGGTAGCGGCCCGAGGTTGTCCAGCAGGTCCAGGGTCGGCGCGAGCAGCGGCGAGTCGTGACGGTTCGCTCCGGCCAGGACCCGGCCGGAGCGGGGTTCCGTAACCATCCGTCATGCCCGAGCGTTTCAGGCCCTGTTTGCCGCGGTCGACCGGTGATCGCCCGGCCACCTCGCCGCCGCCAGGGGCTTTGGTGATGGAGCCGTCGATGGCGCTCCGATCGAGCACGAGCCCGACTATCCGGTCGTAGGATTCCAGCGCGATCTGCTTGAGCCGGGCGAAGAAGCCGAGCCGGATCCACTCGTCGCGGCGGTTGCGGATGGTGGTCGCCGAGCAGGTCATGTCGGCGATCGCCAGGCGCCCAGGTTCGGGAGGAACGGCCTGCTGTCAGGGTGACCACACAGAACGTCGACGGCCTGTACCGGGGCGCTGGCAGTGAGGGTGTCGTGGAGCTCCACGGGAGCCTGGACTGCGGTGAGACGACGCATCGAGGGCGCACTTTGGCGACTGGGGCTTGCGATGCGCGCGGGCGCGTGTTTCCGTAGCGATGAAGATCCCGGGGGCGCGTGGGCGCTGCTGGGCTTCTACGGGTAACCCTCTCAAAGAGGGGCAGCGGTGTACTGGTGATCTGCAGATGGAAAGAATGGCAGCGATACTGCCGTCGTGCCGTGATTTGGCCCCTGAGATTTCTGACCAAAAGTGTCTTGACGATCCTACGTCGTTCGCGGGGCGAGGCAGTGCGCACAGACGCTGGTTCGGGTGAGCGTGTCTGGAGGACTGCCGTGCGTGAGGAATCTGCACTGTTTCACTGGCGACCGCTCCTCCGGGCCGGTGGCGAGGCTGATGCACAATGTGCAACCACCGACTGGAGTGGATGAACGATCGAATTAACAAGCCCTGTTCATTCCATGGATCATCCTTCTCTAGATGCGGACGAGGTGATTCTTGGGGTTGACACGCACCGAGATATTCACGTGGCTGCCGTGATTTCGATGACGGGGAAGACTCTGGCCATTGAGAGCTTCCCGGCCACCGCAACCGGATATTGTCAACTCGCGCAATGGTCATCTGAGTTAGGTGTTATTCGGCGTGCCGGGGTAGAGGGATCTGGCAACTATGGGGCGGCCCTGTCCCGGTATCTACTGTCGCAAGGCATCGATGTCATCGAGGCTCCTGGGCCGGGGCGTTCGGCTCGTCGTCGGCGGAGCAAATCCGACCAGGGCGATGCAGAAGCTGCCGCCCGTGCCGTGCTTAGTGGCCGTGCGTGCTCCCGAGCGAAGTCAGGGAACGGCCCGATCGAGATCGCGCGTATGTACACCGTGGCCAGGGACTCCGCTGTCAAAGCCCGTACCCAGGCCACTAACCAGCTCAAGGCGGTCCTGGTCACTGCCGATCCAGCGCTGCGGGAAGAGCTGGCTGGCTTGAACCGCCGAGCTCTCATTCGCGCCTGTGCACTGCTCGGTGAAGATGCAGAGGGGACGGATCCTGTGCTGCGGGCCACGAGGTTCACGTTGCGTACGCTGGCCGAGCGAATCGAGCAGCTCAACGTGCAGGCCCGAGAGCTGCAACAGCGGGTGTCTGAGTTGATCGAGGGACATTACCCTCAACTGTGCGCCGCTGTCGGGGTCGGACCGCGGAGCGCCGCTGTTTTGTTGGGCGCCATGGGAGACAATGCGGGCCGCTTGCGCGGTGAAGCGTCGTTCGCCGCTTTGTGCGGGGCAAGCCCGGTTGAATACTCCTCGGGCAGCAGATGCCATCGTCGGCTCAACCGTGGGGGAAACCGGCAGGCGAATGCTGCCCTTCACCGTATTGTGCTGACTCGACTGCGCTGGGACGCGCGTACCCAGGCGTATTACGAGAGACGGGTTGCGGAAGGGAAGACTCGGCGTGAGATCATCCGCTGTCTGAAGCGGTATGTGGCCCGGGAGGTCTACCGGCTCGTCCTGAGACAGTGCCAAGACCCGGGCTGCTCGTGAACGGTTCTGATGAGGGCGCGGGGAGCGGCGCGACCGACGGCGGACGGCGCACCGGTTTTCCAGCGGTGGGCAGTCCGCAGGAACGTCGAGTGTCGGACATGCCCTGTTTCAGAGCTTCGGCGGGACCGGCGCCCATGACGGTCACCCGGCCAGAGCGCAGCGAGGACTTCCGCTCCGCATTCGTGTATGGGATCGCCATGGCCTACGTCGTCTCCCAGGACACCACGCCTCCCCACGCCACGATCACCGACTTCAATCTGTAGCAGCCCGGCCACCGAGCCTTCGCCGCGCATCGAAGGCAGCCTGGATGACCTTGCGACCGCAGGAGTTCGGACAGCGTACGACGGGAGTGGACTACCTGAAGAGGCGCGGCATCGTCGACCAGGACGGTTCACCTCCGCTCGCGCGGAGTGGGCTCGAGGTCGAGGTGGACATCGTCATCCGGTTCACCTCCGCTCGAGCGGAGGTGAACCGGTGATCTCGCCGAGATGTGCGACCGGCACGAAGTCCTCTCCGTGCGAGCGCAGCTGAATCGGCCCTGCCTCCGGGCTACATGGGGCAGTTGCTCGCTCCCTCGTGGCGGTTGTTCGTCGGCTACCGATTCGACCTCATCCCACGCCCTTCAGGACGACGCCGGCGCGACCAGCAGGCGAAAGCCACGGTCGCGCGATGGTGCGGTGCGTGAAGCGCTGAGCCCTGCCTCCTGCTTCGCGCGGCACCGCAGCGACAGAAGGTGGCGCGGCCGCGGCATCGGGGAAGCGCGACTGCTGGATGCCTACGTCTCGTTGGGGCCTCGGCACGCCGATCCACGCGATGGTGCTGCTGCTCACTGCCGTGCTTCCTCCGGTGGGGCTTGCTCGTGTCCCCTGTCGACTCGCTGCCGTACCGCGCATCGCCGGCGGATATCTGCCGGCCGCCGAAGGAGTGCGCTCGACCCTGGTGCCGCGTAGTGGTGACGGTCGGAGGGGGATACGGAAAAGCTTCCTCGGCCGGCGGGCTTCGACGTGCCAGGGCCCGAGACCGCGCCTACCTCGGCCCATCACCAGTCCCGGCAAGGTAAGCACGGCATTTTCGGTTCCTGTCGTGGGCCTCGTGCCACCATTGGGCCATGGGGGACCACAACGACGGTGGCTCGACGCGGCTACCCGCGGCTGCACACAACGACGTCAGCGGCCGGGTATACGGATCGGTGGTCCAGGCTGGCTCAATTACCGGCGGTGTCAACATCACCACCGGGCCCGCTCCCCGGCAACGCCGGCGGAGTGCGCGGGGGCCCCGCGGTGGGCCGTCCGATCTGGACGCGTGGGCCGAGGGCCTGGCCGAAGGCGTCAGGACGTTGTGGGAGCGGGAAGAAGAGCAGCGCCGTGTCCATGATCCGGTGGCATTACCTGTGCGCTGGCACCCGGTTGGAGAACTGGCCGATCACCCCGCCAACATCCGTCGTCTCCAGGCTGGTGACACCGGTGAGCCCTTGGCGCTGGCCGGGCGCATCGAGCAATTGAGTGAGATCTACCGGTCCGTCATCTCCGGTCGGCTGGTCATCCTCGACCCGCCGGCGCCGGGAAGACCGTGCTGGCCGGCCGTCTGGCACTGGACCTGCTGGACAAACACCGGCCGGGCCGGCGGGTGCCGGTCGTCGTGAACGCCGGGACCTGGGACCCGACGACAAGATCGCTGAGCCTCTGGCTGGCCGAGCAGCTCACCCGAGACCACCCCGGCTTGGCCGCTCGCACCGAACGGGGCGGTCCTACCCGGGCCCGCGCGCTCGTCGAGGCCGGCCGGGTGCTGCCCATCCTGGACGGCTTCGACGAGATCCATACCGGGCTGCACAAAGACGCACTGCGCGCGCTCAACGCTGCCCCGGACACCCCGATGGTGATCACAAGCCGGACGCCGGAATTCGCCGCCGCGGTGCACGAGGTGGACGTGCTGACCGCGGCCGCCGTAGTAGAAGTCGACGAGTTGACGGTGGAGGACCTGGCCGGCTACCTGCCCCGCACCGTGGCCAGGCGCCGCACCGGCGTCTGGGACCCGGTCCTGGAGAAGATGAACACCGCACCGCACGAGCCGGGCCCAGCCGCGCTGCGCCGCGTGCTGACCAACCCCCTGATGGTCTTCCTGGCCCGCACCATCTACAGCGACAACCCTCGCCAGGAGCCCGCCGAACTGCTCGACACCGACCGCTTCCCCACCGGGACTGCCCTACAGGACCATCTGCTCGAAGAGTTCCTGCCCGCCGTCTACCACTCCGGCCGGCCGGACCACCCGCCGCGCTGGCCCGAAGACCGCGCACGCCACTACCTCACCCACCTCGCCGACCACCTCCGCAAGGCAGGCACGGTCGATCTGGCCTGGTGGCAACTGCGTGACACCATCCCGCGGTGGAAACGCACCCTCATCCTCGCCGTGGTAGACGCACTGCTGGTGACTCTGGCGCTCGGACTCACGTATGAGCGCACAGAAGCGGTGCCGTCTTTCTTCACAGCCGACGGCGACGTGCAAGGGCAGGTTCGCGTGCTTGCGATAGGGGCGATGGACGGGCTTCTGGCCATGCTGAGCAGTGGGGTCGCAGTCGCCCTGACGGCCGGACTCGGCAGATGGCTCCACATCAGACGTCTGCGCAGGCCCGCCCTTGCCCTCGGGGTCGGGCTCGGGACCGTAGTCGCAAGCGGACTCTCCTTCACAGTCGTCAGCACGCTGGTGGGGGATGGGAGAGGAGGCTGGTGGGTGGATGCGGTCGCAGCCCAGCTCACCGCCGGGCTCCTGGGAGACCTTCCCGGTGGACTCAGGGTGGGCTTGACACTCGGACTCACGGCCGGTCTTGTGGCGGGACTCGTCGGATTGCGCAGCGTGGGACCTCAACCGGCCGGCACGCGCCTGCAGATCCGTGGACGGGTCCGGTTCATCTCCGGCAGGTTCGTGGCGGGGATGCTCGTCGGGCTGCTGCTGGGGCTTGCGAACGGGTTCGTCAGCGGGCTCTTCGGGCTCGGGAAGGGCGCTGCTGCCATGGCCGCGGACGGGCTCTCGTTCGGGAAAACGGATGTGCTCGAAGATGCGTTCGTGATCTTGTCGGGGGTGGGTCTCGTGTTTGCTCTCGTAGCCGCGCTCGCGTTCGGGCTTGAGGCACCCGCCCATTCGGCCGATGTGGTCGGCGCGGCGGAGTCGCTGGCCCGAGACCGGCGAAACGCCATCCGTAAAGGGCTCGTGGTAGGACTGGCGGTCGGCCCCCTGGTTGCTGCCGCGTACAGCCTGCCGTACGGGCTTGCAGCAGCAGTGCTGGCAGGATTCGTGAGCGTGCGTGCCACCAGCGCTTGGATGCACTGGCTGGTACTGGTACGCGGATGGCTACCAGTCGCGGGGCACTTGCCCTGGCGCGTTCAGGCATTTCTCACCGACGCCTACCATCGCGGCGTACTACGACAGACCGGCGCCGTCTACCAATTCCGCCATGCTCGCCTCCAACAAAATCTCCTGATCACCCGCCACAAAACCTTGAGCCCAAACGCCACCACCCAACAGTCCCACCCCCGGTAACCACACGGCCAGGACGTCGTGCCCCGTGAGGCGGCCAAGCCTCTGGCCCCCTTACGGAGGATGTGGTCGAGCTCGCTGACGTCGACCGGGGAGAGGACCAGGATGCGCCGGCGGGCAACTCGCTCGATGCACGTCCGACAAGCACGGCCGCTGACCGTCCGGCAGCTGCCAGCGCCTGGGTGAGCATCTGCGGTTGGGCAGTCCGATCGCGGACCCGGTCGGCTGGCTGATCGGTCGGGCACCGCCGCGCCGGCAGGACTGCGCGGAGCCACCGTGCGACGACGGCGTGCTGCTCGGCGTGGGCCGGGACTGTCCGCGATGCGAGAGCCGGCAACTCGACCGTCGTGCGCAGCGCAGCGTGGTCGCGGCCGCCGTCGACGCTGCGCTGCCCGGGGTGTCGGAGGCCGAGCGGCGGGTGGCTGTGGCGGTGATTGTCGTAGGTGAAGTCGGCGACAGGCTGCGGCGGCGTTTCTTCCCTCGCCTGCGGACGAGCTGACTGCGGCTCCCTGCTCTTCGTAGCGCCCCTGACTGAGGCTGGGGCGCCGCCGCGGCCAGGAGTTCGTGCCCTCCGTCAGCGACCGGCAGGACCGATCGGCGCGACGTTGTGCGTCGTCAGGTTGTCGGTGCCGACCGAAGTCGCTACACGTCCCGCAGGAGCGTGCGACGTTGTCCGTCCACCCGGCGGTGTGCCTCCACCACGGGCCCTACGAGGTCGCCGTCCGCCCCTCCGGTGGCGGGTACCTCGACCTGGCGACGCTTTACAAACCTCGTCAAGGAAGTCCTCCTCGCCGAGGAACGGGACCGGCTTCACGTCATGGTCAAGGGCGGCGACTGGGTGTTCGGCTCACAGCTCGTCGACTGCGCCATGCAGGCCGCCGGGCTCGGAGCGAGCGGACAGCTCCCCGCCCGCCTGTTCTGCCGGCAGGTCGTCACCGACACCGGCGCCAAGCTCAGCAAGTCCCTGATCCGCGACGGCCGCGCCCCCTTGCCGGATGGCGCCGCCCCCCCTGGACGCTCGACACCCGCATGTGGGCAGGCTCATTGCCCGAGTACGCCGGGGCCTGCTGCGCATGGCCGATGTGCTGCTGAGCGACCCGGGGCACTTCTTCCGCTCGTACTCGGCCGGCGGACTCGGCCGCCTCATGACCGCCTGCGACAAGGAGCATCTCCGCACCATGACCGACACCACGACCCGCGTCCACGAGCTGAACCTGTTCCGGCGCTACTTCGATCTCGTCGCAGCTGGCCGGAAGAGCATCGAGGTGCGCGTCCGGTACCCGCACCTCCAAGACCTCGCGGCTGGCCACCTGATCCGCTTCCGAATCAAGGACACCGAGGAGACATGCGAAGTGCGCGTGACGCGAGTCGCCGAGTACCCCGACTTCAAGGCACTGCTCGACGGCGAGGGGCCAGCCAACATCAACCCCACATCCAGCCGTGAACAGCAGCTCACCAACATCCGGAGCATCTACCCCCCGGAGAAGGAAGCGCTCGGCGCGCTCGCCATCGAAATCGAACTCGTCGAGTCGTGAGGCGCCGGCCCCGCCCCGCCCGCCTCACCGAGACCCTCGGCGACGAGCAGGACTGATACCTCTCCGAGCGCCACCCGCTCGAGGCCGTCGTCGGCCGGGTGCAGGTCGAGGGCGGAAGGTTTGGCTGGTCAGGAGAACATCACGCGGTAGGTCTGGTAGCCATAGCCGATGTTGCGCTTCGGCTCGTAGGGGGCTGCCGCGTTTCCGGTGCCCTTGTAGAAGTAGAGGTCGCCGTTGGGTTGGCGGGCGATGAGGTCGGCTTTGCCGTCGAGGTCCATGTCGCCTGTGGCGACCAGAGCGTCGTAGGCGTTCCAGCCGCTCCCGATCTTCGTGCGTGCCGCGAAGGGGGCATCGGGGTTTCCGGTGCCCTGGTAGAGCCATAGGGCTCCGGTGGTGTCGCGGGCGACGATGTCGGGCCAGTTGTCTCCGTTGAGATCGCCTTTGCCGGCGATTTGTGTGTAGGCGTCCCAGCCGGCGCCGATCTTGCGGCGGGCGGTGACGGTGCCGTCGCCGTAGCCCAAGTACAGCCACAGGACGCCGGTTGAGTCCCGGCCGAGCACGTCGTAGCCGGGGGCGCCGCCGAGGTTGCCTGGGGAGAGGATGGTGTCGTAGATGTTCCAGCCGCTTCCAACGTACCCGTAGCTACTGGACATTCCGCCGTCAGTCGTCCAGATCCAGGTGTCGTCGGCGACGCCGTCGCCGTCGTCGTCGGCACTGCTGGCTGTGCGTACGTCCTTGTAGTCGGTGGCGAGGAGTTCGCGGGGGGCGAGGACCTGGGAGTTGTCGGGCGCGTAGGAGTAGAGGTTGCCCTGGGTGTCGATGGCAAACATGCCGAAGACCGCGGCCTGTGAGGTGGATGTCAGGGACGAGTGGGGGCGCACCGGGGCTGCGTCGCGGGCCGCCTTCGTGACCAGGGCGGGGTCGGGTGCCTTGGATGAGGGGGCGGTGTCCGCTGACGCGGAGCTGCCTGTGGTGGCGATCAGGGCTGCGGTTATGAAGGTGACGGCAAGTTGTGAAAGCAGTCTGCTGGGTTGGTAATTGGCGAGGATAGGCATGGGCTCTCCCGTGAACTGGGGATACTCGCAGGTGATGGTCGGCCCTGATGAGCTGCCGAAGATTGCGTGGGGACTGCCCGGATACGCCAGTTCATAGCGAGCGAGCCGCGCAACCAGCTCATGTGACTGGCAGTCACTTGTGGAGCGTCGCGGTGATCACTGTGCGGGTTGGCCGCCTCACAGATCTTGTCATATGTGCATGCTGTGTGCCTAGTGTGTGCATCCTGTGGTGCGCCTGTGAGGTTCAAGTCTGTTGATGTGGCCGGATGCCCGCCTCCCGCCGGCCTCCCTCACCGTCAATTCGCCCTTAACGCACCGAAATGAGGCAATTCATGTCAGGTCCATGCCCACTCGCGTCGCCGCACGGCGGCACACAGAAGGAGTCGATTTGCCTCCCGATGCTTCGTCAAGTAGACGCAGAAAACGAAGACTTAACCGCCTCGCCCCGGTGCTGACCCCCGTCACCGCGCTGGCTCTGATGTCAGGGCTGGCAGTCCAGCCGGGAGCCGTGACGCCGAAGCGGGGCGACCGCATCGGCAACGTCAGTAACTCCTACGACTGGTACGAGGACACTGCGGCCGAGAAGCTGCGGCAAGACCAGTGCCTGATGAACGACGTGCTGCGGCTGGGCGGAACGTCCATGGCCGCGACGGCCCAGGACGGCCTCAACCAGCCGCCGGACAAGCTGCACGTCCTGGCCAACCGCGCGTACTGGCAAGACACCCCACTCAGCCAAGCCTTTAGCAGTGACCGGGACGCCGCCTACACGGCCATACAGGCCCTCACTGCCTTGGCCAAGGGGTGGCAGACGCCCCTGGAGGGTCTGGACACGCCAGGCGGTTTCACGGACTCCGACTTCCACTGGCCACCTGGCTCCCCGGGCGATGGGAAGAAGGATTTCTACGGTCAGACCGGCCTCGGGCAGTGGTACAGCGGGCTCTTCTGGCAGGAAGAGGACCAGTTCTACGAGGACCCCACCCCCTCCGCCGACAAGGAGACGAAGAACGCGGTGGCCGCCCAGGGCGGCCCGCTGTACGGCGAATCACCGAACCCGAACCTGCCGACCGACGAGTGGAACCGTGCCCTCGCCGAGCACGACGCGTACCAACACCTGGTGCACGAGCCGTTGGAGCCGACGGGCACCGACGACGCCCGTATCTTCCTGGAGTCGGGAGGCTTCCCCAAGTCGGCGCCCCAGCCGGACAGTGCCGAGTTCCGCATCGCGGTCGAGAGCCTCAAGAACCGCTTCGCCGCCTGCACGTGGCGCGACCCGATCGATCCCAACAAGGTCCTCGGCAATGAACTGGGCACCGCCGCTGAGGAGTGGCAGCAGGAGATCTCCTCACAGGCCACGCAGCGCAACCAGATCCTGGACGCCAACACCAACGCGACCAAGGAGCTGGCTTCCGGGGCGAAGATCCTCGGCAACATGCTGGGCAACTCCTGGGTGGCCGACCACGTCGCCCGGTGGCAGTCCTACTGGTCCCCTGGCGGGGCCGGCAGCAGTCAGCCCACCAAGCCCGATGCGGCGCAGTTCGACAAGGCCAAGAAGAGCCTGGCGAATGCCCAGTCGGTGACGAAGTCTCAGCTGATCCTGCTCAAGCAGCAGGCAGCCGCGGCCAAGAGGGCCGTCACCACCAGCGACACCGCTGAGCAGGCTGCCTACACCATCGCCGATACCAACGGAGCCCCACGTGGGCGCGGGTTGTTGGTCGCCCAGCAAAAGGCTCAGGTCACCCATGGCACCGCGGCCGCGCTGGACGCGATGGTGATTGCCGCGCAGACGGCTGAAGCGGCCACGCACGCTTCGGCCTCCGACAGCGCGACGATCGCGCAGCGCGCGCTGGCGCAGGCTGCGCAGTCGAAGGCGGAGTTCCGTAAAGAGGCGGCACGGTTCGCCGAGCAGCAGGCCAAAGCCTCCGCCGCTTCCGCGAAGCAGCATCGCGACAACGCGAAGAAGGACAAGGAGACTGCCGAAAGCAAGCTGCAAGTCGCCCTCAAGGCCGAGGCCGATGCGAAGGCCGCGGCGGCCGATGCGCGCGCCAAGCGGCTGACAGCAGAGGCTGAGGAGAAGACGGCCAAGGCGCAGAAGGCAACAGCTGACGCCAAGAAGGCGGAGGCCGCCGAGCACAAGCGCAACGCTCAGAGCTACCAGTCCACGGCGGAAGAAGCCAAGAAGAAGGCCGAGACCGCGGCCACCACGGCCTCCCAAAAGCGTCAAGGTGCGGAGGCGGCCCGCGATAACGCCAAGGCCAAGCGGGACGACGCCTGGGACGCCGAACAGAAGGCAGACACGGCACGCGCAAAGGCAGACGCCAAGGACGCGTACGCCGCTGCGCACGAGGCCGACGACGATGCCACCGACGCCCGCGCGGCAGCCGACGCTGCGGATCACGCGGCCGATACCGCCGAGTCAGCGGCGAAGTCGGCACGCAGTGAAGCCAACGCGGCTACCCAGGCCGCAGCGGACGCGGATGCGGCGGCCACTCGCGCCGAAGCCGCCGCAACCCGGGCCCGAGCCGCGTCCGACGCAGCCCAGGCCGACAAGCTCAAGGCCGACGCCGCGGTAAGGACCGCCACCAGCGCCGCAGCGGAGGCCATCGCCGCATCCCAGCATGCCGCGGCGGAGGCCAACGCTGCCGTCAAGGACGCCGACGAGGCCGAGCAGCACGCCAAGGAAGCTAAGTCCCATGCTGACGAGGCGCAGAAGGAGACCATCAAAGCCCGGGCAGCGGCGGCAAAGGCTGCTGGCTTCGCTTACGCCACCGCCCAGGCTGCCGCCGACGCCCGTCAAGCGGCAGCGCAGGTCGCCAAGCCGGCCAATGACGCCATCCAACTGGGCTCGCCCTACATCACTACCGACTCCGCGGCCCCCCTGGTAGTGCTCTCCGGCCAGGGCTCGAAGACCATCGCCGAGCAACAGGCCGCTGTGGCCCAGGCACACGCCAACAACGCCAAGAAGGAAGCAGCACTCGCCCAGAGCCTCGCCGACAAGGCCGCCGCGGACACGAAGGCCGCCTACCAAAGCGCCGCCAACGCCGCCAACTACGCATCAGAAGCGCGTGGTTACGCCAACGAAGCACTCGGCTACTCTGCCGACGCCGCGGAAGCCGCGTCCAAAGCCGCGCAGTCGCTGACCCGTACGATCGAATACAGCCGGCAGGCCACCGAGGACGCCGCAGCGGCCGACGCGGCGGCCGGCAGAGCCGAAGGCTACGCCCAGGACGCCCGCGACTCCGCCGACGCAGCAGCCCTCGACGCCGAGGCAGCCCGTCAGGCCGCTGACGCAGCGGAGCAGGCCGCCAATGAAGCCCGTGAAGCGGCCAATCGTGCGGACGCGGACGCCACCGCAGCTGAAGAAGTGGCCAAGGAGGCCCAGACGTACGCGGAATCCGCGCAGCAAGCAGCCGATCAGGCCGAGCGCGAGGATGCGAACAAGCAGGTCTCGACGGGCGCCGGAACCGGCGTCGGCCGTGTCTTCTACGTCGTCGACAAGGTCACAGAGGCCGGACCGGCCAAGCAGCTCAACCAGTGCGACTACGTGCCTCAGGGCTGCACAGTGACCTACGAGCTACACCTCGATGTCACGGTCAGCTACTACTACTGCCTCAATCCCGACGTCCCCGCCACTGAGGCAGGCTGCCCGCAACCGGACACGTTGTTCCTCGGCACAGAGACGCTCAAGAACCAGACGAACAACTGGACCCACCACTTCAGCTTCGGTGACATCACCCGGCTCGGCTGGCAAAACCTCTTCGGCGACAAGGTCGGCGCCGTCCTGTACGAGATCGTGCTGGGTGACGCCATCCGGTGCTACCACGGTGACAAGTCCAGCTGCGCCTGGGCCGCCGTGGTGCTCGTACCACCCTCGATGGCCGTGAAACTCGCCGAAGCGGCCAAGCTCGCCGTACGGGCCGAACAGGCCATCAAGACCGGTGAGGATGCCGCACAGGTTCTCGCGGATCTGAAGAAGATCTACGGAGAGAAGGGCGCCGCCCAGATCGGCGACCCCACGAGTGCGGCGGGAATGGGGTTCCGTATCGCGGCCGGTGTGGCGGAGCGAGCAAAGATCGCCCGGGGTCCCCTCGACCCCAAGTTGCTAGAAAGGCTCCAGGCCGCCGGAGTGGGCTTCAGCAGGGCGGACACGCTCTGGATAATCGAGTACGCCAAACCCGGCGTTCCCCTTGCCTGGCTGGAGAAAGGCAACGTCAATTCGGGCCTGATACATACTCTGTTCCGGCACGCAGGGGAGTTCGCACAGGCGGGAGTTCGGGTGGAGGACATCCCTGCCCTCCTGAAGAAGGCCCTGACCGAGGGCACGCGGGTCGGCACCCAAGGACGCACCAGAATAGTCTACGAGGTCGTCTTCAACGGCAAGAGCCAGCGAGTGGCCATTGACGTGAGCAGCAACGGATTCGTGATCGGAGCAAACCCCGCATGACCTTCGAAGAACTGCGCTACGTGCTCGTTCAGGCCCGCGGTGAGCAGTCCGCGCTGTACGAGACGCCGGAGCCCGGACCCCGCGAGGACTTCGGCGTCATCATCCGCAACATTCCGCTGAACGATGACCGGCTGCTCCTTCCCGCGGATCTCGCCGACGCGCTGCGCTCCTGGTCGCTGTCCCGCCCGCCGGAGGGCCGTGCCTCCCGCCCGGACCTGTGCAAGCATGCCGGCCAGGGCCTGGCGCTCACCCAGCGGCTGGCAAAACACCTCGGGCCGTCGTGGGCGGTGCGCTACTGGGACGAGCACCACAGAACGACGAAGTGGACATGCTGGGAATGTGACCGCTTGCACTGGGCTCGCGACAGCCACGACACACCGCCGCCTCCGGTCCACCTCACGGTGGAGGGCGAGTACGGCTACGGTCCGCTGCGCTCGGAGGGATTCGGGGACTTCCTTCCCGACGATCCCTCCGCCGGGCTGACCCTGTCCGACGATCTCGTCGCCGCTCTGTACACGTGGGCGAAGACCATCGACACCACACTGAACCTGGACTTGCGGGACCGGGAGGACGGCAAGTACGACGCCGAGTGGGAGCGGCTGTTCCACGAAGGCGCGGAGCTGGCACGACGCGTCGCCCACGAGGTCGGCCCTGCCCGGACGGTGACCTACAGAGGTCTGGCCAACGGTGGTCTGGCAGCGATCACGCGCATCACCTGGCGAGGGGACCAGCAGTTGTAACACTCGCACCCCATGCACCACTGGGCCCGCACTCACCCGAGTGCGGGCCCAGTGAGCTTGATGGGCGGCCCGAGACGGCGCCGACAAGGATAGGCACGGCCAAGACGCCTGCGGGCTCCGGGCCGCCGTGGCTGGCCGGCGGCCCTGACGGTGCCGACAAGGCATCCGCGACGTGTCCCACTGCGCGGTCCCGAGGACTACCCCCGCACGCGCAGGGACGACTTGCCGGTGCTCTCTACCGTCATGGACCGCAAGCTCAAGCCCCTGCTCTACGCAGAAGCCGCGACCCCGCACTACTGGCGCCTGGAGTTCGACCCGGCCCCGCGTCTGATCACCTGCGAGCTGGACGCCGGCCGGTACGTCGAAACGGCGACCGCTCTGCCGGGCACCGTGACCCGCATCGAGAAGCCGTTGCCCTTCGACATCGCCCCGGCCGGACTGGCCCAGCCGCAGCATAGAAGGTGAGTTCGCACCCTCGGGCACCAGCACCGCGCCGACCGCCAGGAACTGCAGCCGGCACCGTTTCCAGTGGAAACGGTGCCAGACCGACGGCACGGCAGCGATGGACCACCATGGCCGCCGTCGCGGCCGCGCGGGCCGAGGCCCACGTCGACGCCACGGTTGCTGCGTCAGCACCGGTCGTGTTGCCGGGCCGCCATCGCTCCCGAGCCAGAGGCGAAGCTCGAGGACACCGACGAGGACCAGGAGCTGGTCCTTGAGGAGCTGCCCCGCGCGCAGAACCGCCGGCGGTGCGACGCCCCTGCCCTGTACGGATACCTGCCCGCACCGGCCAGCTCGGGACACAGGCCGCGACGACGGACCCGAGAGCGACATCGCACGACGTCGTGGGTCGACCCGACAGCTGCCCTGGCAAGACCATCGACGGCCCGAAGGCACTGGCCCGCCGGACCAGAGGGGCAGGCCTTCGCAGTCCCGACCTCCCGCATAATGCCGCCATGGATGCGCCACGGGGCCAAGACATTGTTGAAGCACGCTGGCATGCCGTTCGTGAAGACGGACGAGTCCACGACGAACTGTTCCACGCTGCCTACCAGGAGCCCCGCTTGCGGCAGTTGTTCCCCTGGACCGGCACGGGCGAACTTCACTTCAGCCGTTGTACCGAGCCCCGCTGGACCTGGGACATCCCCTATGTTCAGCCGGCCAGCGGCGGTGGCTACTGGGTCTCTGGGCCTCTCCGCAACGAGTCGGTCGGTCCAGCAGCGACCGCGAAGGAGGCAGTTGCCATGATCGTCGAACGGCTCCCCCTCAGCTGCGGCCCGGCCTTCATCGGGACACCCGAAGAACTCGAGATCAACCCTCGGAGGGGACCTTCGTCGTTGGCAGTCGCGCCCGGGGCCCTCCAGCTCCACCAGTTCGTGACGGAGGATGAGGGTATGAGCGACGACAGTGACTTCGAGGTCATATCCCGCCTGTGGCAGGAATTCTGGGTGGCGCCTTTCCCTGCCCGGCTTCGTGGTGTGGAACTTGCTGGTCAGGACATGGTCCTGCTGGACGCGGACCTCGCGGGGTGCGTGTCCACCTGGGTGAACAACGGCGGAGAGCTCGACGCCTGGAGGCTCGGGATTCTGGGTGAGTGCCTGACCGCCTTGGAAGAGGCCCTGCCGCAGATCACCGACGCAGAGGGTCTCGACTACTACCGGCGCCTGCACCACATGTCCAGGCTCACCTTGATGGCCACACCCCAGGCCACTGGGTAAGGCTGGCCGTGGGCGACGACTGCGGAATCATGCGTCGGCTCCCCACGGCCCGCAGACGCACTTCGGGCCCAGAGACAGCACTCTCGGGGCCCGACGGGATGGATACCGACCTGCTCAACGACCCGGCCCCGGCCCTGTCACGCACCAACACCAGCAACAGCAGCACGTCGCCCCCGCGGCCAGCCGGGGCGCTACGTTGAGAGCACGCGCCGCCGCAGCTGAAGGACGGCCCAGTGAGTGAAGTCCCCGCCGACTACGCCCAGGGCATCGACCCCGAACGGGCCCTGAAGTACGCCATCCAGCACCTCAAGGACGACCGCGCCGAAATCATCGAAGGGGTCATAGAGACCGTGCCGCCCAGCTGGGATCACGAAGCCGTCGCCGACGCCCTCCGAGAGCAGATCCGCGGCCGCGCCCGCGAACTCGGCTGCGTCATCGGCTCCGGCGACCTCGACCTGCCGGGTTCGGCGAACTGGTATATCCCCGACCTCGCCGTCGTCCCCGCGGCCGCGGCCAAGGGTGCCGGCGCCCTGCTGCCCGCCGACACCCTCCTCGTCGTCGAGGTCACCTCCGAGTCCAACGGCGACACCGACCGCGTCGTCAAACGCAAGCGCTACGCCGAGTACGGGGCTCCGCTGTACCTGCTGGTGGACCGTCAGGAGCGATCGGTCACGCTGTTCGTCGAGCCCGGCCGCCTGGACTACACCCGCGTCGACGGGCCCCACCCCTACGGCACCACGATCCGGCTTCCGGAGCCGTTCGGCCTCGACACTAGCGCCTTCTGACCCGCTGGCGTCAGCCTGGCCCCACCGCGAAGCCGCCGGCGGCCTGCGGACCGACACGCGCCCACCGTTACGCCTCCACGTGAGGGATCTCCGGCGCCGAGCCGGCCCGTGCCCGGGCGTGCCGCAGTGGGCGTTGTCCCGTCGGTCAGAAGGCGAGGCCGTGCGGCTGGTGGGCCCTGACCGGGTGCGTGCGAACCGTCGGTCAACTCGTCGGACTGGGGTGCGGGCGGCCGCCACACCGCCCGGGTGCGGCGGGCCGTGGGTGGAATCAGATCGTTCGAGTCAGTCAGCAGAGCGGCGGATCAGCCCGGCGCCACTGCACCTTCTGGCACTCCGAACCACTCCTCCAGCGCCTCCGCCAGCCCGGCCGCCGGCGTCAGCGCCTGCGGCCCGGCGTCGGCTGCCCAGGCCGTGAAGCCGTCCGGACGGACGAGGACCGCCGCCAGTTCCGGGCGGGACGAGCAGCCGGCCGTCAGGATGTCGACGCGGCCGGCATACCCCGCAGCGAGGGCCCGAAGTTCCGGGTTGTCGGTGAGGTCGAGCAGGAGCGCCCGGCCGCCGTGCAGGTAGTCCGCGAGGCGGCCGCCGTCGGTGAGTTCGAGGTCCGGGGTGCTGCGGCCGGTCAGCGGGTGCTCGCCCGGCAGCTCGTACCGCACCCCGCCACCGTTGCCCCGCGCGGTGAGGTACGTGGTGCCCGCGACCGTCTCCGCCAGGTCGCTGACGATCTCGCGCAGGGCCCGGGACTGGGGGTCCGGGCGCATGGCCGCGACCTGGGACCGAGTCCAGTTTAGGACCCACGCGCCGACCGGGTGCCGCTCGGAGGTGTACGTGTCCAGCAGCCCTTCCGGCGCCCGGCCAGCGACCACCGCGGCGAGCTTCCAGCCGAGGTTCATCGCGTCCCCGATACCCAGGCTCAGCCCCTGGCCGCCGAACGCGGAGTGCACGTGCGCCGCGTCGCCCGCCAGCAGCACCCGGCCCTTGCGGTACTCGGTGACCTGGCGGGCGTGGTCGGTGAAGCGGGTCGCGGTCCGCACCCCGGTGATCGTGACGTCCACGCCGGATACGTGACGCAGCCGCGCCTGGAGGTCCTCGGGGGTGACCGGCGAGTCCCGGTCGGCCGGCGGGCCGTCGAACTCCACGGTGACGATGCGGCCCGGCATCGGCCCGTGGGCGTATACCCCGCTGTCCGTGGCGGTCCAGCCGACCTTCAGGTCCTCGGCGCCGGTCATCTCCACGACCGCCTGGTGACAGGTGATCTCCGGGTCCGTACCGGGAAAATCGAACCCCGCGAGCTTGCGGACCGCGCTGCGGCCGCCGTCACAGCCCACAAGCCAACCGGCGCGTATCGCCCCGTGGCTGGTCCGCACGGTGACGGCACCGTCGTCCACGTCGAAGCCCGTCAGCTCCACTCCCCGACGCACGTCGACGCCGATCTCGTCCGCCCGCCCGCCGAGCAGCCGCTCAATGTCCTGCTGCGCCACGAAAGTGATCTCGCCGGCGGGTCCGGCGTCACCGAGCCCCGGCTCCGTACGGTCGACCAAGTCGGCGCGCAGCATGATGCCGGCGAAGTGCCCGACAACCCCCAACCCTTGGCCCGCGGCCCCGCCTGCGCCCCCGCCGTTCCGTTCGCGTATGAATGCCTGGAAGCGGTCTATTGCCTGCTGGTGCACCTTGGCCAGCGCGGGCAGCATGCCTCGGCGGTAGAGCGCTTCGGCGCTGGGCGTGGTGATCGCCCCGCCCTTGATCGTCGAGTTCACTTCGGTGAGGCGCTCCAGAACGGCCACCCGTGCGCCTCCGAGGCGGAGCTCGCAGGCCAGCATCAGTCCGACCGGGCCACCTCCGGCCACCACTACGTCATAGTCCATGGCGCCGACTATGACCGAGGGCCGAAAAGGCCAAAAAGGCGCCGCGGTGTCAAGGGACCGGCCCTGCGAGGAGAATGGGCCGGCGCCGTTAGCGCTGAGAACCGTCAGACAGCGCTAGCCGGGACCGCTGCCCTGTGCCGAGCCCGCACTGAACGAGCCGGCGAGGTGGCTGCGAAGTCCAAGAGGAGCTCACACCGGTGGTGCGGGCGCGTATCGACTGTGGTCGCCGAACCGGGGGAGAGAAGCCCAAGGTGACGGCACGCCGGCACCGTTTCCAGTGGAAACGGCCCAGATCAACGGCGCGGCAGCGATGGGCCATCGCGGCCGAAGGTTGTAACGGCCGTCTCTGGGCGTCCAGTCATTCCATCGAGGGCATGAAACAGCAGGTCAGAGCCTTCTGCGGTGCGAGGGTCCGCCCAGTTGGTGATAGGCGTGTGATAGCCGGTGACATGACGAAGCCCCGTCGGGGACGATCCCGACGGGGCTTCTGCCCGGAGCGGCCTACGACGGAGCACGGCGTCCCATGGGCGCCGATGAGACGGCGAGGCGCCGGGAGCCTGGCGGGCCTCGCCCGTATCTGGCCTAGGACGTCGGGGCGCGTCTGTCTCCGGCGTCGTTGTACTCCGGGTCTCCGCTTTCGAGCACACGGAGCAGGGAGGCAGTGACGACGCGCGTTTTGCGGCCGATGCGCAGCACCCGGCACGGAAACTGCCCGTTGCGGATCAGGTCATATCCCATTGCTCGTGAGAATCCAAGCGCCTTTGAGGCATCTTCCACGCTCCCTGTTCCGTCCCAGGTCGCGCGGATGTGAGCAGGGCTATACCGAGGACCCAGAGTCTCGTCGATCTCTGTGTGCATACCGGGTTCTTTCGTCTTGGCGGCGGGTATCTTGTGCCGGTCCTACGGGCGCCGTAGGTGGTAGGTGACCGGGGCGATCAATACTCCGCGCTATTGCCGGTTTGGCTAACCGGCGGTGCGGAGCTATGTTGCCCTGCTTTTCGTTGATGGCGCCCTCTCTGACGGTGAGAGGCACGAGGGTGGGTCAGAGGGAAGGCCGCGTCCAGGTCGTGACGCCATTGCCCAGCACACTGCAATGGCAGTTGTCACTCTGGGTGAATTGCGTGCTGCACTTGTTCCCGATGACGCACCATGTGGAGTGCGTGGTGATCCTTAAGCCTGCCGGAAAGGGCCGCTGACCTGCGATTTTGTCGATGCGTATTATGTGCGTTGTGGGCGTTACGGGCGATATCTTGACGCTGAAATGACGCTCGTGACGCTCATTTGACGCCCGTTCTGATGGGGTGTCAGGAGATCTGTCGAGCAGGTCAGGGCTGTCAGGGGTGGCGTATATCGATGAGGCTTGGAGAGAGCGCGACGCTGAGCGTCGACCTGCTGAGTCCTGCTGGTCAGATGTCTCGCGCCACTTGCAGAACCACGACTCGCTCACGCCCAGAGCGCGGCACGAGACGGTGTGCGGGATGCCGTGCTCGGTCCTGTTGTCGCTGAACGCCCCAACCACCGCGGCCGGGCCCGCCGCAGCTACTTCACCCAAGGGACCATGCAGCGTTTGAGGAAATGGCGCTCCATCACCAGTTCCTTGTTCTCCTTCTCCAACGCCGCGTTCTCTGCCGTCAGCCGGGCGATCAGCTCGTCCCTGTCCTCGGACGTGTGCTTCTCGGCCCGCTTCGCCCGCGAGACCCAGCTCGCCAGGGTCGTCTCGTTGATCCCCAGGTCCTTCGCGACCTCGGGGACCGGCTTCCCGGACTCCGTCACGAGCCGTTCCGTCCCTCACGAAACTCCGTCGTGAACTTGCGACGCTTCTCCGCCATGACAACCAACATCCCCTGCTGTCACGGACTCCACGCTACGAGGGAACCTCACAAGGACTGTCTCTCGATAGGGTGTTGACGATCTGAGGCATTGACAGGGGTGGATCGTGAGCAAACTGCACGTAGGGTACGTCCGCAAGGCGATCGAGGACCGTTTCACCGGCCTCATCGACATGTCGGACCAGGCGCGCCTGTCGGAGGCCAATCGCCATCAGGCGTTTCTGAGCCGTGGTCTGGCCGCGCTCGCCGCGCAGATCGAGCACCCGTGCAGTGACCGGGTCGCCGCCACACGAGTCTTCGACGGGCAGGACGACCAGGGCCTCGACTCGATCGCTGTGGACTTCGGAACCACGCGCTCCCGGATCTGTCTGGTGCAGGCGAAGTGGAGCGACCAGAACAAAGGAGGCTTCGGCGAGGCCGAGGTGCATAAGATGTTCCACGGTCTGGAGTTAATGCTCGACCGGAACTTCGGCCGGTTTAACCGCCGCTTCCAGCCGTTCGTCCCCGACATTGAGCGGGCCTACGACTCCGGCACTCCGAAAATCACCCTGGTGCTCGCCCTGATGCGCGAGGCGCCGCTCAGCGACGGCGTGCGCGAGCTGATCAAGATGAAGCAGGATGAGCAGAACCAGGTCGTCCGCGACATGGTTGAAGTCAAGGTCCTCGACCTGCGCGACTTCCACCGCGCGATTCTCGGCGACTCCGCCGCACCGAAGATCGACACCAAGGTGCAGTTGGAGTGCTTCGGCCAGGAGTCGACGCCGTACAAGGCGATGTACGGCACCATGACCGTCCCCGCCCTCGCCGACCTCTACGAGGAGCACCGGCGCGGCCTCTTCGCCCGGAACATCCGCGACTCCCTCGACGAGAGCGACGTCAACTCCAAGATCAGGGAGACCCTGCGGGAGGAGCCTGAGCACTTCTGGTACTTTAGCAACGGCATCACCATGCTGTGCGAGTCGATCCAGCCGATCGGCCGGGCGCTGCCCGGCAAGGTGGGCAACTTCCAGCTGTCCGGCGTCAGCGTGGTCAACGGCGCGCAGACGGTGAGTGCCATCTACCGGGCCTTCACCGAGGACACGGGCGCGGCGCAGGACGGCCGAGTCCTTGTACGCCTGATCTCCCTGGAGGACTGCCCGCCCGGCTTTGGCGACCAGGTGACCACCACCACGAACACGCAGAACCCGATCGAGGAGCGCGACTTCAAGTCCCTGGACCCTGGCCAAGTCAGGCTCCGCGACGACTTCGCCATGCTCCTCAAGCGCAGTTACGTCATCAAGCGCGGTGAGACGCTGCCCGACCCGGCGCACGGCTGCTCCATCACCGAGGCCGCCGAGGCACTCGCGGCCGTCAGCCCGAACGCCCGGCTCGCAGCCGTGGCCAAGCGTGACGAAAACCTCGCCGGGCTGTGGGAGGACCGCAACTACCAGGAGACCTTCGGTCCCGAACCGAACGTCTTCAAGGTTTGGCGCAGTGTCGAGCTTCTCCGTGAGGTCCGGGCGCAGCTGCAGCTCCTGCGCGAGGGGCTGGTCTGGCGCGCCGACGCGGCAGCCTTCTACGGCGACCTCTTGGTCACCCACATCGTTTACCGCCGCCTGGACACCAGGGCCATCGAGGACCCGGAGTGTGACTGGGCGACGGAGCTCGCCAAGGTGCCCGACCTGGTCCGTGACTCCCTGTCCTGGGTGCTCGACGCGATCGACAACGAGTACGGCACGTCCAGCCACATCATCGCCGCCGTCCGGAACACGGAACGGATCGAGCGAGTGGTACGTGCGGCCCTGCGCAAGCTCGACTCCGAGGACAAGGCGCCGGCGCTCAATGAGGACTATCAGGTAGCTACGGCCGAGGCTCGGGGGCGAAAGGTGAACGCAGTGACGACCCTTGTTGCCGCCGGCGAGATCGAGGAGGGCACGGTTCTGGAGTTCCGCCCGTACAGCAAGCCGGAGCGCCGCGAGATGACTGAGTGGCTGGCGGCGGATCCGCGGCGGGCCCAGGCGACGTGGAGCAACGAGGCGGGGCGTAACCCTTTGCAGTGGCACGCCGACGACGAGTGGTACTCGCCTAGTGGCCTCGCGCGGAAGATGCGCTTCGAGGCGTCCGGGGTGGACAGCTCGACGCAGGGCACGATCCGGTGGTTCGTGCCGGGGCAGGGGTCGCTGGACGAGCTGGCGCTGGCGGTACGGCTGCGGGAGGGCAACGAGCCGACAGAGAAGTGAGCGCGGCCAGGGGGATCGAGCTGGGGGCGCCGCTGGCCCAGCCCCGTCGTCCGCTTCCGCCCAGGCGTTGTCAGTGCTCCCGTGTAGGGTCCGGCACCACTGAAGTGCGCACCCTCCGGCCTGGCGGAACGCGCCTTCGGAGGCGCCCCTGTGGCCGTAGGATCACAGGTGGCGGCTGTGACGGCGCACGCACGGACCGCCCCAGGGCGCAGGCCCTTAGCCGCACCACCGAGCACAGGAAAGTAGCAGCACGCCGATGGAGGAACTGACCTTGGACCTGGACATCCCGCAGCGGCCCGAGGAGGACGGGGAGCCTGTCGCGGAGGGCTCCGAGCCCAAGGTCACGGCCCTCAAAGAGGGCCAGGTCGTCGACTACATCTCCGGCGATGCGATTCCGGAGACGGCGAAGGAGAAGGTCCGGCAGCGGATCGCCCGAGCCCTGGTGCACGAGCACGGCATCGACCCCGGCGACATGCAGCGCGACTTCTCCGTCACGGTCAGCGAGGAGGGCGCCAAGCGAAAGCGGAGCAAGAAGGCCGACATCGCGATCTTCGAGTCCGGCGCCCCGCACACCACGGCGAACCTGCGGCGGGTCGTGATCTGCAAGCAGGAGCCCAAGCGCGGGAAGAACGTCGTTAAGCTCCGCGAGCCCGACCAGGCCCGGAAGGACCTGGAGGAGCTCCAGGAGCTGATGGGCAACGAGGACCGCCCGCAGTGCGCGGACGGCATGTGGACCGACGGTGTCGACTTCTTCTTTCTCAAGAAGGTGGTCGGTGACTTCGGCGCCGACTTCGAGGACCGCAGCGACTGGGAGGTCACCGACGGCACCCTCGGTAGCCGCACCGTCGCCTCGCACCAGCGGCTGCGCCAGGCCGACCCTGAGATGCTCAAGATTGCTTTCCGGCGCTGCCACAACTACATCCACGGCAACGAGGGCATGCCGAAGGACGCCGCTTTCTGGCAGTTCCTCTACCTGCTCTTCGCCAAGATGTACGACGAGCGGGTCAGCCACGGCTCCGTGCACGGCCGGTTCCGCACCGGTCTGAAGGAGATGTTCGACGCGAACGGCCGGGCGGCCATCAGCCAGCGCGTCAAGCTACTCTTCGAAGACGTCAAGACCGAGTACAAGGACGTATTCAAACCCACGGACGAGATCACTCTCTCCGACCGGGCGCTCGCCTTCATCGTCAGCGAGCTCGCCCCGTACGACCTGATCGGCACGGACGTCGACGCCAAAGGGCTCGCCTATCAGGAGCTCGTCGGCACCAACCTGCGCGGTGACCGCGGCCAGTACTTCACCCCGCGCGGCGCGGTCAACCTGATGGTCGAGATGCTCGACCCGAAGGAGGACGAGACCGTCCTTGACCCGACCTGTGGCACCGGTGGCTTCCTCCAGGCCACGCTCAAGCACCTGCACCACACCTGGAAGAAGGAGGCCGGCACGCTCGGCTTCCCGGACACGGAGGAGGAGCGGGAGCGGTACGGCGACAAGCTTAAGGAGTTCGCGGACGAGCACCTGTTCGGCTCCGACTTCGACCCGTTCCTGGTGCGTGCGACGACCATGGCGATCATGACGCTCGCGCAGACCACGGGGAACGTCTTCCACATGGACTCGCTCGCCTTCCCGCGGGGACACCTCTCGGGTGTGGAGGCGGCGAAGAAGAAGATCCCGCTCGACAAGCCCACCGTGGACGTACTCTTGACCAACCCGCCCTTCGGCGCGGACATCCCGGTCAGCGATGAGTCGGTGCTCGGCTCGTTCCGTAACGGGATCGCTCGGTCGTGGGGCCGCAACAAGGAGACCGGCGCGGTCGAGGCGAGCACGACCAGCGTGCCGTCGAGCATGGCGCCGGAGCAGCTGTTCATCCAGCGCGCCATCGAGTGGGTCAAGCCGGGCGGGCGGATCGGCATCGTCCTGCCGAACGGCATCCTGTCGAACCCGGGGCCGACGGACGAGGCGATCCGCCGGTACATCCTGCGGAACTGCTGGGTACTCGCGAGCGTCGAGCTGCCGGTGGAGACGTTCGTCGTCGACGCCAACGTCAACATCCTCACCACGCTCCTCTTCCTGAAGCGGAAGACCCGGCAGGAGATTCAGAACCACGACCTCGGGACGGAGAGGGCGTACCCCGTCTTCATGGCCGTCGCGGAGAAGGTCGGCTTCGACCGACGCGGCAACGACCTATACAAGCGTGAGCCCGACGGGGAGATCGTAGTGGAGACGGAGGTCGTCATGGAGCGGCTCCGTATCCGGGGCAAGGAGGTGACCCGGCCGCTGACCCGCAGCAAGAAGGTCATCGACAACGACCTGCCAGTGATCGCGGAGAAGTACCGGGAGTTCCGGGCGAAGTACCCGGTGCCGGGCGTGGATCCGCGTACGGCTGGGTCGGCGGGGACGGGGGCCGGGGCGTGAAGGTCGCTCAGCTGTCCAATCCGGTGAAGTCCGACTGGTTCACGGACCAGGGACTTCGGCTCGATGCCTCGCCGTATGTGGCGGGGTCCATGAAGACGAAGAAGATGCTGGAGCAGTTGCCGAGGACGGAGCCGCTGGCGAGTCTGACGGTGGGGCATAACGGGGGCATCTTCAACGGGCCCATGTTCCGGCGGGTCTATCTCACCGACCCTGAGCACAGCGTGCCGTTTCTCGGGACGAAGGACATGATGGCGGCTGACTTGACCGGGCTGCCCCGGTTGCGTAAGTCGGACGCGGAGTCGTCGGCTTTGTCCTACCTCCAACTCAAGCCCGGGATGACGCTGATTTCGTGCTCGGGATTCAATGCCGGTCGGCGGGCCTACGTCCGGCCCGATATGGGTGACTGCTGGTCATCGCAGGACACCCTCAAGGTCGAACCCAACCCGGAGAAGATCAAGTCCGGGTATCTGTACGCCTTCCTGCTCAGCAAGTTCGGCGAGTCGCTTGTACGGGGATCAGTGTACGGCTCGGCCGTGAAGCACATCGAGCCGCATCACATCGCGGGGCTGCGGGTGCCGCGGTTGGGGGCGGAGACCGAGGGTCAGATCCATGACTTGGTGGAGGAGTGTGCGCGCCTGAGATCCGAATTTCAATCGGGCCTGGTGCGATCGACTCAGGAATTCTTCACAGCCGTCGAACTGCCCGACCTGAATCAATTCCGCTGGCATCAGCAGGTTCGCGACCTCGGCTTCGAAGTGAAAAATCTCGGACCAGATTCACTGAGGGCAATCAATCATGGGCAGCGCGTTCAGCGGATCAGGGAGTCGTTGAAATCTCGGCCTCACATGACGCTTGGTGAAATCTGCAACAACGGTCTGTTGTCAACTGGCCCGATGTTTAAGAGAATCGATGGCAATCTCGATCACAATGGAGTACTCCTGGTCGGACAACGTGAAGGCTGGTGGGGGCGTCCCGATGATGGACGCGTTCTGAGCCGTACATACACCCCACGTCAGTGCTTCGTTCCCGATGAAACGATCATGGTGGGCGCCCAAGGACTCCCCAGTGAAACTGGGCTCTTGGGGCGAGCGATGATGGTTACCGGTCGCTGGCTTCAGCACGCGTACAGTCAGCATTTCCTGCGCATTTCATCGAGTGAAGAAGAGGTACCTGGGGCTTACCTGCTTAGCTTCCTTCGATCCGAAGTTGCGATGCGCATCTTCCGTAGCATGATGGCTGGGTCAGGCCCCCAGAGCTTGAACTCGCGAATGCTGAAAGATTTCCCTATTCCTATGGCATCGCTCTCCGACCGCAAGCGCATCGCCGACACCGTCCGCCACGCCTACAAATGCCGCGACCAAGCCGACGTCCTAGAAGATCGGGCCCTCGCGCTGCTCACCACCGCCATCGAGGAGGCCGCCGGCTGATGAGTGCCAGGATCGTTGCTGTTGGGGAGGCCGTCAACGATGCCGAGCGGAGGGTGATCGCGCACCTGCGTGATCACGCCCCCGACGACTGGACGGTCCTGCACTCCGTCGAGATTCCGTACAACCGGAACGAGCTGTTCGAGGTCGACCTCGTCGTGGTCACCGGGCACGCCGTGTACGTCATCGACGTCAAGGGCACCCGGGGCCGCATCGAGGTCGACGGCGGCCGTTGGCAGCCCTCTCACCGGGCGCCGTTCCGCTCCCCGCTGCCGAAGCTGCGCGGGCACGCCAAGCAGCTGAAGACGCTCCTGGAGACGGCCCACCGTCCGCTGTCCCGGCTCTACACAGACGCCCTCGTCGTCCTGCCCGCACCCGACGCCCTGCTCGTCGACCGGACGCCCCGCCAGCACGACGCCCGTGACACCGTCGCCCTCCCGGATCTGATCGGCCGACTTGCGGACGTGAGCCGCGTACCCACCTCGACCAACCGCTTCGACACGGACGTCTCCGCACACCACGAGCTGATTGTGCGTGCGGTGCAGGGTTCGTCCCGGCCGCCGTCGGGCCCCCTGCGGTTCGGCAGCTGGGAAGCGATCGAGCGACTGAGCGAGACGGGCCCGGAGGAGGGCGACGACGTCCACCGCGAGTACCGGGCGAAGAACGCCCTCGCGGTGCAGGGGTCGGGCACGGTCCGGCTCTCCGTCCGCAGGGCCGATCCGTACGCGCCGGAGGCCGAGCGGCTCCAGCAGCAGAAGCGGATCGGCATCGCGTACGAGGCACTCGGCAAGCTGCCCTCGCACCCGAACATCGTCGGAGTGCGGGACTTCTTCGCCGACGAGGACAAGGACTCCTTCGTCACCGTCTACGACGACGTCCCCGGGCACGCCCTCGCCCTGCACCTGAACGGAGCTGCAGACCCGCTGACCGCCGACGCGAAGCTGCGGACGATCCGTCACATGCTGATGGGCCTGGCCCACGCGCACAGCCGCCTGATCGCGCACCGCGAGCTGAACCCGTCCACCGTGCTGATCGCGCAGGACGGTCGGGCGATGCTGACCGGTTTCGAGTACGCGAAGACCGCGCAGCGCCGCGCGCACACGGTCATGCGGGAGGCGTACCAGATTGCCGATCGCGCGTATTTGGCGCCCGAGTGCCATGCCGACCCGGCGGCGATGGGAATGAAGGCGGACATCTACGCGGTCGGTGTCCTCGGGTTCCATCTCCTCACCGGCGAGCTGCCGTTCACCTCTGCCACCGAGCAAGCCGACGCGGCAGGGCGGCTCCCTGCGCAGGTCCTCGAAGCCGCCGAGGTCCGCGTCGAACTGGTCCACTGGCTGCAGAAGTTGTGCGCGACGGCTCCGGACGACCGGCCGACCGCCGTGGAGGCGCTGCGCCGCCTGGATCTGGTGATGGGAGCGCGGAGGGTTCCGGCCCGGCGTATCGGCTCCTCGGCCGCAGTTCCCCCGGCTCCTCCTGCGCCCTCCGCCGGGCAGCCCGTGCAGGACGGTCCGCGGGGCCCGGAGTTCTACCGTGACCTGCCGACCGACCACCAGCTCGGTACGAAGTACCTGGTACGCCACCGTCTTGGACGTCCCGGCTCGTTCGGTGTGGCCTACCGGGTGTACGACACGATACGGAGTGTCGACCGGGCGGTGAAGCTGGTCCTGCGGGACCGGGACTCCGTCCTGGAGCGGCTGCGCCGCGAGGCGGGCGTCCTGGACCGGCTGCAGAACGCCCCGCACCCCAATGTGGTGTCGATGGTGGACGCGGACCGGCTGATGCCGCCGGACGAGTACCCGTACCTGGTCTTCGAGTTCGTCGAAGGCAAGGACGTCGCCGAGGTGATCCGTGGCGGCCGGATGGGCGCGGCGGACGTGCTGCGGCTCGCGATCGACACCGCGCGCGGGTTGCGCCACATCCACGAGCGCGGGGTGTGGCACTGCGACATCAAGCCGAGCAATCTGCTGTGGACCGACGACGGCGTCAAGCTGATCGACTTCGGGATCTCCAAGACCTCCGACTCCTCCGAGGGACACAGCTACACAAGCCCTCGCTACTCCCCGCCGGACCTGGACCAGGTGCCCGCCGATGCCTCCGGCTACACCGACCGCGACCTGTTCGGCCTCGGGGTCACCCTGTATGAGGCGCTGACCGGCGGACAGTACCCGTGGGAGGGCGTTGGGCGGCCCTCGCCCGGTGTGCTGCCTGTGGACCCGCGCACCGCGTACAGCGGGTTCGGTGACCTGGCGCCCGGCTTCGCCGAGATCATGCTGCGCACGATCTCCCCGTACCGGGCGGAGCGCTTCTCCACGGCTGAGGAACTGCTGCGCGCGCTGGAGGCGCTGGAATCCGCGCGCGTCGCCCCCGCACCGCCACCACCGGCTGTGGCCTCGTCGTCCTCGTCCGAGCGGGCCGAGCAGCCCCCGGCGCCTTCGTCGGAACCCGGCACCGGTCAGGAGCCGCAGGAGCCCGAGCCGAATACCAACCCGTTCGTGGCCTACCTGCAGACGCTGTACAGCCAGAGCCGCCGCAGCAACCGCGGCACCCGCGGCCTCGACCCGCACACGATGTCCGTGTACGTCGAGACGGCCCTGGACCGGGAGCTCGTGCCCGCACTGCGGGAAGGCCGGCATGCGCTGGTCGTGGTGACCGGTAACGCGGGCGACGGCAAGACGGCCTTCCTAGAGCGATTCGAACGCCAGGCGCGCGAGCTCGGCGCCCAGTTCGGGCCGCGCCGGGCCAACGGCAGCGACTTCACCCTAGACGGGCAGCGGTTCCGTACCAACCACGACGGCAGCCAGGACGAGGGTGAGGTGAGCGGCGACGACGTACTGGGGGAGTTCTTCGCACCGTTCGCCGGAGCCGACGCATCGGCGTGGCAGGTCGCGGGGGAGACCCGGTTGATCGCCATCAATGAGGGGCGTCTGGTCGACTTCCTCAGCCATCACCACGACCGCTTCCCGCATCTCGCCAAGGTGGCCAACCTCGGACTGGCGGGCCGGGACACCGGGCAGGCCGTCGCCGTCGTCAACCTCAACGCTCGTGATGTCGCGGCCCGGCCCCTCGGTGCCGACGGCGAACCGCAGGACGGCGAATCGCTCCTGGAGCGCATGCTCGACCGGATGACGCACGATCGGTTTTGGGAGGACTGCGAACGCTGCGATCTTGCCGCCACCTGCTACGCCCGGCACAATTCCCAGACCTTTCAGCACCCCGCCGCGGGCCCCCAGGCCGCGCGGCGGCTGCGCCGCCTCTACGAGATGACCCAGCTGCGCGGCAGGCTCCACATCACCCTGCGCGACCTGCGCTCCGCGCTCGCCTACACTCTTACCTCGGGCCGCGACTGCGCCGAGATCCACCAGTTGTACGCGGCTGGTTCCGGTCAGGAGATCCTGGACAGCTTCTACTTCTCCGCCCACCTCGGCGCCCCGGCCGCCGCCGACGGCAGTTCGCGCGAGCGGGACCGACTGCTGACCCTGCTGCGCGAGGCCGATGTGGCGGCGGTCCCGCAACCGCAGCTCGACCGTCGTCTGGACTACGCCGGGCTCCTGGAGGACCGGGCGCTGGTCGCGGTCGACGGGCGCGGCGACCGCGATCGCGTACTGCTGCGCGGCGCGTTCGAGCAGCTCGGCCGGTCGGTCACCGAACGCGTCTCCCAGGCCGCTGCCCACCGCCACTATGTGGACGCGGCCCGCCGCTTGCTCTACTTCGAACTCCACGACGAGGACCGTGCGGAGCGAATGCTGCCGTACCCATCGGTGCTGCACTTCATGGCGCTGTTGTCCCGCCCAACGCAGACGGGCACCAAGGAGCGGGACCGGATCCTGCGGGCGCTCAACCGTGGTGAGGGACTCGTGGCCCCGGAGCGGATCGGCGACGCTCTCGCGCTGAAGGTGCGCGACGTACCCGGCGGCACCATCCGTACCTTCCGCCGCTTCCCCGCAGAAGGGTTCCGGCTCGAATCAGGTAACGCGGCGGCCTCGCCGTACATCGAGTCGGGGCGCACCTCGCTGCGGCTGAGCTACCGGGATCCGGCTGGCAGCCAGGGCGGCACGGCCGAACTCGACATCCGGCTCGACCTGTTCGAGCTTCTCCAGCGGTTCGAGCGCGGCTACCGGCCGTCCGTGACCGACCTGCAAGGGCAGCAGCTCGCCCTCGCCGTGTTCAAGAACCGGCTGGCGGCCGTGCCGTACCAGGAGATCCTGCTCACCACACACGGGCACGACCTGCGACGGATCCACCGCACCGAGGACTCCGTCCTGCACATGGAAGAACTGACAGCACGGTCCGGCAACGACCACAGCGGTGCGGACGGCGACGGTCCGGCTGTCGCGGGCACCGCGGCCGGCATCGCAGGGGACATCGCGAGGGCGGAGGAGACGACATGGCGCTGAGCGGTTCCCTGGGGACGTTCCACCACCCCGGCATCAGCCGGCTCGACTACAAGACACTGGACATGGACCGTGTCCTGACCGGGCTGCTCGCGCGCCTGTGGCACCAGGGCATGCCCAGCAAGATCAACCGCTCCAACGAGCTCAAGGTCGACGTCTTCGTCAAGCTGTTCCTGGACCATCCGGAGGTCTTCGACGGCTTCCACCGGGAGACCACCACCCGGTGGGCCTCCACCCATCTCCTCGACATGGTCAACCGGGGCAAGGCCACCGAGGCGGTGGCCGGCCCCAGGCCGCTGCACGGTCTCACCCACCGGTTCCGCAACAAGCGCAAGTCCCGCCCGTACGGGGCCGACGAGCAGCTGTACGAGATGCTCGCCACCGACGAGGGGGCCCTGGACCAGCTCCGCGAGTTCTTCTTCTCCGACGTCGACCGCGCCACCGCGGAGATCACCCCGGGGACGGACACCGACGTGGAGACCCAGGCGCTGCTCCACCTGGTGGAACAGGCGGGCGGACAGATGCGGGACCGGCCCGACACTACCCGCCCCCGCACCCCCTACCCCGCCCTGTGCGCCGAACCGGCCCGCCAACTGTGCCGGGACGTCCTGCGGCTGCTTTACCACCAGGACCACATGCCCCGGACCGTCCTCGTGGACTACCTGAAGATCCTCTTCGCCTTTCACCTGGCCCTCTACCACCTGCGGATGATGAAGCTGCTGCCCGCCGTGATCGAGGCCGGATCGGCGCCCGCCACCTGCCGGACCGGGCATCAGGACACGCCGACGGCGGACCGCTGCCCGCACCGCGTTCGGCTCTTCGTCGACGTCGAGGGTGTGCCCGGCACCCCGGCGGCTGCGCTCGCCGAGCGCAGCGCCGGCATTTGGTACGGGCGGATCACGCGGTTCATCCAGGCGACCTATCAGATCAAGAAGCTCGACGAGTTCTCCGAGGACCTCGTCAAGAGCCAGAAGCTGGCCCCGCCCGTCGGCCGGAGCTACTTCACCCCGGTCGAGGTCCTGCGGCGGCTCTCCACCCATCCCAAGGAACGCGAGGCGTTCTTCCTTCAGCGCGCCACCCGCGTACGGGACGAGGAGAAGGATCTTCCCCCGGAGCTGAAGCAGATCACCCAGCTCGGGCTCAACGCCTTCGACGAGTACATCGAGATGCTGATGCACTACAAGGGCAGCTACTACCGCAGCTACTTCATCGACTGCCTCGACTCGATGCTGCTCAAGCACCGGCCCGGTGCCCTGCTCGCCCAGCCGCGCGGCAGACGCGACAGCGCCGTCCGGCGATTCGTCCTGGACGCGCGCCTGCTCGAAGTGCTCCTCCAGGTGTCGCTCCTGAGGGAGGACGACGACGACAGCGGCAATCTGCGGACCGCACCCATGCGCGTGGACGAGTTCCTCACTCTGCTGCGCGAACGGTACGGACTCCACATCGACCAGCTGCCGGACGGCGACGGCTTCTCCGGCGCCCACCTTGACGACCAGGCAGCCCTGCGGGCCAACGCGGCGGCTTTCCTCAATCGGCTGCGCGAGATCGGCTACTACCAGGACATGTCGGATGCCTATCTGACGCAGACCATCACTCCCCGGTACACCATCGGGGCCGCGACGACGGGGGCGACGGCCTGATGAGCAGCGCCAGCACCAGCACCGGCCTTGCGGAGCCCACCGCGAAGGACCTCCGCGAAGCCCTCGAAGGCGTCCTTGTACCGCGCCTCGCCAAGCTGGTCGGCGAGCGGGGCGCCGGACACTGCATGCGGGTTACCGAGGTGGAGTCCGAACTCGCGGCCGCGCTGGTCCGTCGGCTCCGAGGGGCGCTCGGGCCTGCCGCCACCGTCTGCGTCCTGGGCACCGCCGACGACCTCGCTCCCGAACAGCCGCACCATGACACCGTCGTCACCAGCACCAAACTGGTCGAGCTCCGCAACCGCACCGAAGGCGACGACGGGAACGGGAACGGCCTGCCCGGACCACTCCTCGTCTTCGTCCCCCCGGGCACCCGGGTCAGCGCCGAGGACTCCTTCGGTATCGCGACCTTCGAGGAAGTACCCCTCAGCGACGCCTACGCGCAGCTGGCCGACCACCTTCTCGACCAAGTACCGGACCGGCTGCGGCCAGGCGTCGACGAGCTGCTCGCCGTACTTCGTGACCGGCCCGGACACCAGACGGGCGACCGTGCCGTCGCACTGTACCTGCTGACGCTCCGGACCAACGACTACCGCGACCAGGTCGCGGGGGCTGCTGTCTACCACTTCGGCCTGGTACCCGACTTCGAGCTATACGCCGACCCGTCGCTCGTCAGGGATCGGGCCGAGCGGAACCGCAAGCTGGTCGGCAAACTCACCACCTCCAGCCGCTCGGAGCGCCAGCGCGTCCTCGATCTGGGGCTGACCGACGCGGACTTCGCCGGCAGGCTTGCGGGATTCGCCACCCGCTGCGGCCTGGAGGACCCGGTGATATGGACTCGGCGTATCGTCGTCGACCGGGAGAACTGGACGCTCTCCTTCGGGAACTGGCGCGTCGATGAACGGCGCCGCGCCATCGTCTCCATCGAGGTACGCGAACTCGGTCTGCCCGCCGCCGGCGACAACACCGAGGAGCTACAGGCCCACCCGGCCCTCGAAGCCATCGTGGGGCAGCCCTACCTGCTTGCTGGGGACAAGGGCGTCCGCGAACTGACGCCCCGGTTCACCATCGAACCGTCCCCGCTCAAGGTGGAGGGTCTTGACCGCTTCCGTGTGGAGATTGTCTCGGAGGGCGGCGGGCCGATCGGCCGGATCGCCCACGTCGCCAAGGGGACCCGGGCCAAGCCCGATTACAAGGCACCGCTGGGCCGCCTGAACAAGATCGACTGGGAGGAAGGGTGGCACTACCTCAAGATCACCCCGCTCGATGCCTCCGGTGACGCTCTCGACATCGCTCCTGGTGTACATGGCCTGCCCGGCGGCGAGAGTGAACGCTTCTACGTCGTGCCCGAGGGAGAGGCCGAGGAGCCGCCGGAGCGCAGCGCCGGACGCTACGACGGTATTTCTCAAGCGCTGCGCTCGCTTCAGTTCGAGGCGCTGGCCGCCGGGGACGATTCGACCCGTGTCACGCTGACGGACGTCCGTTGGAAGTCCACGTCGGCGCGCAGCCCCTTGCGCGTCCTTAACGCCCGCATCCACACGGCGGGAAGCGCGGAGATCCGGCTCTCCCCGCTGCTCGTGCAACTCCAGCAGGACCTACTCGCCCGTCCCCAGGACACTTCCCTGCGCCGACTCGTACTGCGCCCCGACGGCACCAGCGAGACCCCGGAGGGGAGCGAGGAGGACCTGTCCCTGGCCCTGACCGGGCGGGCCGCCGAGGCGTACGACCGCTATCTCGCGACGCGCCGCGCCTATTTCGTCGCCCTGTGCGGCCAGGCGGGAGACCTGGCCGATACCGATCAGCTCCTGGTCAGCGAGGCTGTCGACTTCGAGGTGGTCCGGGACGAACTGGTCGCCTACACCGAGGCGTACGCGGAACTGGTGGAAGCTCAGTCGCTTCAGGCGGAGCGGGCCGGTGACGGTGCCCGGGGTGCCGCGCTGGTCGGGCTGGCCCGCATCCAGCAGACCGACTGTGCGGCCATCACCCTCACCGACGGTCTCGGCGGGCGTGACACCGTCCTGCTCGTCTCCCCGACGCACCCCCTCCGCGCACTCTGGCTGGCGACCTGGTCGGCCCTGGGCCGGGACTGGGCCGTGCGCCTCGCCGGTGAGGACAAGCGACGGGTCGTCGCCGCGCGAGACTCCTTCCTTCAGGCACTCTCACCCTTGGGTTTCCCGTTCGCCGTCCCGCGCCAGGACGGCCGACTCATGACAGCTGCGGACAACCTCACCCCGTACTGGGCCGCCTACCTGCCCAGCGAGACCGCCGACCCCCGTGGCCTGCTCGGCCGGCTCACCACAGCGCTGCGCCTCCCGGCCGCCGGCCCCCGCGCTGCAGGCGGAGCCGGTGCGTTGTCCGGTACGGCGCTCGCCGACCGGATCGAGCGGTACGTACGCCTCCATCCATACGTCCGCACGCTGGTCGTGAACGTCGTCAATGCAGGCCGCGCGGAGATCGTCGCCGACGCCCTCCTCGAACTGCAGCGCCGCACCCCCACCCGGGACCTCACCTACGACATTCGGCTGTGCGTGTCCGACCCGGAAGCCCCCGAGTCCGGTGCGGCGCTGGGTGAACTCATCAGCGCGCACAGTCAGTTCACCTCCACCGAGGCGGAGGCGTTCCTGCACGCCGCGGAAGGCACCCGGAGCGCGAAACTCGTCTACTCCGTCCGCTCAGTGGAGGAGTTCAGCGAACCCGGAGCCGAGTTCGACGCCCATCTGACCGTACTCATCGACGCCTTCGGCGGGGAACAGCACGGTTCCGTCACACGCCACGACATCGCGCACGCCCCGGTCCACGGCCTGGTACAGCCGACGTCCTCCACGTACGAGGACAACGAGCAGCAGATCGTGTGGCGGACCATGCCACGCCACGGCATCGCCCTGCCCGCCGAGGACGCGGAGGACCTTGCCACTCTCCTGAGCCGGTTGCCCGGACTCCTTGCCGGCGCCGCGGCTAACGTCGCCACCGCGGGACAGGCGCCGCGCCATGTGCCGTGCACCGTCCTTTCCCTCGACAACACCGACCGGGCCCTGCTCTACCAGGCCCACCAGGTCGGCGACTGGGTCGTCACCATCGACAGGACCCTCGGCCTGGAGTACTTCGACCACGCCGGACAACGCGACCGACCCGAATACGTCATCGACTACGCGCCCTCGCTGGACAGCGGTCTCGGCCACCAGATCATGGTCAGCTCGAACTCGGTCGACGAATTGCGCACCCTGCTCGGACCGACCGCCCAGCAGCACGGGCTCGACGTCGAACAGCGCCACCTCAACACCTTCTTCGAGCAACTGCGCCTGCTCTCCGGCAACCTCGCCTTCAAGCTGGCCTCCACCGCTCCCACCCAGCGCACCGAAGTACTCGGTCTCGCCCTGGCCCGCCTCTACCTGGACTATCAGGACGCCCTGCACAACCAGATCGTGGTCCCCCTGGACGCCCACCCTGAGCTGTACGCCGAAGTCCGCCGTCAGGCCCGGGAACTCGGCGACGCCCACTCCTTCCAGCGCAGCGACCTCGCCCTGTTCCACCTCGACGCGCGGACCCGGACCATCACCTGCCGCCTCGTCGAGGTCAAGTGTTACACCGCGCTCGACGACATCGGCGCCTACCAGCGCCTCAAGGCCAAGGTCACCCAGCAGCTCGGACGGAGCCAGACCGTCCTCACCGAGTCCTTCGATCCGGCCCACATCAACCCGGACCGGGTGGACCGGCCGGTCAAGAACCTGGCCCTCGGCTCCCTGCTCCGCTTCTACCTGGAGCGGGCGGCACGCCACAGGACCATGGGGCACGCCCCCAGGACGGCGGCCCACGCGCTGCTCGACAGCCTCGACGACGGCTACGCCCTCCACTTCACTCGCAGCGGCCTGATCTTCGACCTCGCCCGCGAGGGAACTGACCGCGAACTCGACGACGAGGTGGAGTTTCACCGCATCGGCAGCGATCTGATCACCGAGCTGATCAATGCGATTCCCACTGTTCGGCCGGGCGTACCCGCGCCCACGGCCCCAGCCGTTGAGGAGCAGGAGGAGAACGGAGCGGCCACCGCTCCCACCCTGGCACTGTCGCAGTTGGCTGTGCCACGGCTCTCCGACGCCGAGTTCCGGGCACCTGACGTACAGGACGAGCGGGATGCCAAAGATGCCCAGGAGGAAGACCGCGGGCAGGCCGGTGGGGGCAAGGCAGTGACCATCCTCGACACGGACGAGGTCCCGAACGGCAACGAGACCACGCCACTCACCGCATCTGAGCGTGCGGGCCGTGAGACAGGTCCGGCCCAGTCCGTGGCAGCTATGACCGTGCCTGGTGCCGACGCGGCGGGGGCGGTCCCGTTGTCTCTTTCTTCGGAAGGAACCTCATCGGCTGCTCCTCCTCCGGGCGGTACCGGAAATCCGCTGCGGACGGGCACCGTCCCTGAAAGTCAGGGCTTCCACGAGTCGCCGACCAACGATGCCCAGCCCACCTCTGTCACACCGGGACCGGCTTCACCAGGGGGCCTCCCCGAGATCTTCCTCGGCGTCACCCGCCCCTCCCCGCAACACGGTGTACTCGGCGAAGTAGCCGGCCGGAAAGTCGCGGTCGATCTCGACGAAACCCACACCATCAGCCTCTTCGGCGTACAAGGAGGCGGCAAGAGCTACACCTTGGGCAGCATCATCGAGATGGCCTCGCTGCCCGCCCCGCCGGTGAACGAACTTCCCCGCCCTCTCGCGACCGTGGTGTTCCACTACAGCCGCACCATGGACTACGCACCGGAGTTCACTTCCATGGCGCGCCCAAATGATGACCAGGCGCAGCTCCAGGTCCTGAAGGAGCGCTACGGAGCCGAACCCCAAGCGTTGTTGGACGTGCTGCTACTCGCCCCCGCCGACCAGGTCGCCGACCGCCGACGGGAATTCCCCGGTATCGACGTCCAGCCGCTTGCCTTCTCCTCCGCCGAACTCCAGGCATCCCACTGGCGCTTCCTCATGGGAGCGGTCGGCAACCAGTCGACGTACATTCGGCAGCTGACCCGCATCATGAAGTCGAACCGCAACAACCTGAACCTCGGCGTCATCCGGCAGGGCGTGGCCGATTCCGGTATGCCCGACCACGTCAAGCAACTGGCCCAGGAGCGGCTCAACCTCGCCGAGGACTACATCGACGACAATGCCCGGCTCACCAGCCTCATCCGACCCGGCCGACTGATCATCGTTGACCTCCGCGACGAGTACATCGAGAAGGACGAAGCACTCGGTCTCTTCGTCGTCCTGATGCAGCTCTTCGCCGAGGCGCGCAGCGGGGACGCACACTTCAACAAGCTGGTTGTCTTCGACGAAGCGCACAAGTACATCGACAGCCCGGACCTGGTCGCCGGCCTAGTTGAGACCGTCCGCGAGATGCGCCACAAGGGAATGAGCATCCTGGTCGCCAGCCAGGACCCGCCCTCCGTACCGATCTCCCTGATCGAGCTCAGC
Organism: Streptomyces sp. WZ-12; assembly: GCF_028898845.1. Taxonomy (NCBI): domain Bacteria; kingdom Bacillati; phylum Actinomycetota; class Actinomycetes; order Kitasatosporales; family Streptomycetaceae; genus Streptomyces; species Streptomyces sp. WZ-12. The sequence goes on along the minus strand of NZ_CP118574.1, from coordinate 2,307,895 downwards.
GACCACGTCATCCTGCACAAGTTCACCTCGCCGGCCTGGTTGAAGCACCTCCAGAAGGCGAACACCGCCTTCGCCAGTCTGCGCTCTGAGCAGATGGCGCAGCTTCAGCCCGGCGAAGCATACGTGTGGGCGAGTAAGGCCACTGACCCGGCGTTCACTCACGGAGCCGTCCGTATGCGATGCCGTCCTCGGGTGACCCGGCATGGCGGAGAGACGAAGACGGCAACAGGCGGACAGTAAGCTGACAACACGTCGCCCAGAGTCGGACTCCGAACGATGCGGTACCGAAGCGCGCCAGGGCCGCCCCGAGCACATGGCAAGTTGTCACACGACTGACGGCGATCATGGAAGCCGGAATTCGCCCCGTACGACCGGCATGTGCGTACGGAGTGTGTCGGACCACCGACATCGATGAGAAGCCGTATCTCAACCGAACGTTATCTTTTGATTCTCCCTGGTCAGGCATGGTTTCGGGCGGCGATACCCCTCAGGCGGCCGCCGAGACGGGAGCTTCCGCCGACCTGGCGAACCGTCAACTGAGCGCTGGCCACAGCACGGCGCCGGTCGAACGTGGCGTCGCACGCCTGAAGGCGTGTCGGATCTTACGCAAGTCCCGGTCCAGCCCGAATTCAAGGTAAGAATCGAGCAGGTGCTTAGACGTCGTTTCTTTTGGGCTTATTGGTCGTTGGTCAGGCCATGACGGATCTGGTTGAGCGGTTGGTGCCGGAGGAGTTATGGGTGCTGTTCCGGCGCGTGGTGCCGCCGACGGAAGTGAAGCGTCCGCAGGGCGGGGGCCGGCGCCGGGCGGGTGACCGCGAGACTCTGGCCGCGATCGTCTTCGTGGCGACCTCGGGCTGCACGTGGCGGCAGTTGCCGCCGGTGTTCGGGCCGTGCTGGCAGACCGTCTATCGGCGCTTCGCCCGGTGGAGCAGGGACCGGGTCTGGGCCCGGCTCCACCGGGTCATCCTCGACGAGCTCGGAGCCCGCGGCGAGGTGGACTGGTCGCGCTGTGCGATCGACTCGGTCAGTGTCCGGGCGGCAAAAGGGGGCCACTGACAGGACCGAATCCGACCGATCGCGGCAAGAGCGGATCGAAAATCCACCTCATCACCGATCGCAACGGGCTGCCACTGTCGCTGGGTATCTCCGGGGCCAACATGCACGACAGCCAAGGGCTGGAGCCACTGGTCCGCGGCATCCCGCCAATCCGTTCCCGCCGCGGACCGCGCAGGCGCCGGCCGGCGAAGCTGCATGCCGACAAGGGCTACGACTACGACCACCTGCGCAGATGGCTCCGCAAGCGTGGCATCCGCCATCGCATCGCCCCGCAGGGGCATAGAGTCCTCCACGCGACTGGGCCTGCATCGCTGGGTGGTCGAGAGGACCGTTTCCTGGCTGGCCGGCTGCCGTCGACTCCACCGCCGATACGAACGCAAGGCCGAACACTTCCTCGCCTTCGTCGGCATAGCCGCAGCCCTCATCGGCTACCGCAGACTGGGGCGGCTCATGACCTGAGCTGCTGCACCTGAGGGTCGTAGCAGACAAGCCCCATCGAGGAGGCGACTTCTGCCGCATAGGCCGATGCCTCGTCGGCCATGCTGTAGCGCATCGGGAAGTAGATCAGCGGCCCCTTGGCCTCCCCGATCAGCGGCCCGGTGGACCAGGGAGAGACGTCGTCCTCGTCCTCTGCGAGGTCAGGCCACCGCTCCAGAAGTGTGGCGACGTACTCGGCTATGCGATCGGTCGGTGGATGCTTCACATCGGTGTGCGTGTAGCGGTTGAACAGGTCATGGAAGATCTTCCCGGCAGTGGCGTCATCCGCGGGGCGGTGCCCCTCCCAGACAGCAAGGTCGTAGCTCATGCACGCGAGGCTGCCACACGTCACTGACACTCATAGATCAGCACTCAACGGAATGCGACCAGAGGGACCCACCACCAAAAGAAACGACGTCTTAGCCGTTGTTCCAGCGCAGCGGCACGCGATCAGGACAGCTGGGGCATTCAGACAGTTTCAATACCCGACGTCACCATTACACCTCACCGCCGAGGACGTCCGCCGGGCCCTGGAGGACGCGGGCTGGTTCGCCGGTCGGGAGGTGAGGCTGTGACACAGCAGATCTCGGAGACCGCCCCGTCCCACAAGACACCGCCGGCTGACTACCCGGCCGGTCTGCGCGAGAAGTTGATGGCTGCCGTCCGCCCTGAATTCCGGTCCGCGGTATTGGTCTTCGAGCCCGACGACCCCGTCTTCGGCAGCGGCTCCTGCCTGGTCGGCTCCTGCCTGCGGGCTGCTCGTCTGCACGGAATGTGCAGCGCACACCATCAGCGGTGGAATGCCGAAGGGCGGCCGGACAAGGAGGAGTTCACCGCGAGGACGGCAACCGAGATCCGCGGAGACGGGACCCTGCCGTCCTGTTCGGTGGCCGGATGCGGCTACGGCAGGAACAGCACCGGGTTGTGCCAAGCGATCGTCGAATCCGGCCCTCCTCGACGTTCATCGAGGACGCCTATCAACGGGCTGTGGCCGGCGCTCTGGCGGAGCTGACCGGGAAGAACACCACGGCATGAAGATCCGATGGCGGCTGCGGATGGCGGCTGCCCAGCGCGAGGTGTGGACCAGGACTGAGCTGCGGCGGCTGCTGGCCGAGAAGGCCGGGTTGGAGTTGTCCTCGGCGTCCGTGTCCGCGCTGTTCACCAAGGAGCCCTCGCAGGTGAAGATGACCACGCTGGCCGCGTTGTGCACCGCGTTGGACTGCACCCCCAACGACCTGATCGAGGTCGATACCACCCCCGACGAGCGGCCGGTCGCACCGCCCCGGCCGGTGCCCGACCTGCCCAAGGACGCCTCGGCCCGGGGCCGGTCGATGCCGCCCCTGTGACGCCCGGCGGCCGCGGTGGGTAAGAAGCAACGCGACTGCGCCACCTGCAGAGCCTCAGTCGGATATCGCGACCGGCAGTACTGCTGCCGGTGTTGGCGCCGGATGAAGGAGGCGGAGGCCAGGGCGACGTGCTCGTCCTGCGGTCGCGACCGGGTGCTGCAGCCGGACATCGGCCGGTGCATCCTGTGCTCACGTGTCTGCGAGCACAGGCTCAGCTTCCTCAGCCCTATCGAATGCGAGGAGAAGCACTACGCCGAGCAGGCGACGGCCGAACCGACGAACCTGAAACCCCGTCAATCCTGACCAGCTGATCGGCGCCTCTCGCGCAACGAGGGAACCTCACAGCAGCACCGGCCGCAATCCCGGATCCAGATTGGCCAGCCATCGATCACCGAGGCGGCCGAATGTGATGACGAACCGCCACCCTGCACCGCCCCGTCCACCGACGTTGCCATCATCTACTACCGTCACCCCACGCTGAAGCCCCGCCAGGGACTACCTGACGGGGCTTCAAACTCGCGCAAGGACACTACTACCCGTTGCCTAGCGCCTGGGCCGGATCGTGGAACTCGACGAGGAGCCTTGGCCCCCACGAGTCGGCGAAGCATTCCGCCGAAACGCCGGGGCTCGCCGTGTCATTACGGCCGTCTACCGCTCGGAGGTCCGTAGTTGGCGGCCAGGGCTGTGGCGTACGCGTCCGGAACGGGCCGCCCGCCGAAAGCCATCGGAAGATACGACTCCAGCGCGCCTGACACGTTCAGGAAGGGCCCAAAGCGAGCGCACCATTCACTGCGCGCGGCCGCGTCGGGGAACCCCTGGAATACCGCCACCTCGGGATCCCTTTCACCCCAGCATCCCCACTTTCCGGATGCTCCGGTCAGCGCGACGACATTCGCCGAGATCGTGATCGATCCCAGAGCGTCGCCGTCCGGCGTGAAGCCGATCGCAGCCCAGTAGTCGTCCTCACCGGCCTCGACGGACAGAGACACCGCCGGGTATCCCAGCCCCTCGGGGACATAGAAATCGTCACAGTCCGGCTCGAGAACTAGCAGCTCGATATGGTCGTCTCCGTGCCACTGGGCCATCATGCAGAGCGCTGGCCAGATTTCTGGAGAGAGAACCACGTCGAACTCACAAAACAACGAGTCTCCCGCGCGCTTCCTGAAAACCTGGCCAGGGAACCTGGAATCAAGGTCAAAGGTCACCTCGCTACGCGAGCGGATGGCAAGGTACCCGTCATTATCCGGCATGAGCGAACCCTCGCTTAGCATTACTGATCCCCCAGCCTGATCTTGATGTCGGCATTCTTCGATCCTGGCCTGTAGTAGTCCGCTGTCCATCCTTCGACAGTCTTGGCTTTGGCTCGCAGGAAGTATCGCGCCCCATCCTTCTGATATTCAACGTTCGGCCCCCTTTCGATGCGGGTCCACCCGTTAGCCTCAAGATTTTCTCCAAATTCCTTGGGGCCGACGTTCGTCCGCACATTCTTCACGCGAGCCTTGGGGTCTGTGATGTCCTCGTATTTCGACCAGCAGTTGCTGTTGTGGACGAGGATCGGCGTGGCCCCCGCCAGCACATAGTACGTGTGGATACCCTCGACGGAGAGGTTGTAGACCGTGCGGCTCTCAGTCGAGGTGCGCGTGCCGATGACCTCTCGCGGCTCTCCGTTGGGGGTGCGGAGGCGGTCTCCTGCCTTGAGGTCCTTGGCGTCCAGCCAGCTGGCCTTGTTGATCTCCCAGAACGGATGATTATCAGTGGCGTTCACCGTGCCGGTGGTATCGCCGTCTTCGCCGTCGGTGTCGATGGCAATCTGGACCAGGTGCTTCTGGCCCTCGCCAACGATCACGTTGGTGATTTCTTTCGCTTCGGTCTTTCCTGTAGCGGGGTCGGTGGCCAAAACCTGCTGGCCGACGCGAGTATCCTTTATTGGTTTGTGCGTACCGTCGGCCATCAGCACCGGCGTCTCCGGCGTGAAGCTGTTCCCCACCGGGCAATCCTTACGGTACTTTTCCAGGACTCCCTCTGCATTGCTGATCTGCTTCTTTGCCGCAGAGGACTCGCGCATGAACTTACCGAAGCCGGTGACGGTGCGGTAGATGGCCTTGGAGACTGCCGGGAATTCCTTGATGGCCTGGAACGCCTTGCCCCACGGGAGGATGCCGACGAGCGTCCAGATGCAGCTTTCGACGTTGCCTTCGGTGAAGCACTTCTCGATGTCGTCGAGCCCGAGGAGACCCTTGAGGATCTCGCCACCGCTTTCCTCCAGAAAGTCACCAATCGACTTTCCGTTGATCTTGTTGGCATTCTCCAACTGCTCAGGCAATATGCCGGAAATCTCAAGTGTGAGCTTTTGCTCTTCCGTCAGCTCTTGACTGCCGCCCTTACCTATTTCCTTAACGGCTTCTGCGCGGCGTTTGCGTTCCTGTTCGCGTTCGTATTCCTCGGCCTTCTCGGCGGTCTCCTTGGCTTCCTGGGCGTACTTGTTGGCGTTCTTGGCGGCTTCTTCCGCGGACTTGGCGTGGTTTTCCGCGGAGCTGGCGAGTTTGTCGGCGGCGGCGGCGTCCTTTTCCGCCTGGGCTGCCGCGCCTTGGGCGACGCTGGCTTCGTGTTCGGCCTGGTTGGCGGCACTGTTGGCCGCGGCGGCGTGTTGGTCTGCCTCGGCGGCTGCCTTGCGGGCCCGTGCGGCTTCGGCTTCGGCCTCGTTGGCTGCTTTGCGTGCGGCTGCCGCGTCCTTGGCGGCCTGGTTGGCGGCTTGGCGAGCGAGGTCGGCGTCGCCCTTGGCCTGGGTGTCGGCCTTGTTGGCGGATGCTGCGGCGGCCCTGGCCTTGGCGCCGTCGGCGGCTGCTTCGGCTGCGGACTTCATGGCCGCGGCCGCGGACCGTGCGGCGTTGGCCGAGGAACGGGCGGCGTCGGCGGCGGCCTTGAAGGCAGGGGCGACCTGGGCGCCTGCCCGCTTGGCGGCAGCCTCGGCGTCCTCGGCGGCCTTGACCGCTTCGGCGGCCTTGGCCTCTGCCGAGGCAACCTGCTCCTCACCCGTCTCGAGGGCGGCCTTGGCGACCTCGGCAGTGAAGTCGGCGTCGAGGTCCTTGCCGGTGAAGGGGGCTGTCAGCTCGATGGCAGTGTTGGCGGGGTCAGCGATGCCGGCGGCGGTGGTGCGTGCGGCGCCAGAGGCCTGGACGGCGACGGTGGCCTGGAGGCGGGCCATAGCGGCTTCGCGGACGGCGCCGTCGGCTTCGTCTCTGGTGCGGTTGGCTGCCTGCAGGGCGTTGTTGGCGTGCTGGGCTGCTAGTCCGGCCAGGCGGGATGCCTCGTGTGCGGCGATGCCGGCGCGGGCTTCCTGGGCGGTGGCTTCGGCTGCCTTGGTGTTGGCTCGTTGGGCTGCGGCGTTGGTGGCCTGGTACTCGGCCTCAGCCTTGTTGGCGGCTTGGTTGGCGCGTGCGGCGGCGGCTTCGGCGTTGTTGGCGGCCGCGTTGGCCTTGGCGGCGTGTGCGGTGGCTTCTGCGGCGGCTGCCCGCGCTCGGGCGGCGTGGCCTGCGGCTTCAGTGGCCGCGGCGCGGGACCTCATGGCCGCACTGCTGGCTCCGTCGGCCGCGCTGCGGGCCGAACTGGCAGCCGCCCCGGCGGTGTTGGCGTCCGCCCGTGCTGCTTGTGCTGCGGTATTGGCCTCACCGGCAGCCGCGGTGCCACGGCCTGAGGCGGCCATCGCCTCGGTCGCCCGCGCGCGTGCTTCCTTGGCCTGGTGGTTCTGCTCGGCTTGGAACGCCTTGTTTCTTGCCTCGCGGGCGTTGTTCTCCTCGCCGCGGGCCTTTTCGTCGGCCTGGGCGGCGATACCTTCCTTCTCTGCTGCGCTGGCCCGGGCGGAAGCCGCCTGTGCTGCGGCGGCCTGGGCCTGCGCCCGGAGCGCCGAGGCGGTACGTGCCTCGGCTTCCGCACGGGCCCGTGCCGCCGCGGCGGCGTTCCGCTCGCGTTCGGCGCGGGCGCGGGCCTGGGCGGCCAGGTTGCGTTCACGTTCGGCGATCTGGCGCTGCTCGGCAGCGATCCGTGCCTGCCGCTCGGCCTCGATGCGTGCCTGTCGGGTCTTCTTGGCGTGCTCCCATGCCTCTTGCTCGGCCGTCTCGGCGTCGATGCGGGCCTGCTTGCTCCGGGCGGCCGCATCGGCGGCGATTTTGGCCTGCTTTTCGGCGGCTGCGGCCATCTGGGCTGCGGCCTTGGCCTGCTCTTCGGCGTTGGCCCGCCACTTCTTGGCTTGTTGCTCGTGTGCCTGGGCTGCGTTCTTGCTGTTCAGCGCGGCTGCGTCGGCTGCGGTGGCGTCCACGGCATGCTGGGCACTCTGGGCGGCCTTGGCCGCCGCATCGGCCGCGGCTTCGATGCCGTAGGCGACTTCGGCCCACTGGGTGCCGTGCGTCAGCCCGGTCTCCACCAGGATGTCGGCCTGCACCTTGGCCTGGGCCGCTGCGACCTTGGCCGCCTGGGCCGCATCGCCCGCGTACTCGACCTGGCGGGCGACCTCGGCTTTGACGCCTGCGTAGTCCGACAGACGCTTGCCGGCCCGGTCCGCCGACAGCATCCGATCGGCCTCACGGGCGGCCGCGGCCGCCTGCGTCATCGCGTTGGAAGCTGTTTTGAGCTCCCTGACGGCATCCCCGTGGACGGCGATCAGCTTGGTACGCGCCTCGGCCGCGCGGGCGGTCCGCTGCGCCAGATCCCGCAGCTTCTCCGCGGCCTCCTGGGCCTCCTTCAGCGCCTTCTCGTGCGCGGCGCGGTCGTCGGCGTCCTTCTGCGCGGCGATCTGGTAGCCCTTTTCCAGGAACTCCTCAATCGCCTTGTCAGTACCGGCGGCCAGTGCGGCCTGGGCGGCTTTCTGCACCTCCGGCCCGCCGACGCCGGCCAGCATCTGAACGCGCTTGCGGAGTTCGGCGGCGCGTTCCTTGGCGGTCTGCTCATCCTTCGCATCCCGCTGCCGGGCGATCTCTGCGCCGAAGGCAAGGAAGTCGGCACGGTCCGTGGCCGTGGCCTTGGGGCCCAGCACGCGTTCGACCTCAGCGTTGAAGTGCGGCCCGCCACTGCCGCGCATCGCCTCGATCTTCTTGCGGTTGCTGGCGTCGACGCCGTCCTTCTTGTCCTTGGCTCGCTGACGGGCCTCGGCCTCACCGTGCTCCAGGAACTCCCGGATCGCGTTCGGATCGCTGCTTTCCAGGGCCTTCTTGGCGGCCTCGCGGACTTCCTCCTCCTCGGCGAACTCCGCGTAGGTCTCCACCAGTTGCCGGTCTCCCTCCGCGCTCATCCGCGCCAGCTTCGACGGCGCAGTGGGAGCCTGCGTGGAGCCTGTCTTGGGCAGCGAAGCGGCCAGACGGTCCAGTGCGGACAGAGCCTGGGTGACCGAGCCCTGCCGATCAGACGGCGAAGGAGCAGGGGTGGCCGACGCGACCTGGGCGGACGCACCGCCCAGCAGGGCCGCTACCACCGCCGCGGACACGGCCTTTCGGGCCACCGGACCCACACGACTGTGTGGCCGACTGGCTCCAGGTCGGAATCTACCTATCAAGGGAAATAACCACCTTTGGTAAGCGAAAATGGTCAGAAAAGTCCCTGCCCGGTATGTGCAACCAGGGCAGGGACGAGGAAAAATGAGCGATCAGCGCAAGGAGGGAAGGGCCAACAACGGGCGGGAGAGCAGCCCTTGAGGCGCGATCAGCTCTTGACGCGGTCTTCGCCGTCCCGGGCCCGGTCGAAGGCACCCTTCCAAAGACCGGCGGCGTCGGCCGCCTCCTGCTGCTCTCTGGCCCAGGCATCCTGGTTCGCCTGGGCCGGTGCGGCGATGTCCTTCCAGATCCCGTCCACCGCGTCCCGGGCGGCCTGGGCGATGTTCTTCCAGTTCTCCGCCTGCGCCTTCGCGGCGGCTTGCTCGGCCAGCCACGCCTGCCACCCGGCGCTGGAGTGCTCGGCCACCGCCTTCCAGGCCCGTTCGGCCTCGGCCCGTGCCTTCGCGGCATCGGCCGAACCCTGCGCCGCCTCCTCCGCCGCCACGGCCTGCTCGATCAGACGGGACAGGAGACGATGGCGAACCACCTCGGCGTCCGCGACCCGCATCCGGTAACTCTCCAGATCCAACGCCGCGCCGCTCACCCAGCCGTAGCCGAAGAACTCCGCGATGTCCTCATCACCGGCGCCGTCCCGCAGCGCCCACTGCGCCGCGGCCCGCACCTGCTCACCCGGGTCGTGCTCCGCGAGGGCACGTACGAAGTCCCGGTCCCGGCCGGCGACTTCCTGCCGACGGGCGGCATCCGCCTCCCGCACCGCGCGGTCACGCCGTTGGGCCTGGGCGTATCCGGACTTCACAAACGCCGCCTGATCGGCGGCCGAGCCCTTGAGCGCACGCTCGGCCGCATCCCGCACCGCGGGGGAGAACTCCCTGGTATGGGTGCGCACCACCCGTTCGCAAAAGGCTTTGTTCCGCGCCCGGGTACTCTGTGCCCGCTGCTTGGCCAGGTCAAAGCCGCCGCCAGGGGCCAGCCACTGTGCGATCGCTTCATCCCCCCGCACATTGCGCAGCGCGTTCCACGCCGATACCCGTATCTCGGCCGGCAGGTACGACTTGGCTATCGCCAGAACACGCTGACGGGCCTCTTCAGTCGCCGCAGCCGTGATGCCCGACAGCGGCTCGGAGGACTGGGAAGAGTGCTGGTCGGACGGCTGGTCGGCCAAGACGGCAGCCTGCGGGGCCTTGGCCCACGCCGGGGCGACTGCCGAGGCAACGCTCCCGCCGGCCAGCACGCCAACCAGCACCCCCTGCGCAACCCGCCACGTGCGACTCACTGAAACCCCCTATAGGAAAAAGGAACTTCCGCTCGGGCCGTGCACGACAAGAAGGCAGACAGGAATGCGCCAGGCACGGCTCGCCGGGAAACGACGGTCACTACTCATGTGAAGGACGGCACCGTTTGCACGGCAGGTCCTTCACAGAATTTGGAAACTCACCGCCGCGCTGTCGCGGCGCGGATCGACAGGTCACTTGACCAGGTGGATCCCCCACAACTCGGGCGTAGTCTGGTTGCAGGACCACTGCAAGGCGTTCGCACCGTCCTCAACGCTGGACTTGGCGATGCCCAGGCAGCGATCCGGGGTGTGCATGGGCTGCAGCTGGTAGAGCTCGCTGACCGCGTCGACAAGAACCATCCGCCAGCGCAACTGGGGGCCTCCGCCACTGCAGTCCCACTGTTGGACACGTGCACCGGCCTGCTTGCCGCTGTTCTCCACCTCAAGGCACTTGCCACTGTTCTCGTTACGCAGCACGTAAGAGGAGTCGACGGTGGGTATGGCGCGCCACTGCTGCGCCTTGCCCTCGTTGCAGGTCCACTGCAGTGCACCCGCGCCATTGGCCATACTGGCGGAGTCGATGCTCAGGCACTTGCCGCTGCGAGCGACCTGAAGCCGGACGATGTCGCCCTTTGTCGAAGCGGCGTCCTTGGCGGTCTGGGTCTTCTTGGCGGCCTCGCGGGCGGCTTCGGCGGCCTTATCCGCGGCCTTGGCCGCGTTCATGGCGGCTTCCCTTGTGGCGTCGTCCCCGCTCGCGTAGGCGGTGGTTGTGCCGGCGGTCAGTGCGGCAACGCTGCAGGCAATGACCAGGGCCGCTCGGATGGACCGAGACATCTTCAAGTCCGTTTCTTCTCGATGGGTTGGGAGCCGGACGGGGTTGGGCGCGGGACATTGCCCGGCAGGGCCGAGCCGGTCACCAGGGGCGACCAGCTCGGCGGGCGCGAGCGAGTCAGGCCTTAGCCGGCTTGAGTCGCCAGCGCTGGTTGGCGTCGCCGTTGCAGTACCACTGCCCGGCGTTCGCACCGTCGTTGAGACTGGAACCTGCGATGTCCAGGCAGCGGTTGTCGGTGTGCGTGGGGCGCAGTTCGTAGAGCTTCTTGGGGGCATCGACCATGACCAGGCGCCAACGTTGCTGAGGGCCGTCGACGCACCACCACTGCTGGACGTTCGCGCCGGCCCCTGTGCCGCTGTTCTCCACTTCGAGGCACTTGCCGCTGTGCATGGCCCGCACCATGAACGTCGCGTTGCCGGCTGGGATCAACTGGAATGACTGGTTGTCTGCCCCGTCGGTGCACGTTGTCTGGACTGCGTTGGCGCCATTGGCGAGGCTGCCGCCCGCAACGGTGAGGCATTTGCCACTGTGCTCCACCTGCAACTTCACAACCGACGGCGTGGGAACGGCGGCGCGGGGCGCGGTGGGGGCGGCGTGGGCAGCACTCACGTTGCCTGCCAGCACGGCGAGGCCAGCGCCGAAGGCCAGCGCGGCCCGGAGGGTCCGAGACATCGAAAATTTCCGTTCTTGTCGAAAGGGAAAGCGGCAGGAGGCGGGTCAGTACGCGAGCGGGGGGTCGATCAGCCAGGTCGCCTCGTTCTTGAAATCGTTGGTCGTGCCGCGTGCCGCCGCGTACAAGTCACCCGACTTCGCCCGCAGCCAGTACCCCGGCTTGCTGGCCCACTCAAACGACGTCCCAATGCCGGCCAAGCCTTCACGGGCACACCAGGTGGCGTTCTTGCGGAACGTTGCACTGCCATCGCCCGGGGTGACCCGCACTCGGAGGTCGTCCTGGGCCGCCAGATAGTGGTGGCGCTTGCGCACCGACTCAAAGGAGTAGCAGCCGCGTTGGCCGTTGAGCGCGGCCACGATGACCCAGGTGGCGTCCTCACGGTCGGACTGCTTGCTTGCGTACCTGTCGATGGGGGCGACAAAGACAGCTCCCCCGTCCGCATTCGACTGGCGGATGTACCAGGTGTACCGGCCCCCGGGGTCGTTGATCAGCTTGGAGTCGAACGACCAGAGGGACTGCCGCGCCGCCTGGAGCAGGTTGTCCGGCTTGAGGAACTCGGCGACGTCCTCGTCGCTGCCGGCCAGTGCCTCCTTCGCCTTCGTGACCAGATTGGGGTACACCCCGGCCTTCTCGGCCGCCGCCTGGATCTGCAGGACCATTTTGCGGTTGGCGTCGGCGGTCTTCTTGCGGCGGTCCTCGGCGTCGCGCTTGTAGGCCTGTTCGGCTCCGGTGTGGAGGAACCGCTTCCAGTCCTCCGGGTCGGAACTGAGCACCGCCCGCTGGGCCGCGGCCAGGAGCTCGGAGCCCTTCAGGCCGGCCGGTGCACTGCGGATCAGTTCGCGGATGAAGTTGTCATCGCCCAGGGCGAGCATGGCCTGGGACGGGGTGATGCCGAACAGTGCCGCCGTGTTCGTGCGGGCGGCCCGCTCCTTGCGGCGCTGGGCCTCCTCGCGGTCCTTCTCCTCCAACTCCTTGAGCTCATTGGCGACATCGCGGTCATGTGCCTCGCGGGCCCCGTTGGTGATGAACTCCCGCCACTGGGCCGGCCCGCCAGCCAGAGCGCTCGCGGCCGCGGCCTTGACCTGCGCACCAGCGTCCGGATGCTTCATGACCTTGCGGATGAAATTGTCGTCGCTGAGCCCCAACAGGTCCGAACTGACCGGGATGCCCACCACGATCAGCACCCGAGCCTTGGCCTCCCGGCCCGCGCGCTCGGCATCGGCCCGGTCCTGTTCCCGCTGCTGGTCGGCTTCATGCGCCGTGTGGATGCCGGTGATGATGAACCGGGCGTAGTCCTGAGCCACAGTGCTGTGCATGGCCTCCTCGGCGGCCAGACGCACCGCCGTCTTGCTCTCTCCAGCGTCCTTGGCCTTCTCCCACAGCGCGAAGATGAAGTCCCGGTCGCTGAGCAGCATCACGTCCGGGGTCGGGTCAAGGCCAACCACGGCCGCTGCCTTGACCCGCTCTATCTCACCGGTCCCGATATCAGCACCCTGGCTCGCCGCCGACGACGGTGCAGCGGCAGCAGTGGCCGGCGCGAGCACACCGGTGACGGCGGCCAGCGCACTCGCGGCAACGACCCCATGCGTGAAGGCTCTCCGCACACGGGCGGACGTGGTGTGTGTCTTGTGCATACTGATGTCAATTACCTCTCTGGGGCCGCACATGGACGACCCAACCTGTGTGCAACGACGGAACCGGCACAAACCGTGGAGAGTCCAGCGGAGCAGCGCCCCGGCGCTGAACCCTTCGAGCGCATCTGGCGGTCACGACGCGTGATGTGGTGCACGAGCCCGCACACGGGGCCTGGATACGGGCCCTTGTCGGTGCGTCGGTTCTAGCGGGTGCCCTTGGTCCCACGGTGGCGGCGTGCGACAAAGACCGCCCCGGCGCCGAGCAGCACTGCACCACCACCCGCGAGAGCGAGCTGCGGCACGGCGGACGACGAACCGGTCCTAGCAAGGCTCCCGGCGCCGTTGGCCGACGCCGGCCTGACGGAGACTTCCCCTTGCGCCGACGGGCGTGCAAAGCGCTCGCCTTGAGCCTCCGGACGCGGTTTCAGCACCGGACGGTCCTTGTCCTCGACCGTGCCGGGCTTGGCCTCCTTGACCGTGCCGGGCTTGCCGCCGGCCGGCAGCACACGGAAGTCGTAGCGCTTCATCGGGCCGTCGACGCACGGGTTGTACTGGTCGGAAGCATCGCCCGCGAAGAGGGCGAAGGCATCGGTGGCCGGGGCTCCCGCTTCGATCGCCATGCGCATCTTCACATCCGCACGGGCGCCGGGCTTCATGGCCTTGACGGGCTCAATGTGGATGTGCCTTTGATCCAGCTCCTGCCAGCCAGAGCCGCCCGACCACTGCACCTTCATGAAGTGCTGATCCTCGTTCTTGGCCTGCAGACGGAAGAAGACCAGCGGGTCCACGTCCAGTGTGCGGTCAGTTGCGTTGGCCACCGTGAACGAGAATTCGACCGTGGTCCCGGCGACGACCTTCGAGGGCAGGCCATTGGCCAGGACGGTCAGGCCCGACACACGCACGCACTTCGTGGCATCGCCGAGCGCCCTGTCGGCCGCCTCTTTGGCCTGAAGAGCCTCGGCCGCAGCACGCTCGTCCTTGCTGTACTCCTCATCCGCCGCGTTGCGGGCCTGGCCCCATGCCTTCCGGGCCGCCTTACTCTTGGCTTCTGCATCCGCCTTGACCTCGGCGGCCTTCCCGGCTTCGGTTTCGGCCAGACTGAGCGCCTCCCGCGCCTTGGCCTTCCCGGCCTCGTCCTGAGCCGCATCCAGCTTGGCCTTGGCGTCCGTGACCGCCTTGTCAGCAACAGCCTTGGCGGCGACGGCGCCCTTGACTGCCTCGTCTGCTTCGAGAACGGCTGCCTTGAGCGGGCTGGAGTCCAAGTCCAGGGCAGCCCAAGCCGCGTCCCGCTTCTCACGCCCAGCCTTCTCGGCGGCGCCCGCGTCCTTGTACGCCTTCTCCGCGTCGTCGACAGCCTTCTGCAACTGCGCGTACGTCGGCTTCTGCCGCACCTGCGCAGAGGGTTCGGCATCAACGAAGGCAGAGGCAGAGCCCGCGGAAAGCAGGACGACCGGCGCGGTCACGGCGGTGGCGACCACGGTCGCGAGGGTACGGCGAAGGTTCACTAGTCCTTTTCCTGATCATTGGTCAGACATTGCGGGCATGGGGTGCGGAACGCCCATGATCGTATGACCGACATAAGGAGCAAGGGCAACGAAAAATCCCCTCGCTGAAGCCGATGCCGCCATCCATCGCGACGGGCAAAGCGGGGCAATAGTGCACAGTTGCCCGCGCTCCCTCAGATTCTTTGTGATCTAACCAACCGAAACTCTGGCCGAATACATGCCAGTCGGGCCGATCCTGACACTGCGTCGCATTGACCTTCATGGAATCCGTTTCGTCCACCCCGCCCCGCATGAAGAGTTGTGTCGGATCTTGGGGCCGAACCGGCAGATGCCAGACCTCGGACCGCGACGCGATGAGGCACGCACAGGAGACGGAAGCTCAAGGGTGTTGTGCACATCTTGGGCGGCTCCGCCATGTCCACTCCATCCACTCGGACGGGCAACTCACCTTCAACGCGATGACGGAGCACAACTCAGCCGCCGGCTCCCGGCGCATGGGAGTACCTAACCGCCGATGACTTCTCGGTCACCCTCGGCGAGGAAGGGACCGCAAAGACCGGGTACTGGCTCGCGCTCGGCATTCCCAGCGAGGTCGTCGACTGGAACCACCAGGTCGGGGACGGATCGGTTGATATCTGCCTGGACCAGGTCCATCGAGTAGGAGGTCTGTGCGTGGCCACACACCCTCATGCGCCCTACCCATCGGGCGACTTCGTGTTCCCCTACCAGGGATTCGACATGGTGCAGGTGTGGAACGGGCTGTGGACCTCGGACCGGCCCCGGAACGCTGACAACGAGGCGGCCCTGGCGGAGTGGGGGGCGAAGCCCTGCGGCGGACATCCGCACGGGCCCGTGGCGGCCGGCGATGGGCAACAGCGACACCCACTTGGAAGGGCAGATCGGCATCCCTCACACCGTGGTCTTCACCGAGGAGCTGAGCACCGAGGCAGTCCTGGCCAGAATCCGTGCCGGCCGCAGTTGGATCGCCGAGTCGGCTGACGTGGAAGCGTCGTTCACCGCCAATGCCGACGATCGCATTGTCGGAGTGGGACAACGGCTCCCAACTCATGGGGAGCAGGTGAAAGTGCGGGCAGCACTACGAGGTGTGCCGGAGGGGACCGTCAGCTTCCACACCGATCGAAGGAACGCTCACCACCTGTCTCTCTGCTCGCGGAGCAGACGTGGCGCCGAGGGACACGACGGCGGAGCACACGGCGTTCGTTCGCATTGAGGTCCGCCATTCCAACGGGCACGTCGCCGCACTCACCAATCCGATCATGTTCACCTGACCGCTCGCTTCACTCCGAGTTCTCTGAGCTCGTTGCCGCGCACCCCAAAACTCAACGGCATGCACCAATCCCCTGCAATGATCACCTTCTGCATATCGAAACTGAAGGGGACGAACTCATGGATAAGGGAAAGCGGATCACCGGCACAGCGCGCGACAGGCTTGCCGCCGACGTTGAGAAGGCATACGAGGGCGGCGCCTCCATCCGGGCCATCGCCGCATCCCTGGGGCGTTCCTACGGCTTCGTCCACCGCATACTCGCCGAAGGCGGTGTCACCCTGCGCGGCCGAGGAGGCAACTCCCGCCGCCAAGCCGGAGTATGAAGCCGCGCGAGGTACCCGGACCCGAGCCTCCTGAGCAGACCGCCCCCTTCAGTTGTCCTGCACGTGTGGAGGCGGCGGTGCGTCACAGCAGCGCGCTCAGCGGCAAGACCCGCTCGGCGAGCCGTCCGCGCAACTGTCCGTCAGCGGTGTCGGCTTCGGCGAGCCATTCCGCGTGGAGCAACAGCTCAGCGTGCTCAGCGACTTCCTCGCCGGGCAGGGCGCAGAACGTGGCGACCTGACCCAGGTCGACTCCGCCATCCTCGGGATGCCCGAGGCGGCCGTCAGGCCGGGCGTGGGCGGCGGTGTACAAGGCCAGAAGTCGGCTTGCGGCGCCTTGAGGTGCTCACCATGCTGGACCTGGGAGACGGGCGGCGGGTCAGCGACGTCCTCGTGGACCAGGGCACGAAGGTCCAACACGCGCACTTCGCGGCGCTGCCGAGCAAGCTGGACTACAGCGGCCTGGACACACCGTTCCCGTTCGTCCTGATGATCCCCCAGTGGCAGACCGAGCAAGCGCTCGCCGACTACCTGCGGGCCCGCGCGGTGCCCGTGCACTACGGCGCCGAGGTGACCTCCATCGTCCAGTCCTTGGACGCGGTACGGATCACGGTCGGCGGCAGGACGAGGCAGGCGGCATACGTCGTCGGGGCCGACGGCGCGCACAGCACGGTCCGGCACGCCGCGGGTATCGACTTTCCCGGCAGCCTGCCCACGATCGTCAACTTCGTCGCCGACGTGATGGTGACCGAACCAGCGGCGCAGGCCCGGTACTTCTGGCACCGGGAGGCCGGTCTGGCTGCCGTCGTGCCGCTGCCCGGCGGCGTGTACCGCGTCTTCGGCGCCGAGGCGGGCGACACCGGGCTGACCAGCGACCAGGTGCGGCGCCAGCAGGCCGAACCGCTCACACTCAAGGAACTCCGGGCCGCGCTGGACCGCATCTGCGGCACGGACTTCGGCGTCCACGACCCCGTGTGGCTCTCCAGGGCGAGCAACAGCAGCAGGTACGCGCAGCGCTACCGCGACGGCCGGATACTGCTGGTGGGCGACGCCGCCCACGTCCACCTGCCCGCTGGCGGACAGGGCCTGAACGTCGGCCTGCAGGACGCCGGAAACCTGGCTTGGAAACTCGCCGCCGAGACACACCGCTGGGCCCCGGACCGGCTGATCAACGGGCCGGAGGCTTACGAAACCGAACGACGTGGCGTCGCTCAGCGCCTGGTGGCCGACACCCTGGCCCAGGACGCGCTGATGCACACCTTCAGCCCCTCGGGACAGGCACTGCGCGAGATGTTCAGCGGATTCATCGAGCAGGGCGGCGAGGTCGCCGAGGAACTGTCCGGCTGGCTCTCCGGCCTCGGAGTCAACTACCCGCAGCCCGACGGGACCCACGCCCTGGCCGGCGTGAAGGCGCCGGACGCCGTCCTCGCCGGAGACGGACTGCTGCGCTCCCTGCGCCCCGACCGGTTCCTGCTGCTGGACTTCAGCCCGGAGGGCGCACACGCGGATCTGGGCTCCGCGCGGGTCGAGGTGCGCACGGCACAGCGGCACACCGGCCCGTGGGCAACGGTCCGCGCGGCGCTGATCCGCCCGGACGGGCACGTCGCACACGCCGTCGACTCGGCCGACCCCGCCGCCACCGCCGAACTCACCGACGCGATCACCGCATGGACGCTGCCGACGGTCAACTCCCCCGAACCCGACAGGACATGATGCCGCGCCATCTGCCCACACTGGCGGTCGGCGCATTCGGGATCGAGGCGACCGAGTTGTCCGTCATGGGCGTGCTGCCGAAGTGGTCTCGTGGATTCCTTGAGGCGGAGGGTGAGCATGCGGGAGCCACGGGCCGCCCTGGTGCACCGTTTCCGTGAGGGGCAGGCCCGGCAGTCCCGTCGGTCGAACTCGACGACGAGGGCGTGCCATCCAGCCGACTGGCGGCCATGAGCGTGAACACCCTGGAATCGCCTCAGGTCTCCAATACAACTTCCGTTAAACAACGGCGCCTTGCTCCTCCTGCCATCATCCTTGGGCAGGTCGTATCTCAGAAGACTGTCCAATTCCGGTGACGGGCAAGTCTGTTCCCGTCACCAGCACAGCACAAGGAGCCTCGTGTGACAGTACAGGCAGCACAGGGACGCTGGCGGGAAAATGCCCTGCGGGCGGTGGCCCTGATCGGTGTCGCCTCGGCCCTGACCACAGGTACCGCCGCCATCCCGGCGCAGGCGGCCACCGCGGGAGTGCCACGGGGTGTCAAGTACGTGGCCATGGGCAGCTCGTTCGCCGCGGGCCCCGGCATCACTCCCACCAAGCCCGGTAGCCCGGCAGGGTGCGAGCGCTCCGCGGACAACTACGCCAGCAAGGTCGCGGCCCGCCTCGGCCTCGCGTTGACCGACGTCACCTGTAGCGGCGCCACCACCGCGGACATCCTCACCACCGGCCAGGACGGCCAGCCGCCGCAGATCTCGGCGGTCGCCGCCGACACCCGGCTGGTCACCGTCACCATCGGCGGCAACGACGTGGACTACTTGGGCAGTTTGATCGACTACTCCTGCCAGGACACCCAGCGCTCTCCCTGCGGTGCCGTCGATCAGGACGCCATCGGCACGGCACTCAAGACCGTGCACACCAAGATCGGTGACGTGGTCGCCGCCGTACACCGACGCGCGCCGAAAGCACAGGTGCTCCTGGTCAACTACCTCACGGTCCTGCCGACCAGTGGTGTCTGCTCCGGGGTGCCGCTGACCGCGGCGCAGGCCGGATTCGAGCGGAACGTGGCAGCCCGTCTGCGGTCAGCCACTCAGCAGGCGGCCGCCGCTCAGCGGGCCACCGTGATCGACGCGGCCAGTGCCAGCATCGGCCACGACGCCTGCTCGGCCACCCCGTGGGTGGAGAAGTACGACGTCCCATCCGGCCACACGCCATACCACCCCAAGCCGAATGGCATGGCAGCCGTGGCTGACATGATCACGGCCAGCCTGGGCTGAGCCGCCCCGCACCGAACCAGGCAAGCCCGTGCCGCGGTGGAGACCACGCTACCCAGGGACAGGCGGCCTCGGCCCTGCGGGCGGCCTCGGCGGTCGTTCCTTCTAGCAGAGCTCGGGGGACGCCCGTGTCCCGCGGATTTCGCGGGGAGGTCGTTGTCGGAAGGGGCGGGCATGACCGGACACTCCTGGATCAGGTCGTAGCTGGTCGGACACTGAATGCGGCGCTTGTAACTGATGAACTGCCGCATACGCTGCGGGAATGCGTATTTCGCAGCAGTCAGGATCTGGTGGTGCACTACCGGGCCCCGGCCGAGGTGAGATGCGACGAAGCGTCCGGCCGAGGTTTGTGGGCCGCCCGCCCCGGGTGGAGAGAGCGGGCGGCCATGGTCGGGCGGCACCTCTCGGGGGTAAGGCGCCGCCCAGCCCGTGCGACCGGCGTTGGCCGCACGCGATTCGGTTGTCCCGGCCAGGCGATGAGGCGGCCACGGTCGGGACGAGTGGTGACCGGCGGGGCACCGGGGCCCGTGCCACCCGAGCCCCGCCGGGATCTACACCGGCGACCGGGCATTGTCCGGCCCGCCGGCTATGCGGAGTTCGGCCCAGGATCGCTTGCCCCAGGGACGCACCGCCGAGCCGAGGACATCGCACCCCCAGCGCTCCGAGAGACGGTCGACCAGCAACAGGCCACGCCCCCGTTCGTCCTCGTCCCCCGGGAACCGCAGCACTGGCAGCGCGTACGGGTCCTTGTCGACGACGGCCAGGCGTAGTTGGGTTGCTGCGGGGCGGTCCACGATCACGCGGATGCTGTGACTGGTGGTGTGACGCACGGCGTTGGCGACGAGTTCGGAGATGATCAACGCGCCGATCTCGGCATGCCCTTCCAGCCCCCAGGTCGCACACGCGGTGCGCACCAGGCGCCGCGCGGCCGCGGCAGCTTCCCCCACGCAGGGGTGCGTGGTGTTGTAGCCGGGGTACCCGGTGGCTCGGGGCCTTGCCGCGGTCATGGTGATCGTCATCGGTTCCCGCCGCCGGTCGTAGTCGAAGTCGCACCTGCGGCAGCCGCGGGGGAGGGTACCCCGCTCTCCCACTGTGCCGTCCCCGTCCTGGTGCTGGTGTTGCGGCCAGCGTTCCGCGCCGGCAGGCCGCGGTCACGAGCTCGCGTGCCCTACTTTTTGGGGCACGACCGCCCATGCCGCCAGCTTCCTGAGTGCCTACTGTGAGGTGGAGGACCAGAACGGGAGGCACGAGTGGCCCCATATCCGTCGAAGAACCGCCGCGACGCACTGCGACGCGAGCTCTGCGCGCTGGGCGCCGCTCCGCGGGACATCGCCGGGGAGATGCGCAGCCAGTTCGGCTTCCGGCCCCGGGAGGCATGGCGCCACGCGCTCGGGTTGACGCTTCAACAGGCCGCGGACGCCGTCAACGCCTTGGGAGCACAGCGTCCGGGCGAGGCGGTGGCCGCGGACGCGTCACTGATGGGCAAGTGGGAACGCTGGCCGGCCAGTTCCTCACGCCGACCGACGCCGCCGACGCTGCTGCTCATCTCGGCCGTGTACTGCTGCGAGGTCGACGAGCTCCTCGACCTGCAAGACCGCACCGCGATGCCCCCGCACGAACTGCGTCTGCTTCAACGCCCGCCCAGTAGCGCGCCGCCGGTCGCAGCCCCGGTCGAAGACCTGGTGCACCAGGTCGCCGAGGAGTCCGCCGACTGGGCCCTGCAGCTGGAGGCATCCAACGTCGGCGACCTCACCGTGGAACAGCTCCAGGCCAGCACCCGCGCTCTGGCCAGGGACTACCTCAGCCCCTCCGCGCCCGTGGCAACGCTCAACCGGGCCCGCCGACTTCGCGACCGCGCCTTCCATCTGCTGGAAGGACACCAGCCGCCACGCCAGGCCATCCAGCTGTACGCCGTCGCCGGATACGTGTGCACCCTGCTCGCGTGGATAAGCTCCGACCTCGGTCAACTCCAGGGTGCTGACACCCACGCCCGGACCGCCTGGATGTGCGCGACGATGGCCGGCGACGACGAACTTCGTGCCTGGGTCCTGTCCACCCGCTCGAAAATCGCCTACTGGAGCGGTCACCCCCACACCGCCATCCAGCACGCACAACACGGGCTGTCCTACGCACCACACGGCACCGCGGCCACCCTCCTGTCGTGCCAGGAAGCTGACGCGTGGGCCGAACTGGGCGCCGCCAGCGAGGCCCAGGCCGCCATGGCACGCGCCACCGCCGCCCGCGATCGCCCTACGCCCGGCCACGACGAGGTCGGCGGGCTGCTGTCCTGCCCAGACGTCCGCCGCGCCAACTACGCCGCCGGCGTCCACCTCCGCACCGGGCACGCCCGCACCGCATTGCACGAGGCGCAGGCCGCACTCGCACAACCACCCCACGCCTACGGCACCACCGCGCAGCTACACGTCAGCACCGCCTCCGCCCGACTGGCCCTGGGCGAGCCCGACGCCGCCCTCGAAGCCCTGCACCCCGTACTGGACCTGTCACCGGAACACCGGATGGCCCCCGTCACCAACCGCCTCCGCGAACTCGCCGAGACGACCTCCCGAACCCCCTGGCGGACAGCCAACCCGGCCGTGAACTGCTTGGCCAGATCCGTACCTTCTGCACCTCCACGCCCCGGCACGCCCTCTCGCCAGCCGAGCCCCGCCGCTGATTGGGTACCCCCATGACGACGACAGACTTCCGCATGGCCAATCACTGGTGGTGGCGCCCCGGTTGGAACGTCGGCCGCCGCTTCTACACCTGGCACCTCACCTTCGCCGACCAACCGGACGTCCACCGCTACGTCGGCGCCCACCGCGACGCCCTGGCGCACCTGCCCGGCCTGGACCCGATCCCCAACCGGTGGCTCCACCTGACCATGCAAGGACTCGGCTTCACCGACGACGTCGACGAACGCGACGTCCAGGCCGTCGTCGACGCCGCCCGCCCCCGGCTCGCCGCCCTTCCCCCGCTGCACCTCACCCTCTCCCAGGTCCTCGTCTCCCCCGAGGCGGTGGTGATCCCCGCCCACCCCGCACACGACGTGGCCGCGGTCCGCCGCGCCCTGCGCGCGGCCATCGCCGAGGTATGGCCTACCGTCCCGGAAGCCGAAGACGACTTCCGCCCGCACGTCTCCGTCGCCTACAGCAACACCGACGCCCCAGCCCAACCGGTCAGCCAGGCCATGAGCTCGGTCACCGCACCACCGGCCACGGCCCCGATCGCCACCGCCGACCTGATCGTCCTTCACCGTGACCGGCAGATGTACGAATGGGAGACCTACGCACAGGTCCCCGTCGGATGACCACGTCTCCACCAATTCCGCGCCTAGCTGTGCTGTCGCATGAGGTTGGTGCCGCCTCAGAGGCGGGTGACAGTCAGCCGCTGATGTCGAAGACGATGCCCTTCTCGTCGATGGTCAGCACGCCGCCGCAGGTAGTGCAGCGGTAGTCAGTGAAGCCTTCATCGAGCGGTTCGACGGTCATCTCGTCGTGGCAGCAGTCTGGAACCTGGTCATGTCCCAGAGCGTCTCCTTCGCTCAGTTCGTGCCCGTTGATCGTCGGGGCAGTCATGTCCACTCCTTTGGGTGCGGCGGCGGGCACCGCGATGGTGGTCGGCTCGGGGGCGGGCACGGAGCCGGGTGTGAGGATCCGTAAGGCGCGGATGACCGTGCGGCCGGCCGAGGCGTTGGCGGCCGCGATGACGCGGGCCTGCTCCAGGCGCGTCTTCGTGGCCCAGGCCGGTGATTCCGGGCACACGGTGAGCCGGCCCGCTTCAGCGTCGTAGCTCACGACTGCGACGTGCCCGGCCAACTCGGGGGCGATGGCCGCCCACCGCTCCCGCAGGGAGGCGCCGGCGGCCGGGAGTTCCCAGGCCCGCTCGGCAACCAGCGCACTCAGCACGTCGCTCAGCCCCATCGGATCGCGCCCATCACGCCGCACCGGTGCACCAGCGCGGGGCTTTGGCTTCGCCGCGCGGCCGCCACTCTTACGCGCCGCCTCCATCGCGGCTCGCAGTGCGACCCGGGCCAGATCGACGCCGGAGATCTCGTCACCGCTCATGCCTGCCCCCACGGGGTGTAGCCGAGGTGCAGGTGCCCGAGGCCGGACAGGCGCTGCACGGTCGCGACGAACGACCGGGTGAACAGGTGCTGCGCTGAGTGCTCGCCGTACCGGGCGATGTGGTCGTGGACGATCTGGTGGTCGGCGGCGGCGCGGTTGCGCCAGTCCAGCACCTGTTCGCGGGTCAGGTCTTCAAGGACCAACTCCTCATCGAGGCCAGGGGACTTCGGGCCCGGCACCGAGGCCACGGCCGCGGGGCGGGGCGCGGGCAGCACGACCGGAACCACCGGCTCGGCCGAGACGGCGTCCTCACACCGCGCGGCCGCCGCCGGGCCCATGGCGGCGGCCTGCCGGGCGCGGATCTGCTCCCATTCCCGCTCCCGGGCCCACGCCTTGGCCGTGACGTCCTGGTGCAGCTGCCGCTCGAACGCCGCTCGCCGCTCCACCTCGGAAGCCGCCGGCATCGCGGCCTCGACGGCCGCCGCGACTGCGCGGCGCTGCGCACGGCGGTCGAGTTGCCGGTCCTCGCACCGCGGGCAGTCCCGGCCCGAGTCCAGCAGCGCGCCGCGGCGACGGGACGACGTGACGCCTTGCCCGGCCCGCCGGCGGTTGGCAGGCTGGGGCGTTGTTCAGTTGGAGGAGCGGTTGAGCCAGGCCATGAGCTCGCGGTGGTAGCCCGAGCGGCCCGGAGGACTGGACGTCACCGCCCGGCGAGCAGGCCCATAAGACGTCGTTTCTTTTGGTGGTGGGTCCCTCTGGTCGCATTCCGTTGAGTGCTGATCTATGAGTGTCAGTGACGTGTGGCAGCCTCGCGTGCATGAGCTACGACCTTGCTGTCTGGGAGGGGCACCGCCCCGCGGATGACGCCACTGCCGGGAAGATCTTCCATGACCTGTTCAACCGCTACACGCACACCGATGTGAAGCATCCACCGACCGATCGCATAGCCGAGTACGTCGCCACACTTCTGGAGCGGTGGCCTGACCTCGCAGAGGACGAGGACGACGTCTCTCCCTGGTCCACCGGGCCGCTGATCGGGGAGGCCAAGGGGCCGCTGATCTACTTCCCGATGCGCTACAGCATGGCCGACGAGGCATCGGCCTATGCGGCAGAAGTCGCCTCCTCGATGGGGCTTGTCTGCTACGACCCTCAGGTGCAGCAGCTCAGGTCATGAGCCGCCCCAGTCTGCGGTAGCCGATGAGGGCTGCGGCTATGCCGACGAAGGCGAGGAAGTGTTCGGCCTTGCGTTCGTATCGGCGGTGGAGTCGACGGCAGCCGGCCAGCCAGGAAACGGTCCTCTCGACCACCCAGCGATGCAGGCCCAGTCGCGTGGAGGACTCTATGCCCCTGCGGGGCGATGCGATGGCGGATGCCACGCTTGCGGAGCCATCTGCGCAGGTGGTCGTAGTCGTAGCCCTTGTCGGCATGCAGCTTCGCCGGCCGGCGCCTGCGCGGTCCGCGGCGGGAACGGATTGGCGGGATGCCGCGGACCAGTGGCTCCAGCCCTTGGCTGTCGTGCATGTTGGCCCCGGAGATACCCAGCGACAGTGGCAGCCCGTTGCGATCGGTGATGAGGTGGATTTTCGATCCGCTCTTGCCGCGATCGGTCGGATTCGGTCCTGTCAGTGGCCCCCTTTTGCCGCCCGGACACTGACCGAGTCGATCGCACAGCGCGACCAGTCCACCTCGCCGCGGGCTCCGAGCTCGTCGAGGATGACCCGGTGGAGCCGGGCCCAGACCCGGTCCCTGCTCCACCGGGCGAAGCGCCGATAGACGGTCTGCCAGCACGGCCCGAACACCGGCGGCAACTGCCGCCACGTGCAGCCCGAGGTCGCCACGAAGACGATCGCGGCCAGAGTCTCGCGGTCACCCGCCCGGCGCCGGCCCCCGCCCTGCGGACGCTTCACTTCCGTCGGCGGCACCACGCGCCGGAACAGCACCCATAACTCCTCCGGCACCAACCGCTCAACCAGATCCGTCATGGCCTGACCAACGACCAATAAGCCCAAAAGAAACGACGTCTTAGAAGGCACTGGATCCATTGACGTCGAATACCCCTTGACCTGCGCACCTTTGAGAATATGACGGCACGTCAAGCGATTCGTGGGACGTATGTGGGACGGGCCGTCTTCTCGAACTCGTGGGATGCAGGAGACTCTTGTGGTTCGTGCCAGCAGCGCCTCACGAGATTTTCGCGGTCAGGAAGCCCGTGAGGAAATAGATGTGGCCCCCCTCGGTGTTGTCGCCGGTCCGAGTCGAGGAAGGGGAGGTGTCGAGCCTGAAGTTGTTCCACGCAACGGAGGTCGGTGTGAACGAGGTTACGCCGCGACTGGCTGAGGCCGAGGTGGTTGTGCAGGGCCTCATCGAGGCGCACATGGACACGATGCTGGGCGTGATGTTCCTGTCGAGTGAGTACGTCATCGACTGTGATGGCGACGGTGGGCGGATCGATTCGCTGGGCATCGACGAGAACGGATCGCCGGTCGTCGTCGAGTACAAGCGTGGCACCGACGCCGGCGTGATCAACCAGGGTCTGTACTACCTGTCCTGGCTCGTGGCGCACAAGGACGCCTTCCGCGCCTTGGTCCGCGACCGACTCGGGGCGACGGCCGCGTCCCAGATCCTGTGGAGCGCGCCGCGGTTGATCTGCGTGGCCGGCGACTTCACCCGCTACGACGCCCACGCGGTGCGCGAGCACCGGCGCAGCATCGACCTGGTCCGCTACCGGTACTTCGGCAAGGACCACATCGGCCTGGAGACCGTCGCCTCCGTCACGGGGCACTCCGCCCCGAGCAAGCGGACTCGTCGTTGCACGGGCGGACAGCCGCCTACCCGCCGGCAGGATGGAGCGCTGGCGGACTTGGCGGGGGCGGTCGACGAGGCGCTGCTCGGTGTCGGGGACGGTGTCACGCGGGTCCAGCGCAAGCAGTACGCCGCCTACCAGCGGCTGCGGAACTTCGCCTGCCTCATCCCGCCGCAGCAGACCAAACTCCTCATCTACCTCAAGGCCGACCCCAAGACGGTCGACCTCATCCCCGGCTTCACCCGGGACGTGACGGGACTGGGCCACCACGGCACTGGCGACTTGGAGGTCCAACTGCGCACCGAGCGGGACCTGGAGCGCGCCCAGGATCTGCTCCGCCTCAGCTACGCCGCGGCTTGAGGGCAGCGGTAGCACCGGTCGGGAGCGTTCTTCGGACGAGTGATGTTGCGTTGCCGGGGGCCTTTCGATGCTGGGGCAGTTGGTGGCGGTGGACTACCAATGATGCGTGGGTTCGCCGGTTTGGCTAACCGGCGAACCCACGCTATGTTGCGCCCTCGTACGTCGGCCGTGGGTGCCGGGCTGCCGGCGAACTCTTGGCTTCCCACGTTCCCTTGCTGGAGGTCACAGGGGCCGGCCACTGGCGCGTCTGGCTGCGGGGGTGGGGAGCGCGGGTGGAGGCGACGCGTGTCGGCGGGCGGTGTGTTGGCTGAGGGAAGTCGTCTGTCGGGTGCCGGTTCCGCGGGTGAGGGTTTCGGCGAGGTTGGCCAGCAGGGTGGTCGGGGTGTGTGTCGAGGCTGCGATCTCCCAGGTGGGGTGGTCGATGGCGGGGCCTGCCCACAGGAGCCAGGTGGGCAGGATGCCACCAGGGCGTTGGGCGGCGAAGGTGTCGAATTGGACGCCGGCCTCGCCGTTGGGGGCGGTCCAGTGCATCCAACGCCCTTCGACGGTGTGCTTCCAACCGGCGTCGGTGGCGGGCTGGGTGGCCGCGACGACGGATGCCTCGTCGAGGGACTGGCCGACCGCGGTGTCCCACCCGTGGCCGTCGGCGAGGTCGTGCAGCAGGTCCTGCAGCATGAGGGTGGGCGTGGCGGCGGTCGCGGTCAGGTGCCACATCCGGTCGGAAACGGGCGTCTCGTATGCGGCGATGGTCCAGGCGGTCTCGGTGGCGGGGGCCGAGTCGTCGTGCTCGATGCGCAGGGTCTGGGATTCGTGGGTGGCGTAGGTGAGTTCGCCGGACCAGGTGCGCCACCGGTCCCAGTCCTCGTGCGTGTCGAGGAAGTGGTCGAGGAGGGCGTCGTGGTCGCCGGAATCGGCCAGGTAGACGGGGATGGTCTCCGGCTCCGGGCGAGGTTCGGGCTTCGCTGTGGTGAGGTCCAAGGTGGTGCGGGCTTCGGCGGCTGCGCGTTCGGTGGCGGTCAGGGGGGCCGGACCGCGGCGCATGTCGGCTCCGTGGGCCTTCTCGAAGGCGCGCAGAGCCTGGCCGGGGGAGTCGAAGGTGTCGGCGACCTGGCGCAGGTGGTCCTCACCACGGAGGTAGACGCTCTTGCCGGTGTGGAGGTAGGTGCCGACCGCGAAAGTGGTCTCGCCGTCGTCGGCGTGGGCGTGGATGAGGAGCTGGCCGCGTCGGATGTCGTCGTGGATCTTCTGCGCCTGATTGGAGATCTCACGGATTTCGCTACGGGTGCACCACGGCATCGGATATTCCACCCAGGTCCAGTCCTCGTCCATGGCCTGCTGGAGTCGCGGGGTGATCTCGACGGTGATGCCGTCGGCGGACAGATGTGTGGCTGCGTCCTTGGCCCAGTAGGGCTCCTCGTGGTCGATGCGGACCAGGACCAGGGTGTTGTCGGCGACGACGGTCCAGCCGGCGGCCTCCAGAGCCAGATGGGCAATGTGGGCCTGGGAGCCGGTCAGGGCGGCGGTCACGGCGCTGAAATGCGTGGGGTGGGTGTCGAGGCGGACGTGGGCGTCAATGCGGGACGTCATGTTGGGGGTTGTCTCTTCTGTCGGTGGCCGGACCTTCGGGCCTGGCCGCCGGTGTTTGCAGGGGCTATCGGGTTGCTCTCGCAACACGAACGGTGGGTGCGCTAGTCGTGGTGGGCGGGCCGGCACGGGTGGTGGGGGCCGGTCGCGGTCGTGGCGTCGGGTTCGTTTTGGTGGCGTGCTGCCAGCGGGTGCGTATGCCGCTGATGTCGGCGAGGGAGCGGCGGGCGCCGACGACGAGTTGGAAGGGGGTGTTCGCCGGGTCGCCGGCGTACGCCGTAATGCGCCGGCCGGTGTGGTCGGCGGTGGCGAGGAGGGAGCGCTGCAGGGTCCTCTCGCCGCAGTGCTCCACGGAGCCAGCCGGTTCGGCCAGCACGCGGAGCACGTAGCCGGGTTCAGTTCCGTCGTCGAGCAGGGCGCGCTGTTGGGCTTCCCACAGGATGGTGACGGGGTCGACGGGCTCGCTGCGGTGGACGAGGGTGGTCAGGCGCTGCCACAGGCCGGCGTGCAGAGCGAGGGTGAGGTCCTCGGGGAGCAGCCACCGGGCGGAGCCGATGTCGGCGGGTTGGCGGTGGTGGTGGAGGTCTGGTGAGGGCGACGACACGACGGCGTATTTGCCTTTGCTGGCAACTTGGTCTTCGGGCCCTGGGGGGCGTGCGAGTTGGCGGTCAGCGTGAGACGCGAAAGGAGCCAGGGGCGGTGGTCCGAGGCGGGCCGGCTCGGGGGCGGGCCGGGGCCTTGGGGGCGCGGGGAGTGGGTGTTGGTGTGGGGGAGGTGGCCTGGTGCCAGCGGGCGCGCACAGCGTTGAGGCCGGCCAGGGCGCGGCGGCTGCCGAGGAGGAGTTGGTGCGGGGTGGTGGCCGGGTCATCGGTGAGGGTTTCGATGTGGCGGGCGACGTGGTGTGCCGTGGTCAGCAGGGAGCGGTGGAGGATCCGTTCGCCCCAGTAGTGCGGGTCGCCGGCGGCAGGTGCGGCAAGCGCCTGAAGGAGTTCCGCGGGTTCGGCACCGGGCGCGAGGAGACCGCGGTGTTGGGCTTCCCACAGGATGGTGACCGGGTCGACCGCAGCGCGACGTCGGGCCAGAGCGGTGGCGGCCTGCCACAACCCGGCGTTGAGCGGGTGGACGAAGTCGTCAGCGGTCAGCCACCGCATCTGGTCGATGACGGCAGGGTGGGCGGTTGCGGTGGCGAGCAACGCCCGCTCCTCCTCGGCTGCAGCCTCCTCGTCGTGAGCCGAAGCGGGGGCCGGGGCCGGTGTGGGGGTGCGGGGCAGGGAGGCCGGGCCTGACGGGAACGTCGCGGCGAGGTGGTCGACGACTTCGGTGAGGGCGTCGGCGGCGGCGAGGGTTGTGGGGACCGGTTGGGGGTGGGTGCGGTCGCCGGCGGCCTGGGCGAGGCGTTGGGCGCCTGTGCGCAGGGTGCGTCGGGCGTGTTCGGCTTCGATCATCAGGGCGTAGGCGGGCGCGTGCCGGGGCCGCGGGCAGACCTGGACCAGCGTGTGAAGGTAGGAGGCACTCAGCCCGCGGGCCTGCCTGCGGGCTGAGGCGAGCACCTTGTCGAGCCAGGCGGTGCTCTGCGCGTGCTGGGCCGGATCGGGGGCCGGGAGGGAGCGGATCGCGGCGAACACGGCGCTGTGCGCGGCGCTGGAGAACGCCTCGGGTCCGATCCCGGGGACCTCGTCCAGGCGATGGGGTTCCAGGAGGAGGGCACCGAGGAGGGCCTGCTCGGCGAAGAACACCGGCGGGGCGGGGGTGTCGAGGTCGTCCTCGTCGGAGGTTGGGGTGCGGGGCATCAGGCGGCCAGGGTGAAGTCGTCGGGGTCGAGGGGCACGCGAAGGTGTGGTGCCAGCAGGTGGGCGGCGAGCCGAGGCGGCACGGCATTGCCGATCTGGCAGAACCTCTGCCCCTTGTTCCCAGCCCACGGGTAGTCGGCAGGAAACGTCTGCAGCAGGCCGGCCTCCTGGGCGGTGATCCGGACGGCCTGTGGCGCCGCTGGCGTCTCGATGGGGCCGCCTGGAGCGGGTTCAGCAACCCAGACGCATTCGTTGGCACGGTGGCCGAAGAACAACGTGCCGGCCGGCTCGTCCGCCCGGCGGACAGTGGCGTTCGCCTGGTTGTTGCTGCGCAGCGCCCACTTCCACTGACCGGCTTTGCCTGTGAGGGTGGGAGCTGGGGTGAGCGCCGGGGTGGCGGCGCGGGGGCCGTGGCGAGCGGTCCACCCGGCACCACGCTGATGCGGCTCCAACACCCGGCTAGTGACTTCGGGTTGGGGATGCCAGCGTCCGCTGTTGCGGGCATCGACGAGTGCCTTGCGTGAGCCGGAGGGGAAGGGCTCGGGGCCACCGCCCGGCCCGCCGCCGGCACACACGGTGGGTACCGGTCGGTCGGTGGCACCCCAGCCGAGCGCCTGGGCCATGGACACCCACGGTGCCCGACCCGGCCCGAACAGATTCTCCGGCTCGCCATGCTGGGCATGCGTGGGCGGCGGGGGCTCAGCGGTGCGGGTACGCGAGGCGAGCAAAATGGCGCGCCTGCGGGTCTGGGGCACGCCGTAGTCAGCGGCGTTCAGGATCCCGGCCCAGGAGCTGTAGCCCCAGGCGCGCAGAATCGCCGCGTACTGGCGCCACAGCGGAAGTACGTCGGGGACTTCTTCCATGACCACCCATTCCGGCTCGCCGTGCTGGTGGAGAGCATGGAGGTAACGCATGGGCTCGGCGGCCAGGAGCGACCGGGTGTCCCGGCAGGCGGCGAGCAGCTCGGCGCGAGTGTCGCGGCCGGCGGCGAGGTCGGCGACCGACTGGTGGACCAGAGGCTGGTCCACCAGGCCGAGCCGTCGGCCGGCTGCGGACCACGCCTGGCACGGCGGGCTCGCGATCAGACCGGTGACCTTCCCTAGGAAGGGCCAGACCGGGTACCTCGCCACGTCGGTCCGGATCGTCAACTGCCCTGCTGCCGCCCGGGTCTTGCAAGCCCCTTCGTCCCACTCCAACCCGACGTCACGGGCGCCGAGCACGGCCAGTGCGTGGCTCCATCCGCCGGGGCCGGCGAACAGATCAAGGATCAACTGGCCAGCCCGAAGTCGTCCTGATGGGGCCGAACCTCACCGCGGCAGGTCCAGGGCGAGCATCCGTCAGGGACGCCCTCTTCCCATTGCTCTGCGTCTTCTTCGGCGCCGAGTTCCTGGTGTAGCGCGGCCCATTCGGCGGCGGTGACGTGATCGATCGGTGCCTGATCCAGAGGCACGCGAGAACGGTGCAGATATGCCTCGCCCAGGAGCCTGTTGCCGTCGGCGTTCGCGCGGGCGTTGCCCTTGCGGATGGCGGCGTCGAATTCGACGACGTCGCGCCATTCTTCGGGGCTGGTGTCGCGAATGTGGCGCCATTGCGCATTGCCATGGAAAGGGCAGCCAAGGCATGAGGACTTCGGTGTATCGGCGAGCCCGAGCGATGTCAGGTAGCGGATACAGTCGGCGCGTGACCAGCCCAGATCGATCAAGGGGTGGCGGTTATGCATGTACTTGACGTCGGCGTCCTTCGCTCGGTGGAATTCGTCCGTGGAGATGCCCACCCACTGTTCGACGAAGACGTCCTTGGGTATGCGCTGCGGATACGGGTAGCCGAGAAGCTCTCGCACCTTCTTCTTTATTGGCTTGATTTTGTATTCGCCTGTGCATTGCCGTCGAGTCATCCCCTCCTTTCCGTCTGGATTGCGAATGTAGAGGGGCATGGAGGCGAATCTTCGGGTAGGGTCGAGCGCGTCGCTGCGAATGTTTCCGGAGGCGACGCGCAGGATAGGGATGCCTGCCGGCTTCGCTATCTCTCGCTCCAGGCGGTCGAGATGCGAATAAACGGCCTTCGGCTCCCACCCTGTGTCGGCAAAAATGGCGTAGTCGACCTTGGGGAGAATGCCTTCGGCTGACAGGGCGAGCATGGTGCTGGATTGAATTCCGGCGCCTCTGTCACCTATTCGGGGCTGTTGCATCCTCGCTCTGGCGCGGAGCATCTCCGTGCCGTGGCCGCGTCGCGTGAAGAATTCGCTGTGCCCTGGGCAGGCATGTCCGTAGGGTTCCTGCATGGCGGATGAGAGTGAGCAGGCCGTGCAAGCAGCCATTGATGGGGAGTTGCGGCTTCTCGACCCTGAGGTGCGTGCTTCTCCGGACCGTGTCCTGGAGCTTCTGGATCCGGAGTTCACCGAGATCGGCGCTTCTGGACGCCGGTGGGATGTGGAGTCGATCCTCACCGTGACGAGTGGCGGCTCGGTGTCCCCGGAGTCTCCGGTCAAGGTCAGCGAAATGTCCGGTGCCGTCCTTGCTCCGGGCATCGTCCATCTGACGTACTTCGCCGACAACCAGGGCCGCCGAGCATGGCGGAGTTCGTTGTGGCGCCTGACGGAGACGGGCTGGCGGGTGTACTTCCACCAGGGAACTTTGACCAGCTGAGCGTGTGTAACCGCTGCCCGTGAGTGCGGAGGTCGCCGAGCCGGCTGTGATGCCAGCCGGGCGGCGGCACAAAGTTCAGGCCCGCGGTGGTGTTGTGGCTTCGCCCGGGAGGCGGCGGACGTTCGCTGGGAGGGGCCTGTCTCGTCGGAGCTCGGCGAGTTCGGTGGTGAGAGCGTGGATGACTTGGGCATAGATCTCGTTTCGTTCGGTCAGTTCGCTGTTGTGCTGGCGTAGCCGTTTGTTGGCGGCTTCGAGGTCGTCGACTTTGGCCTGGAGGGTTTGGAACGCGGCGGGAATTCCGTTCACGGATTCCCGGGCATCTTCAAATTCCTTGCGAAGGTCGGGGTGTTTGTGGGTGAGGACCCATCGCTTTACTCCGGCCTCGGCGGCGAGCTGGATGACGGTGAGGGCTCCGGTGGAGCGGGTCGGTGCGCCGGCCAGGAGGCGTTGCATTGCCGCTTGGATGGCGTCGCGTTCGGCTGCGCGGTTGGTGCTCATGGCCGGGGCTCCTGGTGGTTGGCGATGACCTGCTGGAGTCGGGCGAGTTCGTGTTGTTCGCGTGCGTGGCGGATGGGTGGGGCGAGCGGGTCGTCGACGACGGCCTGGAGGGTGTCGACGCGTGTGCGCAGGAAGTCGATGTCGCGGTCGGTGCGGGCGATGTTCACGCACGAGGGTCTGCAGTCGTCGATGTCGGGGGTGCGGCGACTGCTGCGTTCGTCAGTACTCAGCCGGCAGGCGGCGCGGGCGGGGTCGAGGACGCAGGTCATGCCCTGGCCGGGGAAGATCTGCAGGTCGGGGTTGGTGAGCAGGGTGTGGGCTTCGCGGGTGGTGCGCAGGACGCGGCCGGTGAACTTGGCGGAGGCGGCGACGCGGTGGCGGTAGGTGTCGGCGGCGGGGCCGCTGACGTGCTCGCCGGCCTGGAGCTGGTCGTGGGCTTCAGCGAGGGCCCCGAGGCAGGCGAGCCATTCCTCGAAGGCCAGGTCGTCGGGGAAGCCGGAGGCGTAGTTGCCGGAGTAGCCGAGGGTCATGTTGACGCGGACGTGGCCGTACTGGATCGCGGCGGCTACCAGGCCGCGGGGGCGACGGGCGATGAACCAGGCGAGCGTGCGGCGCAGGCGGCTGAGGGCGATCTTCGGATTGGTGGGGTCGGCGGGAATCGCGTCGTCGCGGTGCCGGGCTGTGCAGTAGTCGTTGATCCAGTCGATCAGTTCGGTGATGTCCTTGTTGCAGCTGGAGTCGTTGCGGGCTCGGCCGACGCGCTCGCGCAGGGGTCCCGCCTCGGATTTCCCATTGACGAGGAGGGTGTTGGGGAACAGCAGCCGCGCGTCGTGGAGACGTTGGAGCACGGTGACGGCGGTGGCGACTGGGGCGGTGACCACCCAGGGGTCGGTTCGCTGTTCCCCTTCGGCGCGAGGGGTGCCGTCGGGGTGGCGGACGCCTTTCCAGTGTTTGCCGCGCAGCAGGATCAGGCCGGTGACCGGGTCGTGTTCGATGCAACCGCGTTCGAGGTTGAGCGTCTCACCGGGCCGCTGACCGGAGAGGTATCCGACGATGACCAGGCAGGCGGTGCTCAGGCGGCGGGCCAGGACGGGGGCCTGGTCGTAGGTGATGCGGGTGGTGAGCCAGGGCTGGTTGTCGAGGAGGCCGTGGACGGGCGTGGTGAGGTAGGTGTCGTCGGCGACGGGCAGTCCCGAGTGCGCGAGAGTCCTGGAGGCTGCGCGGGTGATCTGGACGCCTAGTTGGAGGCTGAGGAAGTGGGTGTTGATGGTGGTGTGTCCGTCGGCGGTCCGGCGTCCGGGCAGGGGTAGGCCGCGGGTCCGGTAGTCGTCAGCGAGCTCGGCCACCAGCCGGGGAACCGTGCCCGGCGGGCGGCGCTGCTTGCCGCGCGGAGCGGGGCTCCGGGTGGATGCGGCCCTGGCACGGCGGGAGAGTGTCTTGTACTCGTCGAAGGCGGCGATGATGTCGTCCGCGAAGTCCTCGGCGAATCGCAGAGCCCACTTCAGCAG
This sequence comes from Streptomyces sp. WZ-12, assembly GCF_028898845.1. Taxonomy (NCBI): domain Bacteria; kingdom Bacillati; phylum Actinomycetota; class Actinomycetes; order Kitasatosporales; family Streptomycetaceae; genus Streptomyces; species Streptomyces sp. WZ-12. Next base: position 2,273,715 of record NZ_CP118574.1, on the reverse strand, counting down.
CGGCGTCATGGTTGCGGGGTGGATGCGCGGGGTGCGGTTCTCCTCGCTGGTGCGGCGCTGTCCCAGGATGTCCTGGATGCGCTCGCCGTTCCAGGGCGGTGCCTGGGGCAGGCGGTCGTCCTCGTCGGGCAGTAGATCGCGCAATGTCCAGGTGCGTACGACTACGGAGAGGAAGTCCTCGCGTAGTTCGTGGGAGACGGCCGCGTCCTTGACGTCGGCCGCGTAGGCGTCCAGGTCCGCGTCGGTGACCTGGCCGAAACGGGTGATGCCCCGGTTCTCCAGCCAGTGGGCGAAGCTCTTGAGGTATCGGCAGTAGGGAACGACGGTGCGGACTGAGGGCCGTGGGATGCCCGGGAGGAAGCCGCCGTGGTCGGCGTTTTGGTGGTTGAGCATCAGCCAGGCCAGGAGCTTGATCGGGAGCCGGAAGGCGGCCGGGGCATCGTGGAAGTCCACGCAGGTGCGAGAGGTGTGCTCCTGGAAGAAGCCCGGCGTCAGATTCCAGCGGTCCTCACCGAACAGTGAGAGGTCATCGGCCCTCGTGCCGGGACGCAGCGGGCGGGTGGCCAGGACCGCGGTGTCGGGTCCGGGCAGCAGACGCCCGACAGGCGGTGCGGCGACGGGCAGGGCGGGTGTCATGTCAGATCCAGTCCTCGGCTCAGGAAGCGGTCGACAAGCGCCTGGTCGGCGGGGGTGGCAGCGGTGCGGGCGTCCGCGATGGCGGCAGGCGAGTAATGGCTGAGCAGGTCGGTCAGCCGGGCGGTGGGTTCGGCCAGGCGTTCGGCCCAGCGCAGCGGCGTCATCTCCTGCTGACGGGCCTTCAGCGCATCCAGGGTGAGAACCTGAACGGGCAGATGGGCCGGTGTCGCTCTGGCGCAAGGGCAGGAGAGGCAGAGCAGGAAGGAAGCGCCGCAGGGCTTGCCGGCCGGGGTGTAGGGGCTGGCCAGCGGGTTGGTGCAGCCGGCGAGGACCGTGTCCAGACGGCCTGTGATCAGTTGTTGGAGGGTGGCTGTGTCCAGGCCGAGCCGGGCGGCCACCGCCTCCGGATCGGTGCGGGCCTGTTCGATGTCCTGGGCGGACAGCACCGGGATCGGGGGAGCGGTGCGGGCGCGGGCGACCTGCTGGTCCAGGACGTCAGCGACGATCTTCTGGTACTCGGCCAGGTTCCCGCGGTTGCGGGCCAGGTATTCGTTGGCCAGCGTCGTCTCCGTGTGGGCGACCGGCCGCTGGTTGATCTCTAGCCATGTCAGCCGCAGCCGTCGGCTGTCGATGTGCAGGGGCACCGCCCGGCCTTCGCCATCGAGTGCGTCGCAGACCAGGTCGGTGGCCTTGCCCCACAGCTGCAGGATCTGCTTGGGCAGGCCATGGCCGAAGCCACTGGCGTTGCGGGCGTTGTAGAACGCGAACAGCGCGTCGGACTTCAGCCGGTTGCGGGCGGGCGCGGCCAGGTCCAGCAGCAGGGCATGGACCCCGAACGGCGTGTTCAGGTCCTCACGCGCCTCCGCCGGCTCCGCCGGGACATCGCGCAAGGCCACGGTCATCGCGGCCCGGCGGCCCCCGCGACGGGGCTTGACCAGGTCGAGCTGAGCGGTCGGAGTGCCCCCGGCATGCGCGTCGGGCCGGTGGTGAGCGGTGGTTGCCGCAGCCAGGGTCGAGTAGTTCTGTCCGGTCAGGCAGAGCAGCAAGACCGCGGCGGCGCCGATCTCGTGGTGGGTCAGGTGCAGGTGTGCGAACACCGCGCCGATGCCGCCGGCCCGGCGCACGACCTCCAGTGCGCGTGGTGTTCCGCACTCGTAGCGGGGAATGTCGCCGTGCCGTTGGAGATGGTCCAGCAGATCACCGATCTCCCATCGGAGCCGGTCGCTCTCCCGGTCGATGGAGCCCGCCCGCCAGTCGGCCAGGAGCCGGCGGCCGGCGCGGATGCGTGCGGCGGCGGCCCGCAGTTCGGATCGCGCCGTCGTGGTGATGCGCCGGAACTCGGCTGCGGTGTAACTGCAGGTAGGCGTATCGGACTTGGCGACCCGTGCCTGGGCTAGGCGGGCGGCGAACTCCGACGGCGGATCGGGGGCGAACCGCAAGATGGTCCGCAGCGCAGAGATGTCCCGGTGCAGGGTGGTCGCCCCGGTCAGCATGTATCCGTCCAGGTGGACGGCCCGAAGCTGGGCCGGAGCGGTCGGAGGGTTGGAGAGCGCGGTCAGATAACGGGCGAACCGCTTCAGGATGTTCACCGTGTCCAGGGCCGAGGTGGTGGTGCGGCGAGTCCCGGCAGGACCCGTCACCCCCAGCACCCCCAGGGCCATCCAGTCGCGCAGTTCGCGTGCGACCGGCAGGACCGACAGGTCGATGTCCACCGGCTCGCCGCCGCGTTCCGGGAAGAACCTCACACGGCACTGGCGCTCGTCGACGAACAACCGCTGCGGCAGCCGGTAACCGGCCCCGGGCAGCACCGCCCGGCGTCCCGCCCTGCTCATCCCGTCACCGCCGGGGCGGTGATGACCTGCCGGTGGGCGGCGACACCCGCATCAGCGTTCCCGTGCCGTCGACCAGCTGCAGCCGCCGCTGGCCCAGCACCCGGTGCAGGACCAGGACTTCGGCCGGCCGCTCGTAACGCCCGGCCCGCTGGGCGCGGCGTACCGCTGCGGCTCGCTCGCCTTCGCAGTAGCCGAGCGCGTCGGCCAGTACCGTGCGCGGCATCCAATAACGCCGCCCCCGGCCGCCCTTCGCGCAGGCCGACGCCAGCCGGCACGTGGAGTAGTTCCTGCTGACGCTCTCGCCGGGCAGTTCCAGCATCAAGGTGCTGGCCCACTCCGTCAGCCGCAACCCGGTGCCGTAGAGGCCGTCCGTGAACGTGCAGTCCCGCTGGCTGTTACGGCCCCGCCACCCCGACACCTCCCGTCCCTCACGGTCCAGGCCCCGCAGCCCCACATCCCGCCACAAGGCGTAGCCGCCCGGATCGAGCCACTTCACATCCCGGTCGCGCACCACATGCGGTGCGGCCTCGAAACCGGCAGTACCCGTATAGGACGAACTCCGCTGGTGCACCAGCCGGATCACCGGATTGCGTACCCCGAAGCGAGGAGCCGCCCAGTCGTAGAAGGCGTTGACCGCGTCCAGGTTGTCCGACACCGTCCCACCGGCCACTCGCTCCGGGTTCGACTCGTCCGTCATCCGCCAGAACTTGAAGCCCTCGACGTTCTCCGCGCCGGCTGTGTCCCAGCGGCCCCCCACCGCGTCGAGGAAGCCCAGCCACATGCACAGCGCGTACCCGTACTTCTCTCGCGTCCCCGCCGACCGGTTCCGCATCCGCAACGACCCGAAGAACGAATTGACCTCGGAAATGACGCGCCCGTCGGAATTGATCAGGAATTCCTGGCCTGGCCGAGTTCCGTGACTGTCCGCGAATTCCCGCAAGCTCGGCAGACCGGCCAGCACCGGGTCGGAGGCGGACCACGGCACCGCCCGGTCGGGCTCGCAGCGGCGCAGATACCAGACCCCGAAGCGGGACCTGAAGCCCCGCAGTTGATCGCTCATGGCCCGGAACAGAAGCATGCCGTACCGTCGCAGACCACATGCAACACGCGGAACTCGGCACAGACCGGCGCCGAGCGAGATGGATCGGAATACAGGGTTGGCGGAAATGGGGCGTCCTTGCGGTGAGCGGGGTGCTGTCCGTGGGCGGGTCGGCCAGCGGCGGGGAGGGGGCGCGGGGTGATGCGAAGGCGGGCTACCTCGTCGAGGCCGTCGGCGAGTTCGCGGGCGGCGTCCGTGGCCGTTCGCAGCGATTCCCCGGTGGGGCGAGCAGTTGAGGCCGAAGGCGTTGTCGCGCGCCCATTCGAGGATCTCGGTGGCGTCGTGCGACTGCTCGGCGAGCTGGGCGAGCACGGCGTGTTGCTGGTCTCCGTCGCGCTGGGGCGTCGGGGTGGACCTGGGGGCCAGGGCGGGCGCGATGTCGGGGGCGTGAGGTCTGCGGGGAAGTGGGGTGCGGATTCAGCGGGAACGGCTGGCAGCGGCCGTCGGCACTGGTGGTGCTGGGCGTGTGGTCACACCGGTGGGGCGTGGCCGTGCGAACGAGGCGGCGAGGTCGCGGCGCCCCCCTGCGGTGAGATGGAGGCGCTCGTCGCGGAACCAGTCCGGGCAGTCCTCGCGCATCACTAGGCCGCGGCTTTCCAGGGCACGGATGGTGGTGATGCTGACGCGGATGTCCTCGCGGCTCGGGTAGGGCTTGTTGTTGGTGATTGCGACGTCGCCGCGGGCGACCGCGCGCAGCGTGGCGCTCTGAGTGGGGGAGAGGGCGGGTGGCTGGTGCTCGGGTACGAAGCCGCGGTGTCGGCGTTCGGCAACGAAGAGTTCGGCGGTGGCCAGGGCGTCCGAGGAGCCCAGGGCGGTGAGGTTGGCGACGAGGGTGAAGCGTCGGCCGGCTTCTTCTCGGGCCTGCTGCTCGGTCAGGACTGCCAGGAGGTCGTTGCCGAGTTCAACGGGCAGGCCCGCGCGGGTGTGGTCGAGGATGTCGACGGCGTCGATGAGGTGGTCGGCTGCGTCGGTCGCGAGATGGGCGAGTTGGCGTACGCGTGCGTACACCGCGCGGATGTCGGGGCTGTGGTACATCGGCTGGGCATTGAGCGTGTCCACGATGGTCAGCGCGGAACGGGCCAGACCCTGAGCCGAATCGGTCTGGGCGTTCAGCAGAGTGGTGGGCGTTGTGCCGTTGAGCGCGTGCCGAAGGTGGGCGTCGTTGAAGCGGGTGAAGTCGGCTGCCAGCGCGAGGAGTTGTTCGGCGGGTTCAAGGGTGAGGGTCTTCTCGGGCAGGGATGGCTCCGGGGCAGGGGATGCCTCAGCGGCTTCGGCCGGGGCGGTCGAGCTGAGCGAGGGCGTGATCGAAGGGGGGACTGATGACGGCTCCGCGGACCGGGGTGATCAGGTGGCCGTGCTCGTACCGCGTGCTGAAGGGGACGTCGGCGAAGGTCCGTTGCACCGCCGTGGGCGTGGCCAGGTGGGCGAAGAAGTTGCGGACGAGGGCCTCGGGGACGTCGCGGGTGAAGGTGGCCAGCGGCTGCTTCTCGTAGAAGACGTGCTCGGCCCGCCAGGCGACTTCCTCATCGGGCGTGTGGAGTAGTTGGCAGTACCAGTCGGGCGAGGTCAGGGCGCCGTCCTCGACGGTCCAGTTGTTGAGCGCCGCGATCTGGTCCAGGGGCATGTCCGTGATCGGGATGCGCTCGGCGTGTCGGTGGTCGCCGAGCAGTTGCGGCAGAGCCTGGGTGACGGCGGCGACGGCCTCCATGGGCGTCTGCCGGCTGAACTGCACTTCCCAGTACGGTTCGTGGTGAGCGATCGTCCACCATGTGCCGCGAGGGTGGAGGGGGTCGAAGTCGCAGAACACACTGCCGTTGGGGCTGTCGATCTTGACGTGTCCGGTGGCGGCGTCGTGCTGCGTGGTCCAGCTGAAGAGGTGGATCAGTGGGCCGATCGCGTCGGCGAGCCGGTCGCCGGCGCCTGCCATGTACCGCGGGGAGACCATGACCCGGTCGTCGGGCGCGTACGCGGTCACCGGTGGCCTCCCCGTACGGCCGCTGCGTTGGACGGAGCAGCCACGACGGTGGTCTGCTGGGCGGATACCGCCCGGTGGCCGTGCAGGGGTGCCAGGTCGTTGGTGATGCCGGTGGCGGTGTAGTGGCAGATGGTCGAGGCGAGTTCGAGCTGCTCGACGGCATCGGTCAGCGGCTCCGCGATGGTGAGACGGGCCTGTGCGCGCTGATGCTCGGGGAGAGGGAGTTGTTCGGGGATGGGAGCCCTCCTGGGGCGTGAGGTCACCGGCGACGGGCGGTAGAGCTCGTGGTGGTTGCCGGGGCGGCCGTCCGCGCGATCTGCTGTGGTTTCGCGCGCGTTGCCTGTAGCGCGCCCGCTTGGGCGTACTGCTGGGCGACGCGATCGAGCAGGGTGGCGGCTGCTTGCCGGAGCTGGTGCGGGGGCGGACCGACGGTGACGACCGGAGCGCCGCCGGCGTCCTTGCTGCGGCGCAGGTCGTCGAAGGACTGGGTCATGGAGGTGCCCAGGGCGGCAGCGGCTTCCTGGGCGTACTGGGACGCCCGCGCCAGGCACCCGAGAGCTGTGAGCCCGGCTTCGGTCCGGGATGCGCTGGAACGCGCTAGGGAGAGGACATCTGCCAGAGCGGTGTGGGAGAGGTCCTGCGCCCTGGTGATCCGCTGGGCGAGGACGACCATCGGGACTGGTCCGGAGGTGCGCAGTTGGGTGCTGAGCGCGGTGGCGTGGGCCGCGCGCTGACCGTAGTCCTCAGCCATGGTGCACCTGGCGGGCGGCGACGGCAGCGGCGAACTGCGCAACCATTGATGGGGTGTTGTGTGGTGTGGTGGTCAGGGCGCGGACGATGGGGGTGCCGATGATCACGGCGTCCACCAGCGGAGCGACGGCGGCGGCTTTGGCGGGGGTGGACACGCCGATGCCGGAGACGATCGGGAGCGTGCTGGTCGCGCGGAGCCGTTCGACTTCCTGGGCCAGGGCGGGGGTGTCGAGCGGCCCGCGGTAGCCGGTGGGGCCGGTGCTGGCCGGGGCGTAGAGCCAGCCGGACGCCGCGGCGGCCACCGCACCCAGCTTCTCCTTGGGCATCTGGCGGGGGATGAGGGCGGGTGCGAGCAGGCCGACCGAGCCGGTGGCCTGTCGCCATGCGACGGCCTGGTCGGCGGGTAGGTCGGGAACCATTACTGCGCACGCCCCGGCCGCAGCGAGTCGTGCCGCGAACCGGCTGGGGCCGTGCTGCTGGAGCGATGCCCAGTAGGCCACGACCACCGTGGGCGCCAGCGCGGCGGCGCGCTCGATCGTTTGTTGGAGACGGGCCAGGTCGGTGCCGCGGCGCAGGGCCTGGCGGTAGGCGGAGGCGATGACCGGCCCGTCGAGTACCGGATCGGCGGCCGGCGCCCCGATTTCGAACAGGGCAGCACCGCTGCGGGACAGGTCGCCGAGCATGCGGGCTTCGTCGGCGACGTCGGACAGACCGGCGGGGACGAACACCCCCAGAGCGGTACGAGGACGGGACATCAGGTGCGAGAGGGAGGGCGCGGAGGGGAGAGGTAGAGGCATATCTGCGCGAGGTCAACGAGTGTGAGGGGTGGAGGACTTGGGGGGAGCTGGTGCGCGGGAGAGAGCGGGGCGCGGTGTGGAGGGCGGTGGTTGAGCGGAGGTGGCGGCCAGTACCGCGGCGCCCTCCCGCGTCAGCACGACGTCCTCCTCGTCCACCACGGGGTCGCGATGGACCAACTGCCGGCGCTCCAGCGCCCGCAGCGTGGGGTAGCTCACCCGACCTCCGCGGCAACGCACGTGGACGGGCCCGTCGACACGGGTGATGTCCACCCGGCCTTGGGCGACGGCGCGCAGGGCGCTGATCTGCGTCGAGGACAAGGTGACCGGTGGCGTGGGGTTGACGGGAGGGCGACCTTGCCGGTGGTGTTCCCGGGCTAGGCGCTCGGCCGCTTCGACGACCATGTCGGCCAACGGTGCACACTCTTCCCGGGCTGCTCGGATGTGCGCCGCGCCGCCCTGGATCAGTTGCGCTTTGCGGTCTGCGGTCGGGATGTCGAACGGGTGGTGGGCGGCCATCAGCAGTTGCTTGGCCTTGTGCAGGTGGTTGGCGGCAGTGGCGAGGCGGGCCTGGAGCTGATGCAGGCGGGAGGCGACTTCCTTAGCCCCGGGGCTGGGCTGGAGGCCCTGTGCGTTGAGGCGGTCGATCAGGAGAGCGGCGAGGTCCCCGAGGTTCAGGGTTTCGCCCCATGCTGATTTCACCTGCGGGAAGACATCGTTCTCGGTGGGGTCCAGCGTGTTCATGAACCGTTCGTTCCGCGCGAAATGGGCTGCCGCCATCAACAACTGCTCGGCCAGTGTGGCGCGTTGGGGGATGGGGACCTTCTTCGGCTATCGGCTGCGGCCTGGCGGGGGCGTTGGGGCATGCGGAGGAGGTGGCGGCCCGGACAGGTCGGCGATGGGGGCGATGTCGGCGTAGCGGTGCAGGCGGTGGGGGATCTCGCGCGGGTGCCGTATGACGGGCTCGTCTCGCAGGAGTTGATGGATGACGCTGCGAGCGAGTTGCGGCGGAGCGTTGCGGCTCAGGGACAGGTGCCAGCGTTCGGAGTCGTCGCTGTGCGGTGCCTGGGTCTCGATCCGCCAGGCGGTTTCCTCGTGCGGGGTGTGGGACAGGGTGCACAGGCGGTCGGGGGAGAGGAACACGGTCCGTGTGCCGTACGCGGTGCGCCTCCAACGTGCTGCATGGAAATCCTCGCCCATCTCGTCCAACGGTCGTATGCCGTGGTCGAGTTCGCAGGGAAGGCGCGTCAGGGGGTCCAACAGGGCGTGGGCCAACTCGCGCGGCGTGTGGCACGAGAGGGTCGCGGTCCAGGGGCGGGGGCCGGTGTGGGCGGCAGTCCAGCGGGGCTCGGGGGCGGTGGCCAGCGCGTGGTATCTGAACGTGATGGCGCCGTCCGGAGAGGTCAGGCAGATCTCCCCGGTATCGGTGTGTGACTGGAGGCTCCAGCCGGGGGCCCGGTCCTTGAGTGCTTTGAGGGTGGTGAGGCTGTTGCCTTCGCCGGCCACATGCTGCGGGGAAACGAGGATGCGGGAGGGGGAGAGGTAGTGGTCCAAGGGGGGCTGGTCCAAGGGCGGGGTTTGGGGAGTAGGGGTCAGCGGGTCCGGCGGTGGGTTGGGCCGTCGGGCTTCCTCGGCGGGGGCGCAGTCGTCTGGGCCGACGTCGGTGGGGTGAGGGCGTGCAGCGCGCCTTCGAGGTGCCTGTGCGCCTGGCGGAGAGTCCGGTCAAGGTCCTTGTGCAGAGCCGCTGTTGCCGCAGTGGGCTGAGGTTGTGCGGACAGCGCTGCGAGCGCGGGAAGGGCCGAGGCGTAGTCGGACAGGGCGGTGGCGAGGGACCCCGCGGCGATGCTGAGGTCCGTGACGGACTTCTCGGAGGTGAGCGGACTTTGCCCGCTGCCTGGCTGCGCCTGGTGCACGGCGCGGCTGGCGAACCGGTAGACGAGTTGGCTGAGCAGGTCGATGCGTTCTTCTAGACGGCAGAGCCCTTCGGCTCCGGGCTCGATCGCGTGGGTGGTGACGTGGTCGAGGACAGCCCGGAGCGCTTCGGCGGGGCGATCGCCCTCGATATGCGCGGCAGTCCAGGGGTGCGTTCGGGAGACGCCGGAGTAGGGGAGTTGCGGCAGTGAGGCGGGACTGGGAACGCCCAGGCGGGTTTCGGAAGGCAGATCCAGCCCCCACAGGTCCCCGTGAAGTTGCTGGCACGCCTGCGCCTGGTCCTCCTCGTCCATGTCTGCGGGCAGGACGTATCCCCACGGGGTGGGTTGGAACTCCGCGTCGGCCAGGGCGCGGCGGATCGCGGGGGCGCGGTCGTGGACGGTGACGGTGACCGGGAGGTGCTCGGCATACAGGCGCACGGCGGGTTCCAGCACGGAGCCTGGCGCTACGGCGTATGTGGTCCAGCGCAGGTCCGCGATGCTGCTCAGCGGAGTCGACCCGACCAGGCACACCTCCTCGGCGGCTTGTTCGGTGAGGCGGTGGGCTTCGGCGAACGGGACATCGAGGCGGGGGAAGTACAGCGTGCGTCCGCGGTGCGCGTAGGGGGCGAAGCCGCGGTCGATCAGGAGGCGGTGCGCGTGGGGAGTGGCGGTGTTGACGGTGAGGAAGGGGTGTCCGTCGTCGGAGGTGCCAAGGACGATGTCGTGGTGGTCGAAGAGGGCCATGTCGTGGAATTGCGCGGGCTACCGGCCGCGCCCGTGAGGCTTGTTGGGCGGGGTGGGAGGTTGCGCGAGGGGTGACTCCGCGGTGTTCGTGGGGAGTGGCGTGACGCCCGTCTGTATGGCCCGCGCCTCGTCGAGCGTTCGTTGTGCGGCGTCGAGATGGCGCCGCAGAGCGGAGTGGTGGGTGAGCCCCTCCAACTGGCGTTTGAGGCTGGTGTGGTTGGTGCGGTCGCTGGCCTTGGTCAGGGCGGGCAGGGCCTGGGTGTAATGGGCCAGCGAGCGGCCGACCGCGGCCGCCACCTGGCTGGAGACCAGGGCTTCCTCGGTGGGATTGGTGGCCTCGATGTCGCCGGTGAAGATGTGATAGGCGTCGGCGGTGAGCCGCACCGCGAGATGCCCCAGGAGGTCGACTTGGCGCATGGCGGTGAAGTGGCCGGCGGCGCCGGGGTCGACCCGGTAGGTGCGCAGGTCGTCGAGGACGGCGTCGAGGGCTTCGGCGCTGGTCATGTCGTCAAGGTCGTGAGGTTCGTATGCGGGAATAGCTGTCTCCGAGAAAGGGAGCGAGAGGGGGCGGGGTTATGCGGCGGTGCCGTAGTCACCCTGCTGGGGCTCGTGTTTGGCCAGGGCGCGGTCGGTGATTGCCTTCGAGGCGCGGGCGGAGGCGGCGGAGAGTTCGTCGGCGCCCGGGTCGAGGTACCAGGGGCGTAGGTCGAGCATGGCCGCGCGCATGCCGGTGGCGAGGCACAGGGCGGTTCCCTTGGGCAGGGCGCGGATGGCGTCGGCGGGCAGGATCCGCTCCTGCCGCATGCTGATCGAGGTCGACTTGCCCGACTCGGAGTGCGAGGTGGAGGTGGTCTCCACGTCGTGGTCGCCGATCAACCGGGACAGCTTGTCGGCGAAGTCGGGGTCGTCGATGCCGGAGCCGATGACCTTGATGGTGGAGGCGGACCACATCGCGTCCATGCCCGCATCCCCCCAGACTTTCTGGCCCTGGCGGTAGGACTGCAGGTGAGATGTGAGACCGTGCGGGGCGTGAGTGAGATAGCGATGCGCACCCTCCAGTACCGCTCTGACGGGCCAGAAGACGCCCCAGTCCTGGTTCTGGGTGCCGCCCTGGGTACCACATGGCACATGTGGGACCGTCAGATCCCCGAGCTGACCCGCCAATGGCGCGTCATCCGCTTCGACCTGCCCGGCCACGGCGGATCGCCCGCCCACGCGGCCAACTCCGTCGCCGAACTCGCCGACCGGCTGGTCGCGACCCTCGACGGCCTGGGCGTGGAGCGGTTCGGCTACGCCGGCTGCGACCTCGGCGGCGCCATCGGCACGCAACTGGCCCTCACCCGCCCCTACCGCGTCACCTCCCTCGCGCTGGTGTCCACCTCCCCGCGCTACGGCACCGCCGACGCGTGGCGGCAGCGTGGGGTGGTGATCCGCACCAACGGGCTCGACCCGATCGCCCGCACCGCGCCCGAGCACTGGTTCACCGCGGGCTTCGCCGGCGCCCAGGGCGCCATCGTCGAGTGGGCCGTCCAGATGGTGCGGACCACCGACCCCGGTTGCTACATCGCGGCCTGCGAGGCACTGGCCGCTTACGACGTGCGGTCCTCCCTGGGCCGGGTGGGTGTGCCCACCCTTGTCGTCGCCGGTTCCGAGGACACGGTCACGCCCACCACCGACGCCCGCACCCTGGTCGCCGGGATACCGGACGCCAGCCTGGCGATGGTCCCGGGCACCTCGCACCTGGCCCCCGTCGAGCAGCCCGCGGCCGTCAGCGAACTGCTCATCCGGCACTTCAGCACCGCCTGGCACGACAAGCCCGGCCCCGGGACGCCCGCCATCGGCGCGGCCGCCCCCAAGCCGCAGATAGCGCCGCCGATGCCGACCCACGCCCCGGCCGCCATCGAGTCCGGACTGACGCAGCCCGCCCAGGTCCGCGGCGGCACGTACGAGCAGGGCATCAAGGTCCGCCGCGAGGTGCTCGGCGACGCCCACGTGGACCGGGTGGAGGCCGGCACCGACGACTTCAACGCCGACTTCCAGGACTTCATCACCCGCTACGCCTGGGGCGAGATCTGGACCCGGCCCGGCCTGGACCGTCGCACCCGCAGCATCATCACGCTCACCGCGCTGGTCGCCCGCGGCCACAGCGAGGAGCTCGCCCTGCACACCCGCGCCGCGCTGCGCAACGGCCTCACCCCCATGGAGATCAAGGAGATCCTGCTGCAGACCGCGGTCTACTGCGGTGTCCCGGCCGCCAACTCCGCCTTCGCGGTGGCCAAGAAGGTCATCGAGGAGGAGACGACCCCCGAGGGCTGAGCGGACGCGGCCGTTGTCCACAGCCCGCCCGCGCCGCCGCCGCGCGCGGCAAAATGGCCCCATGGAACTCACCAAGAAGACCCACGCCTGCGTTCGGATCGTGAAGGACGGGCAAACGCTGGTCATCGACCCGGGGGTGTTCAGCGAGGAGGACGCGGCCGTCGGCGCGGACGCGATCCTGGTGACGCACGAGCACATGGACCACTTCAACGAGGAGCGGCTGCGCCGGGCCATGGAGGCCAATCCGGCGGCCGAGATCTGGACCCTGGCGAGCGCCGCGGGGCAGATCTCCGCGGCCTTCCCCGGCCGGGTGCACACCGTCGGCGAGGGCGACGCCTTCACCGCCGCCGGCTTCGAGGTCGAGGTGCACGGGCAGATGCACGCGGTGATCCACCCGGACATCCCGCGGATCACCAACGTCGGCTTCCTCCTGGACGGCGGCGCCGTCTTCCACCCCGGCGACGCGCTCACCGTCCCCGAGGGCCGCAGCGTCGACACCCTGCTGCTCCCGGTCCACGCCCCCTGGAACAAGATCGCCGAGGTCATCGACTACGTCCGCGCGGTCGCCCCGCGCCGGTCCGTCGACATCCACGACAGCCTGCTCCAGGACCACGCCCGCCCGGTCTACGACGGCATGATCGAAAAGCTCGGCGGGGCCGGCCACGACCGCCTCGCGCCGGGCGCCCACACCGAGGTGGGCTGACTGTCGGTGCCGGGCGGTAGGTTTACCGATATGCGCATCGCGACCTGGAACGTCAACTCGATCACCGCCCGCCTCCCGAGGCTGCTGGCCTGGCTGGAGCAGTCCGGCACGGACGTGCTGTGCGTCCAGGAGACCAAGTGCTCCGACGCCCAGTTCCCCTACGAACCGCTGCGCGAGCTGGGCTACGAGGCCGCGGTCAACGCCGACGGCCGGTGGAACGGCGTCGCCCTGCTCTCCCGGGTCGGCCTGGCGGACGTGGTCAAGGGACTGCCCGGCGGCCCGGACTACGACGGTGCCCAGGAGCCCCGCGCCGTGTCGGCCACCTGCGGCCCGGCCCGCGTCTGGTCGGTCTACGTCCCCAACGGCCGTGAGGTCGACCACGCGCACTACGCCTACAAGCTGGGCTGGTTCGAGGCCCTGAAGACGGCCGTCGCCGAGGACGCGGCCGGCGGCCGCCCGTTCGCCGTCCTCGGTGACTTCAACGTCGCGCCGACCGACGAGGACGTCTACGACCCCGCGGTCTTCGAGGGCCTGACCCACGTCACGCCGGCCGAGCGCGCCGCCCTGGCCGCCCTGCGCGAGACCGGCCTGTCGGACGTGGTGCCCCGCCCGCTGAAGTACGACCGGCCCTACACCTTCTGGGACTACCGCGCGCTCGCCTTCCCCAAGAACCGCGGTATGCGCATCGACCTCGTCTACGCCAACGCGCCGTTCGCCAAGGCCGTCTCGGACGCCTACGTCGACCGCGAGGAGCGCAAGGGCAAGGGCGCCTCGGACCACGCGCCCGTGGTGGTCGACCTGGACGTGTGAGCCGATCACGCGCCGGCGCGCTCTCCGGCGCGCGGGGGAGGCGCACGGGGGCGCGGGGTGGGCCCCGGCGCCGTGCCGCGCGCCTGTGGCCCTGGCGCGGGGGCGGGTGGGACCCTCGCACCATGAACCTGTCTTTCCTGGACATGTGGCGTAGGCGCACCGCCCCGGGCGGCTCGGTGCCGCTCGCCGAGTCGGTGCGCGCGGATCCCGAGAGCGTCGTCGAGCTGCTCTCCGAGTGCGAGCTGCTGCGCGACCAGGCGGCCACCGCAGGCGTCGAACTCGACGACTCCGTACGGTCGTTGGAGGAGCTCGACCAGCTCCAGCCGGTGTGGCGGGACGATCCCGAGGTGCTGCCCTGGCTCGGCAACGACGCCGGGCTCTACCTCGGCACGGTCCTGGTGCGCACGGTCCCGGGCACGGTCTGGCACGTCCGACCGGACGGGCAGCCGGTGGTGCGGCTGGCGTCCGGGCGGGAGATCGACGTGGTGACAACCGGCCATGAGTGGGCCGACGACGGTGCCCCCGAGCTCTCCCAGGTCTACGCCGAGGTCGCGGAGGGCTGACGCCCCCGGACGCCCTGAACGCCGTGGTCGCTCCGGGCGCCGCGCACCTCCCGGGCGTCCCGGCCCGAACGGGCCCCGCCCGTCCGCCGGTTCAGCGCACCCGGCGCGCCAGCCACGGGGTGAGCGTCATCCGCCCGACCAGCTCCTTGTAGGTCTCGTCGCCGGGCAGCGGCACCACCAGCCATTGCCCCGGCGGGAAGAACCGGCTCTTGACGTAGGCCAGATCGCCGTGCACGGCGCGCAGGAACGCCGGCACGGCGTCGCGCGGGACATCGGCGAACTCCACCGCCTCCACGGTGATCCTGGCGTCGTCCTCGGGGTAGAGCTGGACCGTGACGGCCGGGGTGCCGCCGAGTTCGACGAACGCCTCGTGCGGCAGCGACCCGTCGGGGTCGAGCACGGTGAACGCCCCGGCGGAGGTCCGGCGGGTGGTCTGGTCCGCGCCGATGTCGTCGGTGACCGTCACCTCCAGCCCGTGCTCCTCGGCGATCTCCCGGATCGCGGTGACCGCGGACTCGGTCGTCGGCAGGTGGGGGTGCCGGGGGCCGGGCGGGGGTGCATCGCGGTGTCGCATGACAACGATCATGCCGCAAAGGGGCGTTCCGGGCGTCGACCGGGGTGCGGGCGGCGTCAGACCCGCCAGCCGCCGTCCCGCATCAGCTCCCGCTCCGGCAGCTCGTTCTCCTCCCGCCACACCAGCATCCGTTGCGGGGTGAACCGGAGGAAGACCCACGGAGCGCGACCGTGCGGATTCCAGCCCAGCTTGGTGGCGAGGGCGTCCGCGGCGTCCTGCGGCAGCGCGTCGTTGGCCAGCACCTCGACGGTGCAGTGCAGCAACACCACGTCCCGGGTGTGGCCGATCGCCACCCAACTCTCCCCGCGCGCGGTCAGGTTGCGGGCGGTGGGGTTGCTGCCCTTGGTGGACATCACCAGGCGCTCGCGGTGCCAGACGAACGACAGCGGCACCAGGGTCGGCGCGCCGTCTGCTGCGGTGACGGTCGAGACCCAGGCGTCCTCGTCCGCCTCCAGGCGGTGCAGGGCGTCGCGTTTGCGCTGTGCGGCGTCGCGGGGCGGGGGGAGTGGTCGCATGATCGGGAGCCTAACGACCGTGCCCCGCCGGCCGCTTCGGGCGTTGGCCGTACGGCCACGGACGTAGGACCGGGCCGTGCGGCCGCGGTACCGGTCAGTCGCGCACCGGTACCGACACATACGACGGATCGCCGGCCGGGGAGGAGAAGGTCAGCCGGGCGCCGTCGGGGTTCTGGGCGATGTAGAGCGGGTCGACGGTGTCCACGACCACCGCGAGCCGGTGTCCGGCGGGGACGTCGTAGGCGGTGGCGAAGAGGTCCAGGTCGATGCCGAACGGGCGGCCCGGGGTCCGGTCGTGGAAGGTGACCGGTGCGTGGGTGACCAGTTTGCCCAGGCCCAGCGGGCCGACGTCGTAGAGGTAGGCGATGGCGGTGCCGCTCGGGGCGGTGCTGGTGACCGTGGTGTGCAACCGGGTGGTCCCGCGCACCCGTTGGCCGCTCGGGTACGGCGCGGACTGCCAGACGGCGGCCGCCGAACGGGGCAGCAGCGGGATCGAGGCCATCGGCGGCAGCCGGAGGAACTGGTCCAGCATGCTGGAGAGGAAGATCAGTCCGCCGTCGGCGCCGGAGTCGAGGCCGGTGCGGATGCGGTGGCTGCCGTCGAGGGCGATCCGGCGGTGCGCGGAGGGCACGTCCCGCCAGCTCCTGTAGCCCTCGTAGGCGCCGGTGGAACGGGACTTGAGGAGGACCGGCGGCTCCCGGTCGATGCCGTTGTCGACGCCCTTGAGGTAGTGGTCGAACCACCGCTCGGTGTCGTTCCAGGTGTCGTTGGGCAGGCCGAGCAGTCCCAGCCCCTCGGCGGTGGCGTGGTCGCCGGGGCGGAACTCCAGCCGCTTGGGGCCCTTGAGCTTCTCGAAGAACGCGGCGTACTGATTGGGCGGGAAGAGCGAGTCGCCCCAGGCGTTGCCGAGCAGGATGGCCGCCCCGTTGGCGTTGATCCGGTCCAGGTAGGTGGCGGGGGAGCGCTTGCGGGCCCAGGCGATCAGCTCTTTCTCCTTGGCCATGTTGGCGCTGAGGAAGTCCTTGAGGATCTGCCGGAGTTCGGGGCTGGGGCGTCCGGTCAGCTCGCCCGCGCCGCCGAGCACCGCGGCGGCCTGGAGGTGCGGGGTGTGCCCGCTGTAGATCGAGTCGATCAGGTCGGCCCAGCCGCTGAGCGCCGCGACCGCCTTGATCCGCTTGTCGGACGCGGCGGCCAGCAGGCTGATGCCGGCGCCGTAGGAGACCCCGGCCATGCCCACCTCGTGCGGGTCGGCGGGGGTGTGCGCCAGCGCCCAGTCGATGACCTTGGAGGCGTCGGCGATGTCCTTCGGCCCGGCGGTCTCGATCTGCCCGCCCGACTGCCAGAAGCCGCGCGAGTTGTAGCCGAGCACGACGTAGCCGGTGGCGGCCAACTTCCGGGCCTGCACCAGGTATTCGACCTGCGGCATCGCCCAACTGGTGGGGAGCACGATCAGTGGGTAGCGCCGGGTGGCGTCGGCGCCGGCCGGGGTGAAGACGTTCGCCTTGAGGGGGGTCCCGCCCGCGCCCGCGATGTCGACGAACCGCAGGGTGGGGGAGCCGGTGGCCGTCGGGCGGGCGGCGGTGGCGGCGGTGGTGCGGTCGGGTGCCGGCGCGGCGTGCGCCGGGGCGACGGTCAGGGTGGTGGTGGCGAGCACCGCCGCGGAGAGGGTGCCGATCGCGGCGCGCAGAGTGGTGCGGGAGGGCGTCATCTTCTGCTCCAGGTCTCGACGCGAGCCGCCCGGGCGCTGTCCGGAGACAGGAGGGGGCCCGGCGGCTCGATGTGACTGGAGAGTAAGGTCCGTTGCTTACCCGTGGTAACCCATCGGTAGGTTACGGGTGGGTAACGCCCTTGGTGTGGGGGAGAGTCCGAGGGTGCCGTGGGCGTTGGCGTAACGGAGGCGGTGGAACGGGGCGCGCGGGAGAGGCGGGACGGGCATGACGCACATCGAGGGGGCGCAGGTGGGACCCGCGACACAGACACCCTTCGATGCCAGTGAACGGCGGGCCTGGGCGGGCCGCGCCGCGGCGTACGCGGCGGGGTTCGGCCGGCTCTGCGCGTATACGGTGCCGCGACTGTTGGACGCCGCGGGCGTCACCGCGGGCATCCGGCTGTTGGACGCCGGCACCGGAACGGGCGCCGCCGCGGTGGCCGCCCTCGACCGCGGCGCCGAGGTGGTCGCCGTGGACGCCGAACCGGACATGGTGCGCGCTGCCGCGGCCGCCGCGCCCGAGGCCGCCGTCCGGCTCGCCGCCCTGCCGCAACTCCCCTTCCCCGACGGCGCCTTCGACGCGACCGTCGGCAACTTCGTGCTCAATCACGTCGGGCGCCCCCGCGCCGCGCTGGCCGAACTCCGCCGGGTGACCCGCCCGGGCGGCCGGATCGCGCTGACCATCTGGGCCGCGCCGCCCGCGCCGGGCCAGGCGCTTCTCGGCCGCGCGGTGCGGGCCGCCGGCGTGCCCCGACCGCCGGACGTCCCCGCGCTCGCGCCCGAGGACGACTTCCCGCGCACGGCCGAGGGTTTCGCGGAACTGCTGCGCGCCGCCGGCGGGTTGGGCGGGGTGCGCTGCTCCGCGCTCTCCTGGGGGCACCGCACCACGGTGGAGGAGTGGTGGCGCGGCCCGGCGGCCGGCGTCGCCACCATCGGGCGGGTGGTGACCTCACAGGGGCCGGTCGTTACCGAGCGGATCAGGCGCCATGTCGTCGCGCTCGCCGAGGAGTTCGCCGAGCCGGGCGGTCGGCGGCCCGGTCAACTGGTGCTGCCGCACACGGCGCTGCTGGCGGTGGGGAGGGTGGCGGAGCGCTAGCGGGACGGGCGCCCGTCCCCGTCCCCGGCCTCGGACGGAAGCGTGTCCAGGAACGCCGCCAGCGCCGCGTTGAACTCCTCCGGGCGCTCCAAGTTCGGCATGTGGCCGGCGCCTTGGACGAGCGTCAGGCGCGACCCGGGCACCGCCTCGTGGATCAGCCGGGCGTCGGCCACCGGGGTGAACTCGTCCTCGGTGCCCACGACCACGAGGGTGGGCACGGTGATCCGCGGGAGCAGCCCGGTGTAGTCCGGGCGCTCGGCCCGGCCGCGCAGGGCGGCCGCGGCTCCCTCGGGCGAGGCGTTCTTCATCATCCCCAGGACGTGCGCGGCGACTTCGGGCAGCGCCGTCACATGGGCCGGCGCGATCATCTTGGGCAGCGCCTCGTGCGCGTACCCGGCCATCCCCTCGGTGAGCAGCCGCTCGGCGGTCCGCAGCCGCAGCGCGCGGCCCTCGTCGCTGTCGGTCGCCGCGAAGGTGTCGGCGAGCAGCAACGCCCGGATCCGCTCCGGGAATTGCCGGTAGCACTCCATGACGATCTGCCCGCCCATGGACAGCCCGCCGAGGACGAACCGTTCGATGCCGAGCCGGTCGAGCAGGGCGGCGAGGTCGCGGGCGAAGGTCGCGAGCGGGGTCTTGCCGGGGACGGCCGAACTCCCGCCGTAGCCGCGGAGGTCCGGGGCGATCACCCGCATCCCGGCGGCGCTGAAGTGGGTGGTCTGCGGGCGCCACATCGAGCGGTCGAAGGGGTGGCCGTGGAGGAGGACCAGCGGTGCACCGCTGCCCTCGTCGTCGTACGCGATCGTGATCCCGTTGGATTGCACCGAGGGCATGGCACACCCCTTCTTGCCGCATGACGTGCGGCGTTGCCGTGATGGTGAGTTGGTCGAGTTCGCCCGGGAGCCGATTGCATCGATGCTATGAGGGGCAATTGCTCGGCACAATAGGGATAATGTGCTCGGTGCAATGTTGTGGGAGGGGAGTGCAATGACGGGGGACGACTACCGCGCCATCGCCGACGAACTGGCCGCCGCCATCGCGGCCGGCCGGCTCCGCCCGGGAGACCGGCTGCCGCCGCTGCGCCGGTTCGCCAGGCGCCGGCGGATCGCCGACTCGACCGCGGCCCGGGTCTACCGCGAACTGGGCCGGCGCGGGCTGACGGTGGGCGAGGTCGGCCGCGGCACCTTCGTCCGCACCGCGCCACCGGCGGCCGGGCCCGCGCTCGCCGAGCCCGGCGGCCACCCCATCGATCTGGAGCTCAACTTCCCCGTCCTGCCGGGGCAGTCCGCGCTCCTCGCGCAGAGCCTCGGGCCGCTGCTGCAACAGGACGCGGCGATGTCCGCGGCGCTGCGCCCGGGCACCGCCGCCGGCACCCCCGTCGCCCGGCACACCGCCGCCGCCCACCTCACCCGGGCCGGCTGGACCCCCGACGCCCGGCGGCTGCTCTTCGCCGGCAGCGGCCGCGAGGCCCTCGCCGCCGCCTTCGCCGCCCTCGTCCCGCCCGGCGAACGCCTCGGCGTCGAGGCGTTGACCTTCCCCGTCATCAAGGGCATCGCGGCCCGCCTCGGCATCACCCTCGTGCCGCTGGCGATGGACGAGCACGGCGTCACCCCCGACGCGCTGCGCACCGCCGCCCCACTGCGCGCGGTCTACCTCCAGCCCGCGCTGCACAACCCGCTCGGCACCACCATGCCCGCGGCCCGCCGCGCCGAAGTCGCCGCAACATTGGGGGAGTTGGACCTCTACGCCGTCGAGGACGCCGTCTACGGCTTCCTCCGCCCCGACCTGCCGCCGCTCGCCGCGCTCGCCCCGGAGCGCACGGTGCTCGTCGACAGCCTCTCCAAGCGGCTCGCCCCGGGCCTGACGCTCGGGTTCCTGGTGCCGCCCGACCGCCCCGCCGCCCCCGACTTCGCCGCGGCGCTCCGCTCCGGCGCCTGGACGGCGGCCGGCTTCGCCCTGGAGGCGGCGGTCCGTTGGCTGGGCGACGGCACCGCCACCGCCGTCGAGGCGGACAAGCGGGCCGACGCCGCGGCCCGCCAGCGGATCGCCGCGGACCGCCTCGCCGGTCAACGGCTGCGCACCGACCCGCATTCGTACCACTGCTGGTGGGAACTGCCCGAGCCCTGGCGGGCGGACACCTTCGTGGCCGCCGCGGCCCGCCGCGGCATCGCGGTCACCCCGTCCGGCGCCTTCGCGGTGGGCGCCGGGCACGCCCCCAACGCGGTACGGCTGGCCCTGTCCGCCCCGCCCGTCGACGTCCTGGCGGACGCCCTGGACGTGCTGGTCGGACTGGCCCGCCGGGCCCCGGAGGACGCCGGCGCGGAGTAGGGACCCGTAGGCGTCCGCCCACGGGACTAGGGACCCGTAGGCGTCCGCCCGCAGGGCCTGGAGACCATCGGTGCCCGTCGCGGTCGGGCGGTCAGGGGCGTCCCGAAGCGGGGACCCGCTCGCCCGCCGGGACCGGGCCCGGCGGGGTGCCGTCGCCGAACGGCCGACCGCCCAACTCCTCGCGGTGGTGCGGCGTCAGCCAGCCGGAGAGGTCCGGGCCGAGCGGGACGATGCCGGTGGGATTGATGCCGCTGTGGACCCGGTAGTAGTGCTGCTTGATGTGGTGGAAGTCCACCGTGTCCCCGAACCCGGGCGTCTGGAACAGGTCCTTGGCGTACGCCCACAGCACCGGGTCCTCGGCCAGCTTGAAGCGGTTGCACTTGAAGTGGCCGTGGTAGACGGGGTCGAAGCGGACGAGCGTGGTGAACAGCCGGACATCGGCCTCGGTGAGGGTGTCGCCGACCAGGTACCGCCGGTGCACAAGCCGCTCGGAGAGCTGGTCGAGCCGGCGGAACAGCGCCTCGAAGGCCGCGTCGTAGTCGTCCTGCCCGGTGGCGAAACCGGCCCGGTACACCCCGTTGTTGACGTCCTGGTAGACGCCCGCCATCACCTCGTCGATCTCGTCCCGGTGCGCCCCGGGGTAGAGGTCGGGCGCGCCGGGCCGGTGCAGCGCCGTCCACTCGGTCGCGAAGTCCAGGGTGATCTGCTGGAAGTCGTTGGTGACCAACTGCCCGCTCGGGACGTCCACGATCGCGGGGACGCTGACGCCGCCGGGGTAGCCGCTCTCGCGGGCGTCGTACGCCTCGCTGAGGAAGCGGATGCCCAACACCGGGTCCCGGCCTTCCGGGTCGAGGGTGAAGCGCCAACTGCGGTCGTCCTGAATGGGGTCGGCGATACCCATCGACAGGGCGTCCTCCAGGCCGAGCAGCCGCCTGGAGATCACCGCGCGGCTGGCCCAGGGGCAGGCGCGGCTGACCACCAGCCGGTAGCGGCCGGCCGCCACCGGCCAGCCGTCGCGGCCGTCGGCGGTGATCCGGTCGGCGAAGTGGCTCCGGGAGCGCTTGAAGGGCTTGTGCCCGTAGGCGCGGTTGCCGTCGCTGGCTCCGGTGGTGCCGTCGTTCTCGGGGGCGGGCATCGTCGGTTCCTTTCCGTGGGGGCCGGGCGGATGCCGGGATGGTTTCCCGCGCCGCGGGGGCGCGTCCCGGGGCGTCAGCCACCCGGCGCACGGCGCGTCCCGGGGGACGGCGCGCGGCCACGGGGCGGCGCGCGCCAACTGGCCGGTAGGGAAAGGGAGTCACCTATCATCGCCCGATGATCACGAGAGCGATAGGTGTGGCCGTGCTCGGCGTCGCCCTGCTGGCGCCGACGACGGCCACCGCACAGGAGCACGCCCCGACCGCCGCGTCCCGCCCCGGTACGGGTGGCTGGCAGCGGGTCGGGGACGGGATGACCGCCGGGATCAGCGGCCTCGCCGTCGAGGACCGGCACGGTGCCGCGGTCGACCTCGTCGGCGTCCGCGACAACAAGGAGCCCGGCCAGAACCGGCTGGTGGCGATCGGCCTCCGCCCGGGCGCGGCGCCCCGGGTGCGGCCGCTGGACTGGGTCGGCCCGCTGCCGGTGGACCTGGAGGCGATCGACGCGGTACCCGGCCGGCCGCACGAGTTCCTGGCGTTGGCCAGCGGCGGCACCGCCTACCGCGTCGTCCGGGACGGCGACACCGCCCGAGTGCTCGGCACCTTCCGCCTGCCCGACGTCTCCCCGGACGCCAACTACGAGGGCTTCGCCCTCTCCGTCCTCCGCGGCCGGACCGTCGCCGTCTGGGCCGACCGCGGCCAGGACGACCGCCCGGCCACCCTCTTCGCGGCCGCGTGGAACCCCGCAGACAACTCCCTCGGCGCACCGGTCTCCGCCCGCTTCCGGGTGCCGTACCCGGCGGCGCACGTCCGGCACGCCTCGGACGTGAAGGCGGCTGCCGACGGCCGGTTGACCGTGTCGTCGGCCGCCGACCCGGGCAACGACGGCCCGTTCGCCTCCGCGCTCTACGACGCGGGGCGGGTCACCGTCTCCCGCACCGGCCGCATCGGGCTGACGGTGTCCGACGCGCCGCACCGCCTCGCGACCGTCTCCGGGCACAAGGTCGAGGGACTGGCCTGCCTGCCCGGCTCCCGCGCGGGGATCCTCGGCTCGGACGACGAGAACGACGGTGGATCGGTCGCCGTCGCCCGGTTCTGCCGCCCGTGACCGAACCGGCCCGCGGCGCGCGTTGACCGGCGCCCGGTGGCCACGGCCGTGCCGTCCCACGGCCGTCCCCGCCGCGGCTCAGTCCAGCCGCGTCAGATCGGGGCGCAGCCGGTGCCAGACCGGATGCCGGATCCGCCCCGTCGCCGTCCAGCCGCTGACGGTGATCTCGGCGACCAGCCGGGGCTCGGCCCAGTGCACGCCCGCCAGGTCCACGGGGTTGACGAACGGCGAACGGTCCAGCGGGATCACGCCCAAGTACTGCGCCAGGTCCCGCCGTTCGTGGTCGGAGAGGCCCGAGCCCACCGCGCCCACGAACCGCAGCCCGCTAGGCTCCGCCACGCCCGCCAGCACCGACCCGGGCAGCCCGCCGAGCGCCCCGCGCCCCTCCGTCCAGCCGCCGATGACCACGTCCAGCGTCTCCTGGTACTTGGTCTTCACCCAGTCCGTGGAGCGCACCCCGGGAAGGTACGGGGACGACAGCCGCTTGGCCATCACGCCCTCCAGGCCGCCGTGCAGCGCCGCCTCCCACGCCCGTTGGCCGTGGCCCGCGACATACCCCGGCACCGACCAGTTGGGGCCGGCCAGCGCCAACCCGGCCAGCACCGCCCGCCGCTCCTCGTAGGGCGCGGCCATCAGCGGCCCGTCCAGGTACATCACGTCGAAGAGCACGAGCTGAACGGGGAGCTCCATCGCCAACCGGGCGGTGCGGCGCGGGTTGAGCACCCCCATACGGCGTTGCAGCAGCCCGAAGTCGGGTCGGCCGGTGGGGCCCAGCACCACCACCTCGCCGTCCAGCACCGCCGCCCGGCCGCGCAGTTGCTCGCCGAGCGGGCCGAGCTCGGGGTAGCTGGCGGTGGCGTCGTTGCCGGCCCGGGTGACCAGTTGGAGGGTGCCGTCGCCCGGGGCGTTCACGACGCACCGGGCCCCGTCCCACTTGCCCTCGAACGCCCAGCCGGCCTGCTCGGGCCCGGGCGGCAGCGGCCCGAGCACGGCCAGCATCGGTCGGATCACGGGATACGGGGGCGGGCCCGCGGCGCCGGGCCCGGGGGTCGGAGCCATACTCCGATGATCGGCGGAGCCGCTGGTCCCCGCAGGACGGGCCGGGCCGGCGGGGCGGTCAGCCGGCCGGTGGGCCGCCGTGGCCCAGCGGGTCCACCGGGCGCGGCGGCGCGGGCCGGGGCCGGTGCGCCCCCTCCGGGTCCACCTCCGGCAGCACCTGGTCCAGCCACCACGGCGTCCACCAGGCCCGCGCGCCCAGCAGCGTCAGCGCCGCGGGCACCAGCAGCAGCCGGACCACGGTCGCGTCGATCAGCACGCTCACGGCCAGACCCACCCCGAGCATCTTGACCGCCACGGCCTCGCTGGACAGGAACGCGGCGAAGACGCCCACCATGATCAGCGCGGCGCAGCCGATCACCCGGCCGGTGACCGCCAGGGCGTGCAGCACGCCCGTGGCCGGCTCGGCGTGCCGCGAGCGGCCCTCGTGGACCCGGGAGAGCAGGAAGATCTCGTAGTCCGTGCCCAGCCCGAAGACGATGGCGAACATCATCATCGGCACGTAGCTCTCGATCGGCACGGTGCCGTTGACCCCGAGCGCCGGCCCGCCCCACCCCCACTGGAAGACCGCCACCACCACCCCGTACGACGCCGCGATCGACAGCACGTTGAGCACCGCGGCCTTCGCCGCGACCAGCACGCCCCGGAAGACGATCAGCAGGATCAGGAAGGCCAGGCCCACCACCACGGCGATGATCAGCGGAAGCCGGGCGGCGAGCAGGTCCAGGAAGTCCACCTCGGCAGCGGTGGTGCCGGTGACGTAGCCGTGGGCTTCGTAGCCGCGGACGGCGCGGGGGAGCACGGAGTCGACGAGGCGGTGGGTGAGCGCGGTGGTGCTCGCGTCCTGCGGGGCTCCCGTGGGGTAGGCGGTGGCGGACAGCACCGCGCCGTCCGGGGAGGGCCGCAGCGGGGTGACCGCCGCGGTGCCGGGGAGGTGGCCGAGGGCGTGCCGGGCCTGGGCCGCCAGCGCCGGGCGGTCCGCCGCCGGCACCGCCCGCTGGTCGACGACGAGCGTCAGCGGCCCCGTCGAACCGGGGCCGAACGCCGCCGACATCAGGTCGTAGGCCCGGCGGGAGGTGAACGACGGTGGGTCCGCGCCGTCGCCGATGTGCCCCAGCCGCATCGAGAACGCCGGGACCGTGAGCACCGCCAGGACGAGCACCCCGCACACCAGGTGCGGCCAGGGATGGCGGGTCACTCGCCGGGCATAGCGCAGCCCGCGGCGGCCGGTGTCCGCGTCCGGGGCCGGCTCGGCGACCGGCCGGCGCACCCGCAGCCGGTCGATGTCGCGGCCCAGCAGCCCGAGCAGCGCGGGGACGAGGGTGAGCGCGCCGAGCACCGCGGTGATCACGGTGAGCGCGGCCGCGGTGCCCAGCTTGGCGATGAAGCCGATGCCCGCGACGGAGAGCCCGGTCAGCGCGATGAGCACGGTGACGCCGGAGATCAGGACGGCTCGGCCGCTGGTGGCCACCGCCCGCCCCGCGGCGACGGCCGGCTCCGCGCCGTCCGCCAGGAGTTGCCGATGGCGGGTGATCAGGAACAGCGCGTAGTCGATGCCCACCCCGAGGCCGATCATGGTGGCCAGGGCGGGGGAAACGGTGGCGAAGGTGAACGCGGCGGCCAGCAGCCCCAGGCAGCCCAGCCCGCAGACCACCCCGATCAGCGCGGTCAGCAGCGGCACCGCGGCCGCCAGCACGCTGCCGAACCCGACGAGCAGCACCAGCACCGCCACCGCGAACCCGATCGCCTCGCTGGGCCGGTCGTCGGTGGCCGGCTGCGCCAGCTCGCCCAGCGCGCCGCCGTACTCGACCTGGACGCCGGCCGCGCGCAGCGGCGCCACCGCCCGGTCCACGCCCGGCAGCGCGTCCGGGCCCAGGTGCGCCGGCGGGTCCCGGAAGCGCACCGTGAGGTACCCGGTCCGGCCGTCGGCGGAGAGCGGTCCGGTGTGCGCGGCACCGGGCGACGGTGGTGGAGTCCGGGGCCCGGGCGGGGTCAACGGGCTCTCCGCGGCCCGCACATCGGGGAGCCTCTCCAGGGCGACGGTGGCGTCCGCGAGCTGCCCGGCGAAGGCGGTCAGCGGCCGGTCGGCGTGCAGTACCACCGGGGCGGCGTAGCCGACCGCGGGCTGGTGCGCGGCGAGGATCTCCTGGCCCTGCCGGGACTGCACGTCCGGCAGCGAGAAGTCGTCGGAGTAGGTCCCGCCGAGGGGCCGTTGGAGCACCTGGACCGCGGTCAGTCCGACCAGCCACAGCACCACGACGACCACGGCGTGCCGGGCGCACCATTCGCCGAGGCGTTCCAGCGCGCCGTCCGGCCGCCGGCGGCCCGGCGCATTCGGCAAGGACATGCCTCGCATTCAAGGCGCGTTCCGGGGCGGCGGCATGCGGAGGAAGGAAGACGGGTGGTCCGGCCGCCGGGGGCGCGGGTGCGGCGCGGACGGGCCGGAGAGGGGGAAGCCCCGGCCGGACGGGGGAATCCGGCCGGGGCGGTCCGAGGGGGCGCGGCCCGTTGGGGCCCGCCGTCAATTGAACGATAAACCATCTCGTCGGGTTCCGGTGCACAGGGTGACCGCTCTCACGCTCCGTGGTCGTCGCGATCGGCTCGGCGCGGCACGGGTACCGGCACCCTCCCCTCCCGTCGCCCAACGGGACCGTCGCGCGTCAACACCGCGCCGGGGAGCGGCCGTTCGTCAGGGGCTGACCGCGAGCACGAGGTACGCCGCCAGCAGCGTCAGATGGACACCGCCCTGGAGCAGGGTGGCCCGGCCGGGCACCACCGTCAGCGTGCCGACGACGACGGTGAGCACCAGCAGCACCATGTGGGTGGCGCCCAGGCCCAGGATGAGCGGGCCCTTGAGCCACACCGTGGCCAGCGCGACCGCCGGGATCGTCAGGCCGATGCTGGCCATCGCCGAGCCCAGGCCGAGGTTGAGGCTGGTCTGCACCCGGTCCCGGCGGGCCGCGCGGACCGCCGCGATGGTCTCCGGGAGCAGCACCAGCAGCGCGATCACCACGCCGACCACGGACGACGGCAGGCCGGCGCTGGCCACCCCGGACTCGATGGTGGGGGAGACCGCCTTGGCCAGCCCCACCACCGAGATCAGCGCCAGCGCCAGCAACGCCAGGCTGGCCAGCGCCTCCCTGGCGGACGGCGGATGGGCGTGGTCCTCGGTGTCGATCACCTCGCCGGTGGCGGTGACCGGCAGGAAGTAGTCCCGGTGCCGGAAGGTCTGGGTGGCGACGAACAGGCCGTACAGCGTCAGCGCGGCGATCGCCGCGAAGAGCAACTGCGGACCGGAGAACTGGGGTCCGGACGTGGAGGTGGTGAAGGTCGGCAGCGCCAGGCTGAGGCCGGCCACCGTGGCGACCGAGGCCAGCGCGGCGCCGGTGCCCTCGGCGTTGAAGACCGCCACCTTCCGCTTGAGCGCGGCGACCAGGAGGCTGAGCCCGACGATGCCGTTGCAGGTGATCATCACCGCCGCGAAGACGGTGTCCCGGGCCAGCGGTGCGCTCTTCTCCCCGCCGTCGACCATCAACGTGACGATCAGCGCCACCTCGATGATGGTCACCGCGACCGCCAGCACCAGCGACCCGAACGGCTCGCCCACCCGGTGCGCGATCACCTCCGCGTGGTGCACCGCCGCCAGCACCGCCCCGGCCAGGAACAGCGACACCACCCCCACCAGCGGCGCGGGCAACGACCGGCCCCAGACCAGGATCAGCAGCACCATCGCCACGACCGGCAGCGCACCGGTCCAGCGCAGGAAGGGAGTACGCCTACGAGTACGGGGACTCATGCCCCTGAGCTTGGCAGAGAAGGCGGGCCCCCGCCCGTTGGTGAGGCCGCCTCAGGTCGTCGCCCGATGCTGCCCCTTGGCCTCCGCCGGATCCAACGCCGCCTTGCTGACGTCGGCCACCAACTCCACCACATCGGGGCCGTACGCCTGCGAGTTGACCACCTTCAGCAGTAGCGCGAACTGCCCGTCCGGGCCGTAGCGGCGGGCCAGTTTGGCCCGGTTGCGGACCAGGTGGCGGACCGCCGCCCGGTGGGTGACCGGCCGTTGACCGGCCGCCAGGAACACTGGCCGGCCGATCTCCCCGGCCGTCAGCCGGGCCAGCAGCACGTACTCCACCGCCCCCGGCTCCATGCGGTACGTGGTCCCACCCACGGTGAGGGTGCCCCGGCCGGCGCCGGTCGCGTCACCCGGGTGCACCGCGACGCCCGGCAGCAGGTTCGCCAGGTGGGCGGCGAGCCGGCGGTGCGCGGTGGGGTCGCCCACGCAGAACTCGGTGCGCGCGCCGAATCCCTGGAGCCCGGTGTCGTGCGGGGCGACTTCGGGGTGCGCACCGCAGTTCTCGATCACCGCGGCCAGCCCGAGCAGGGCGAGCGCGTCGTGTCGGGGGATGCTCCATTGGGCCGCGGCGCTGTCCCGGTGGGTGACCACGACGCATTCGGAACCGGCGGGCAGTCCGAAGAAGCGCTGTTCCCGGGTCAGCTTGCGGCGGGCCGCCGCCGATTGCCCGGCCCAGCCGGCGGCCAGCCCCACGACGAGGGCGGCCACCGCGATCAGAAGGAGCAGCAGGGTGTCGTCCATGGCGGGGGAGCGTAGCGAACCGTCGGGCGGGTGTTCGAGGGCGGGCCGCCGACCCGTACTGCTTGCCCGGATCCGTGCGGATACGGCGGGACCGTACGCCCGGGTCCGAAACCGCCCGGCCCGCGAACCGCCCGCAATAACCCAATCATCCCCTGTCGGTGGGCAGTTGGCCCCGGTAGGCTCCGGCCCCTGCCGCCCCCTCGCACCGCACTTGGAGGAAGTCCAGGTATGTCGAACGCCCGACGTCTCACCGTTCTGGGAGTCACGGCCGCGCTGGCCGGCTCCCTGATGGCGGTCCCCGCCGCGGCCCGGACCGCGGCACCCCGCTCCGGTCCCGCCACCCCCGCCAAGACCCCGGTCGCCGTCGGCTACGGCGGCGTGGTCTCCAGCGTCGACGCGGACGCCTCGGCCGCCGGCATCGAGGTGCTCCGCAAGGGCGGCAACGCGGTCGACGCGGCAGTCGCCACCGCCGCCGCCCTCGGCGTCACCGAGCCGTACTCGGCCGGCGTCGGAGGCGGCGGCTACTTCGTCTACTACGACGCCAAGACCAAGACCGTGCGCACCCTCGACGGCCGGGAGACCGCGCCCCGCACCGCCACCAAGAACCTCTTCGTGGAGAACGGCAAGCCGATACCGTTCGCCGACGCGGTCACCAGCGGGCTCAGCATCGGCACCCCCGGCACCCCCGCCACCTGGGACAGCGCCCTGAAGAAGTGGGGCAGCCGTTCCCTGGGGCAGGTCCTCAGGCCCGCCGAGCGGATCGCCAAGAACGGCTTCACCGTCGATGCGACCTTCCGTCAGCAGACCGCGGACAACGAGGCGCGGTTCCGCGACTTCCCGGCCACCGCCGCCCTGTTCCTGCCCGGCGGCAAGCTGCCGGTGGTCGGCTCCACCCTGAAGAACCCCGATCTGGCCCGCACCTACCGGGAGTTGGGGAGCAAGGGCATCGGCGCCCTCTACCACGGGTCCATCGGGCGGGACATCGTCCGCACCGTGCAGCGGCCGCCGGTCCGCGCCGGCGCCGACCGCAAGGTCCGCCCCGGCCACCTGACCACCGCCGACCTCCGCGCCTACCACACGCTGCTCCACCCGCCGACCCACACCACCTACCGCGGCCTGGACGTCTACGGCATGGCGCCGTCCTCCTCCGGCGGCACCAGCATGGCCGAGGCGCTCAACATCCTGGGGAAGAGCGACCTCTCGCACCTGTCCGAGACGCAGTTCCTGCACCGCTACATCGAGGCCAGCCGGATCGCCTTCGCCGACCGCGGCCGCTGGGTCGGCGACCCCGCCTTCGAGGACGTCCCCGTCAAGGGCCTGACCTCCAAGCGCTTCGCCGACTCCCGCGCGTGCCTGATCAACGACCACAAGGCGCTCACCAGCCCGCTCGCGCCCGGCGACCCGCGCCACCCGAAGCCCTGCGGCAGCACCGGCAAGGCCGTCCCGACGACGTACGAGGGGGAGAACACCACCCACCTCACCGTCGCCGACAAGTGGGGCAACATCGTCGCCTACACCCTCACCATCGAGCAGACCGGCGGCAGCGGCATCGCCGTCCCCGGCCGCGGCTTCCTGCTCAACAACGAGCTGACCGACTTCTCCTTCACGCCCATCGACCCGGCCGTGCACGACCCCAACCTGCCGGGCCCCGGCAAGCGGCCGCGCTCGTCCATCTCCCCGACCATCGTGCTGCGCCACGGCGCGCCCGTGCTGGCCGTGGGCTCGCCCGGCGGCGCCACCATCATCACCACCGTCCTGCAGACCCTGATCAACCACCTCGACCGCGGGATGTCGTTGGTGGACGCGATCGCCGCACCGCGCGCCAGCCAGCGCAACGCCGCCGCCACCGAGCTCGAACCGGCCCTCTACAACAGCCCGCTGCGCAAGCAACTGGAGGCGCTCGGCCACTCCTTCAAGCTGAACCCGGAGATCGGCGCGGCCACCGGCGTGCAGCGGCTGCCGGACGGCCGCTGGCTCGCCGCGGCCGAGAAGGTCCGCCGCGGCGGCGGCTCCGCACAGGTCGTTCACCCGGCGCCGTAGGCCGGAACCAGCCCCCGCGGGGCCGGTGTGTGCCGTCCGTGTGTCGTCGATGTGTCGCGCCGCGCGGCGTCGTTGCCGGCCCCTGCGGGGCCGATTAGCCTCCTGGGACCGTTCGTTCGAGTGAGCGGTCCCAGGGAGGGCACGCAGCGTGAGCGTCGACGAGAGCCAGGAACGCCGGACCGGAGGGTCCCCGGACCACCCCCGCCGCCCCGCCCCCGCCGGGCAACTCGACGGTCAGTGGGAGGGGCTCGCCGAACAGGCCCGGGCCCTGGCCGACGGCGCGGTCACCGCCACCGCCCTGGTCCGCCGCTCCCTGGAGCGGATCGCGGCCACCCAGGACACCGTCAACGCCTTCCGCCGGGTCCGCGCCGAGGCGGCGCTGGCCGAGGCAGCGGAGGCGGACCGCCGGCTCGCGGCCGGGGAGCGGACGCCGCTGCTCGGCGTGCCGGTCGCGGTCAAGGACGACACCGATGTGGCCGGCGAGCCCACCGCGTTCGGCTGCGCCGGGGAGTTCCCGGTCAAGCAGCACGACGCCGAGGTGGTGCGGCGGCTGCGCGCCGCCGGCGCGGTCATCGTCGGCAAGACCAACGCCTGCGAGCTGGGCCAGTGGCCGTTCACCGAGGGCCCGGCCTTCGGCGACACCCGCAACCCCTGGAACCTCGCGCACACCCCCGGCGGTTCGTCCGGCGGTTCGGCCGCCGCGGTCGCCGCCGGGCTGGTGCCGGCCGCGCTGGGCACCGACGGCGCCGGCTCGGTCCGGATCCCCGCCGCCTGGTCCCACCTCGTCGGCATCAAACCGCAGCGCGGCCGGATCTCGACCTGGCCGGACGCCGAGGCGTTCCAGGGCATCACCGGCATCGGCCCGTTGGCCCGCACCGTCGAGGACGCCGCGCTGCTGCTCGACGTCGCCAGCGGCAACCACGCCGGGGACCTGCACCGGCCACCGGTCATCGCGGCCCGCGAGGCCGCCCGCCGGGACCCAGGCCGGCTGCGGATCGCGCTGTCCTGGAAGGCCGCCACCACCTTCACCCGCAAGCCGCTCCACCCCGATGTGCGGGCCGCGGTGATCGCCCTCGCCCGCACCCTGGCCGGCCTCGGCCACCTCGTCGAGGAGGCCGAACCGGACTACGGGCTGGTGGGGTTGGCCTTCGTCCCGCGCGCCACCGCCGGGGTCGGCGAGTGGGCCGCCCGGGTCCCCGACCCCCGGCTGCTGGACCGCCGCACCCAGGGGGCGGCGCGCATGGGCCGGCTGCTCGGCGGGCCGCCGCTGCGCCGCGCCCGGGCCGCCGAGCAGCGCCAACGCCGCCGGATCGGGGCGCTGTTCGGCCGCTACGACGTGCTGCTGACGCCGACCACCGCGACCCCGCCGCCGCGCATCGGCGCCCTCGCCGGGCTCAGCGGCTGGGGGACCGACAGGGCCATGATCGCGGCCTGCCCGTACGCCTGGCCGTGGAACGTGCTCGGCTGGCCCGGCATCAGCGTCCCGGCCGGCTTCAGCGCGGACGGGCTGCCGCTGGGCGCCCAACTCCTGGGCCCGGCCCACGGCGAGCCGCGGCTGATCTCGTTGGCCGCCCAACTCCAGGACGCGTTGCAGTGGCACCGGCGGCGCCCCGACGGGCACCCCGCCCCGGTCGAGGGCGTCAGCCCAGAAGGCCGATGATCGCCTCCGTGGTGTCGGTCTCGCCGAGCCGCGGGAAGATCCGCCGCACGCTGTGGTGGTGCGCGTCCGCGTCCAGGTCGGTCACCGCGTCCACGGCGACGGTGACGTGGTAGCCGTGCTCGTGCGCGGCGCGGGCGCTGGACTCCACGCCGATGCTGGTGGCGATCCCGGCGAAGACGACCTGAGTGACCCCGCGGCGCCGCAACTCGGCGTCCAGGTCGGTGTCGTGGAAGGCCCCCCACCGCTGCTTGGTGACGCGGAGGTCGCCAGGTTGCGCGTCCAGTTCGGGCACCAGCTCGGCCCAGTCGGCGGGCGGGGTGCCGCCGTGGCCGCCGGCCTCGGTGCGGCCCGGGGCGCCGCCGGTGACGTTCACCAGGACGACCGGTAGCCCGTGGGCCCGGAACGCTGTGGCGAGTTGGGCGCCGCGGGCCACGACCTCGGCGGCCGGGTGGACGGTGGGCAGCGCGGTGATGCCCTTCTGGAGGTCGATCAGGACCAGTGCGGTGGTGGCGTCCAAGGTGGTCGCGGGCACGGTAACTCCTGGGTGGGGTAGGGAGGTTGGGGGAACGGGTCAGTCGAGGGTGCGGGCGCCCGTGGTGCGGAGCGTCCGGTCGGCGAGGGTGAGGACCAGGAGCAGCACGCCGAGCACCGCGCCGGTCAGCGCGATGGCGTGCAGGCCCGGGTCCGTGGCGCGCTGGCCGTAGAGCAGCCCGATGAGGCTGGAGGCGGTGATCGCGCCGAGGTACTGGGCGGTGCGCTGGAGGCCGGCGGCCGCGCCCACGCCGTCGGCCGGCGCCTGGGCGTAGACCGCGGCCTGGTTGCCGGTGGCGGCCAGGCCCTGCGGGATGCCGAAGAGCGCGCCGGCGACCAGCAGCAGCGGCAGTGGGCTGGTGTCGCGCAGCAGCAGGAAGACCGCGCTGCCGGCCGTCAGGCAGACCGCCGCGACGGTCAGCGGGGCCCGGATGCCCCGGGTCCGGGCGCCGGCGAGCGAACAGAGCGCGGCCGCACCGGACATCGGCAGCATCACCAGCCCGGCGTGGAAGGACGAGTAGCCGTGCGCCTGCTCCAGCCACTGGCTGAAGCCGTACAGCACGCAGTAGATCACCAGGTAGGCCAGCCCGTGCCGGAGGTAGGTCAGTACCAGTGCGCGGTTGCGGGCCAACATCCGTAGGTCGATGAAGGGTTGGGGGTGGCGCAGTTGCCACCACACCAGGACGGCGGTGAGCGCGGCGGCCGGCGCGAGCAGCGGCCACTGCGGGGCGTCGAGCCGGAGCAGGAAGAACATCGCGCAGGTCAGTGCGGAGGCGAAGAGCGCGATGCCGAACGGGTCGAGGGAGCCGCGGGCCGCGGCGTCGGGGCCGTCGGCCGCGGTCGCCGCCCGGGTGTCCCGGTCGGCCGGGAGCCAGACCAGCGCGCCGGCCAGGGCCAGCAGCGCCAGTGGGATGTTGACCGCGAAGACCGCCCGCCAGCCGGCGGTCGCGGCGAGCAGCCCGCCGAGGGTGGGGCCGACCGCCGCACTGGCCAGCGCGGCCAGCGAGATCCGCCCGAGCACGGCGCGCGGCGTGGGTCGCCCCACCCGGCGCGACTCGGCGCGCAGCATCGCCATCGCCGCCGGGTACGCGGCCGCGGCGCCGACGCCGAGGACGATCCGGGAGACGATCAGCAGCGCGAACGTCGGGGCCAGCGCCCCGAGAAGGCCCGCCGCGCAGACCGCCACGGTGCCGGCGACGAAGACCCGGCGCGGTCCGAACCGGTCCGCGACCCGGCCCAGCGAGGGCTGCCCCACGGCGCTGGCGAGGTACATCGCCGAGATCAGCCAGGCGGTGTCGGCGGGGCCGACGCGGAAGTCCCGGCCGATGGCCACCAGGGCGGTGGCGATCATCGTGGAGTTGATGGGGTTGAGGAGCGACCCCAGCAGCAGCGGGGTCATCAGACGGGCGCCGAAACCGGCCTCGCCGGCGGGGAGTCGGGCCGGACCGGCGGTCGGGGTGGCGGAGCGGCCCGCGGACCGGTCCGGGGCGTCGGGGGCGCTCATTCCCCGATCAGCCGCCGTATCAGCGCGGTCGCCTCGGCCAGCGTCCGCTGTTCGTCGGCGGTCAGTTGCTCGGCGATGGCCACCGCGAGCCAGTCGTTCTTGGCGGCCCGGACGTCCGCGAGGACCCGGTGGCCCCCCTCGGTGAGCGAGAAGACCACCTGGCGGCCGTCGGTCGGGTGCGGGCTGCGGGCGAGGATGCCGTGCTCCTCCAGCGCGCCGACGGTCACCCGCATCGACTGCGGACGCACCAGTTCGGCGCGGGCCAGCGCCGCGATGGTGGAGGGTCCGTCGGCGTCGATCCGGGCGAGCACCGCGCGCTGGGTCGGGGTCAACTCGCCCTGCGGCGAGGCCGCGCGCAGCCGGCGCATCAGCAGGGACACGGTCGCGCCGAGGTCGGTGGCGATCCGTTTCTGGTCCTTGTCTGGCATGTCGCCAGGCTAGGAGAACGACAGGGAAACTTGCAAGTGAGGCTTGCAAGTTTTTCTGTCGAGGTGGGGGAGGGGAGCGCGGGCCGGGGGGCGGCGCGGTCGCCGCGCCGGGCCGGGAGATGGTCTTGCCAGGGTCACATACGGGGCTTACGGTCGCCTCCACACGCGTAGACCCGCGTGTTCGCAGGTCGACGCACCGACAAAGGAGCAGCCGATGTCCGATGTTGTGCGTGCCGCACTGGTCCAGGCGACCTGGACCGGCGACACCGAATCCATGATCGCGAAACACGAGGAGCACGCCAGGGCGGCGGCCGCGCAGGGTGCGAAGGTGATCGGGTTCCAAGAGGTCTTCAACGCCCCGTACTTCTGCCAGGTCCAGGAGCCCGAGCACTACCGCTGGGCCGAACCGGTGCCGGACGGGCCGACCGTGCGGCGGATGCAGGCGCTCGCCCGGGAGACCGGGATGGTGATCGTGGTCCCCGTCTTCGAGGTCGAGCAGTCCGGCTTCTACTACAACACCGCCGCCGTCATCGACGCCGACGGCACCGTCCTCGGCAAGTACCGCAAGCACCACATCCCGCAGGTCAAGGGCTTCTGGGAGAAGTTCTACTTCCGCCCGGGCAACGTCGGCTGGCCGGTCTTCGACACCGCCGTCGGCCGGGTCGGCGTCTACATCTGCTACGACCGCCACTTCCCGGAGGGCTGGCGGCAGTTGGGCCTCAACGGCGCCCAGCTCGTCTACAACCCGTCGGCCACCTCGCGCGGCCTGTCCGGGTACCTGTGGAAGCTGGAGCAGCCCGCGGCGGCGGTCGCCAACGAGTACTTCGTCGCCGCGATCAACCGCGTCGGCGTGGAGGAGTACGGCGACAACGAGTTCTACGGCTCCAGCTACTTCGTCGACCCGCGCGGCCAGTTCGTCGGCGAGCCGGCGAGCGACAGCAAGGAGGAACTGGTCGTCCGCGACCTGGACTTCGGGCTGATCGACGAGGTCCGCCAGCAGTGGGCGTTCTACCGCGACCGCCGGCCGGACGCCTACGAGGGGCTGATGCGCCCGTGACACAGGACGCCGACGAGCTGCACGCGCGCCACCAGGCGGTGCTGCCGTCCTGGCTGAGCCTCTCCTACGAACACCCGCTGGAGCTCACGCGCGGCGAGGGCCGGTACGTCTGGGACGGCGAGGGCAACCGCTACCTCGACTTCTTCGGCGGCATCCTCACCACCATGACGGCGCACGCGCTGCCCGAGGTGACCTGGGCCGTCGCCGAGCAGGCCGCCCGGATCGTGCACTCCTCCACGCTCTATCTCTCCCGCCCGATGGTCGAGTTGGCGGAGCGGATCGCCGCGCTCTCCGGCATCCCCGACGCCCGGGTCTTCTTCACCACCTCCGGCACCGAGGCCAACGACGCCGCGCTGCTGCTGGCCACCACGTACCGCCGGTCCAACCAGGTCCTGGCGATGCGCAACAGCTACCACGGCCGGTCGTTCTCCACCGTCGGCGTCACCGGCAACCAGAGCTGGTCGCCCACCAGCCTCTCGCCGTTGCAGACCCTCTACGTCCACGGCGGGGTGCGCTCCCGCGGCCCCTACGCCGACCTCGGCGACGCGGAGTACATCGCGGCCTGCGTCGCGGACCTGGAGGACATGCTCCAGCAGACCGCCGGCGGCGTCGCCGCGCTGATCGCCGAACCGGTGCAGGGCGTCGGCGGGTTCACCGCCCCGCCCGACGGGCTGTACGCGGCGTTCCGGGAGGTGCTGGCCCGGGAGGGCATCCTGTGGATCAGCGACGAGGTGCAGACCGGTTGGGGCCGCACCGGTGACCACTTCTGGGGCTGGCAGGCGCACGCCGGCAACGGCCCGCCGGACCTGCTCACCTTCGCCAAGGGCATCGGCAACGGCATGGCCATCGGCGGGGTGGTGGCCCGCGCCGAGGTCATGAACTGCCTGCCGGCCAACTCCATTTCGACCTTCGGCGGCAGCCCGATCACCATGGCCGCGGGCCTGGCCAACCTCAACCACGTCCTGGAGCACGACCTCCAGGGCAACGCCCGACGGGTCGGCGGGCTGCTGATCGAGCGGCTGCGGGCGGTGGCGGCCGGCCTGGACGTGGTGCGGGAGGTGCGGGGGCGGGGCCTGATGATCGGGGTCGAGCTGGTCCGGCCGGGCACCGACGAGCGCTCGCCCGAGGCCGCCTCGCTGGCCCTGGAGGCGGCCCGGGA
This sequence comes from Streptomyces sp. WZ-12, assembly GCF_028898845.1. Lineage (NCBI taxonomy): Bacteria > Bacillati > Actinomycetota > Actinomycetes > Kitasatosporales > Streptomycetaceae > Streptomyces > Streptomyces sp. WZ-12. The sequence continues at coordinate 2,237,092 of NZ_CP118574.1, read as the reverse complement.
GCGCGGGTTGCTGGTCGGCAAGGGCGGCCAGGGCGGCAACGCGCTCCGCATCGGCCCGCCGCTCACCCTCACCGTGGCCGAGGCCGAGGAGGGCGCGGAACTCCTCGCGGACGCCCTGCGGTGGGTGCGGGGGCGGCTCGTGGGGCGCTAGGGCGCTTCGCCCGAGCGCGCCACACCCCACGGGGCCGCAGCGGACCGTCGTCCGGTGCGGCCTCCGTCGTGAGCGGCGCGTCCGTCAGCCGGTCGGCGCGACGTCCCCGTAACTGCGGCCCACCGCAGGGCCGTTGAGGTAGGCGGTGGCCTGGCCCTTGACGGTGTCGGAACGGTAGACGCCCCACTTGTCGGTGACCCAGTCGGCGCGCAGCGTCGCCGCGGGGTACTGCTCCACGCCGCCGGGCAGCTTCTGGGCGGCGCCGTCGTGCCACAGCCGCACCCAGCCCTTGGCGGGGTCCTTGGAGACCTTGATGCCGATGACGAAGTCGTGCCAGGTGTTGAGGGCGAGCGGGGTGTGCCAGAGCCGGGTGGTCTTCAACTTCGGGTCGGCGTACTCCAGGTCGACGGAGCCGTCCCCGCGGGCGCGCAGCGACAGCGGCGGGGTGGCGGCACCCGAGCCGTAGTCCTTGAGCTGCCACAGGACCACCCAGCCGCCCTTCCGGGTCGGCAGCGGGCCCCACATCGAGCGCCAGCCGATGTAGTAGACGTCGCCCTCCTTGGAGAAGCGCAGTGGCCCGTTGGCGGTGCGGTGGCCGCGGGTCTCCACCCGTACCCGGGTGGGGCCGTCGATCTTGTCGCCGGAGGTGTGGAGTTCGTAGGACTTCCCGTGCTTCCCGGTCGGGTCGTCGACGACCTTGACCGAGCCCGGCTTGGTCTCCACGCCCTCGAAGGCGGCGGTGCCCTTGGCCGGGTCGGCGCGCCACAGGGGGGCCGCGTGGTGGTCGGCGGCCGGGTGCGCGCCGCCGGGCCGGGCCGCGGACGGGGCCTGTTGGGCGGCCGCGGAACAGGCGCCGGTCAGCGCGATACCGGCGACGAGGGCAACTCCCCACCGGATGCGGTGGGTTAGGGGGCGCTCCATGGACGTACTCCCGACGTGGGGGGATGGGACGGGAGTTGAAAGTTAGGTTTGTTGCCAGTCGGCGTCAAGGGGGGTGAGCGGGCGGCCGGCGCGCGGCGCATCGGGGGTCCCGGCGCTACTTCCGGGCGGCGGCCGCGCGCACCGCGCCGGCGACCTCGGTGAAGAACCGGGTGTGCGCGCGCCGGCTCACCGGGGCCTCCGGGTTCCACGGCAGCAGCCGGGCGCGCGCCTCGATCGCCCGCCAGTTCTCGTCCGTCCGCAGCGCCCCGATGCGGGCGGCGTTGATCCGCGCGTCGATCAGGACGACGTCCGGTGCGAGCGCGGCGGCCTCCGCCCAGCCGACCGTCGACCAGTTCGTCCCCGCGCCGGCCGCCGGCTCCGTCAGCGTCACGCCGTGCTCGGCCAGTGCCCGCAGATCGGGCCAGGTGCCCGGGCAGGCCAGGTGGACCTTGTCCGGCCCCGCCGGGGACAGCGCCACCACCCGGGGTTGCGCCGGGCCGGTGGTGGCCCGCCGCAGCTCGTCCTCCGCGGCGTCCAACTCCCGGGCCAGGGCGAGCGGTTCGCCGTGGCCGAGGGATCCGGCCAGCGCGGCGAAGCGCTCGCGGACCTCGGGCAGGCTGCGCCCCGGACCCACCGCGACGGTGGCCACCGGGACCTGTTCCTCCAGCTCCTGCGCGGTCTTCGCGGCCAGTCCGTACACGCTCTCGCCGTCGTAGGTGACCGCGACCACGAGGTCCGGGCGGTCCTCCAGCAGGGTGTCCGGGTGCAGCGCGGCGCCCGAGCCGAGGTAGCGGACCTCGGCCAGCGGCAGCTCACCGGCCTTGGCCGGGTCGGCCGACGCCCCGTCGTGCATCGACCCGAACAGGCCGATCGGCCGGATGCCGTGATCCCACAGCGTCGCCCCCGCCTGTATGTAGGCCACGATCCGTTCCGGCCGTTCTCCGGCCACCACCAGGCGCCCGCGGTCGTCGGAGAACTCCCACGGTGTGCTCTGCTCCATGACGCATCGCCTTTCTGGCGCCATCCGCGCTCCCTGACGCCCTGGGTGTCAAATGTGAAGGTGCGGTCCTGTGTTGACTTTCGATGTGGTGGGTACCGGGGACTGTTACCTGCCCATCCGGCAGCCCCGGAACCCCTCCCCAGCCTCCACCCGGACCGGCCCCCGGCGCAGCCCGTTCGGCCACCCGGCCGACCGCCGCCGCGACACCGACCCGGAGGCTGATCTTCCATCAAACCCTTGCCGTGACGGGTGACATGCTTCTACGGTGTCTGCTTCCCGTCCGGAATCTACGGGTGTAGACCAGCTTGTGACATGGCGTCAGTCAAGATGGGAAGGGACTGCTCGGGAATGACTCGAACCCTCATCACCGGCGGCCTGGTGATCACCGCAGCCGAGGAACTGCACGCGGACGTGCTGATCGAGGACGGACGGATCGAGGCGGTGGCGACGCCGGGCAGTCAGCGGTGGACCGCCGACCGCGTCCTGGACGCCTCGCGCAAGTACGTCATCCCGGGCGGGATCGACGCCCACACCCATATGGAGCTGCCGTTCGGCGGCACCTTCGCGTCCGACACCTTCGAGTCCGGCACCCGCGCGGCGGCCTGGGGCGGGACGACCACCATCATCGACTTCGCGGTGCAGTCCAAGGGCGCGGCGCTGCGGGCCGGCCTGGACACCTGGCACGCCAAGGCCGACGGCCAGTGCGCCATCGACTACGGCTTCCACATGATCGTCTCCGACGTCAACGCCTCGACGCTGGCGGAGATGGACGGGCTGGTCGGCGAGGGGGTGACCTCGTTCAAGCTGTTCATGGCGTACCCGGGGGTCTTCTACTCCGACGACGGGCAGATCCTGCGGGCCATGCAACGGGCCGCCGGCAACGGCGGGTTGATCATGATGCACGCCGAGAACGGCATCGCCATCGACGTCCTGGTGGAGCAGGCGCTCCAGCGCGGCGAGACCGACCCGCGGTACCACGGCGAGGTCCGCAAGGCGCTGTTGGAGTCCGAGGCCACCCACCGGGCGATCCGGCTGGCCCAGGTGGCCGGCGCGCCGCTGTACGTCGTGCACGTGTCGGCGCAGGAGGCCGTCGCCGAACTGGCCCGGGCCCGCGCCGAGGAACTGCCGGTCTTCGGCGAGACCTGCCCGCAGTACCTCTTCCTGTCGACGGACAACCTCGCGGAGCCCGACTTCGAGGGCGCCAAGTACGTGTGCAGCACGCCGTTGCGCCCCAAGGAGCACCAGGCGGCGCTCTGGCGCGGCCTGCGCACCGACGACCTCCAGGTGGTCTCCACCGACCACTGCCCGTTCTGCTTCGCGGGCCAGAAGGAGCTCGGCCGGGGCGACTTCTCCAAGATCCCCAACGGGATGCCGGGCGTCGAGCACCGGATGGACCTGCTCCACCAGGCCGTCGTCGAGGGGCGCCTCTCGCGCCGCCGCTGGATCGAGATCGCCTGCGCGGCGCCGGCCCGGATGTTCGGCCTCTATCCGCGCAAGGGCACCCTCGCGCCGGGCGCCGACGCCGACGTCGTCATCTACGACCCGCACGCCGAGCACACCCTCTCGGCCGCCACCCACCACATGAACGTCGACTACTCGGCCTACGAGGGCAAGCGCCTGACCGGCGGAGTGGAGACGGTTCTCTCGCGCGGTGAACTAGTCATCGACCGGAGGGAGTTCACGGGCCGTGCCGGGCACGGCGCGTACATCCCGCGCGGCACCTGTCAATACCTGAACTGAGGAACCAAGGGGCATCACCATGGATTTCGGACTCGTCCTCCAGACCGACCCGCCCGCTTCCGAGGTCGTCCGCCTCATGCAGCGCGCGGAGGCGGGGGGCTTCACCTACGGCTGGACGTTCGACTCGTGCGTCCTGTGGCAGGAGCCGTTCGTCATCTACAGCCGCATCCTCGCCGAGACCAGCCACCTCACCGTCGGTCCGATGGTGACGAACCCCAGCACCCGTGCCTGGGAGGTGACCGCCTCCACCTTCGCCACCCTCAACGACATGTACGGCAACCGCACCGTGTGCGGCATCGGCCGGGGCGACTCCGCGATGCGGGTCGCGGGCCGCAAGCCCAACACCCTTGCCCGGATCAGCGCGGCCATGAAGATCATCCGGGCGCTGGGGCGCGGCGACGAGGCGGACATCGGCGGCGACACCGTCGTCCGCTTCCCCTGGGTGCGCGAGGGCGCCCAACTGCCCGTCTGGATGGCCGCGTACGGCCCCAAGGCCCTGAGGATGACCGGTGAGGAGGCCGACGGCTTCATCCTCCAGCTCGCCGACCCGTTCCTCACCGAGTGGATGATCAAGGCGGTCCGGGACGCCGCCGCGGCGGCCGGCCGCGATCCGTCCGACGTCAAGATCTGCGTCTCCGCCCCCGCCTACGTCACCGCCGACGACTCGCCCGAGGCGCTCGACCACGCCCGCCAGCAGTGCCGCTGGTTCGGCGGCATGGTCGGCAACCACGTCGCCGACCTGGTCTCCACCTACGGCGCCGACTCGGGCCTGGTCCCGCACGAGCTGACGGACTACATCAAGGCCCGCGACGGCTACGACTACGCGCACCACGGCCGCACCGACAACCCCGACACCGCCTTCGTCCCCGACGGGATCGTCGACCGTTTCTGCCTCATCGGCCCGCCCGCCGCGCAGGTCGAAAAGCTGAACCGGCTGCGGGAGTTGGGCGTCGACCAGTTCGCGCTCTACGCGATGCACGACGCGAAGGAGGCGGTGATCGACGCCTATGCGCGGGAGGTCATCCCGGCCGTGAACGGCTGAGCTCCGGACCGCGGCGCCGGGACGGCGATGGCCGTCACCAGGAGCCCGGCCCGCGCCAGCCACCGCCCGTCGAACCCCGGCAGCCGGGCGCCGGCCACCTCGGGCCCGGGCACCAGCAGCCGGGCCCGGAAGGTGCCGGCCGCCGGATCGACGGTGACCTCGGCCTCCTCGAAGTCCAACCACCGGCGGGTCAGCGGGAACCACGCCTTGTAGACGCTCTCCTTGGCGCTGAAGACCAGCCGGTCCCAGTGGATCTCCGGGCGGTCCGCGGCGAGTTGGGCGACATGGGTCCGCTCGGCGGGGCGGAGCACGGTCTCCGCGACGCCGTTGCCGGGCAGCGGGCCGTTCGGCTCCGCGTCCAGGCCGACGGTGGCCAGCTCGGTGGCGCGGGCCAGCGCGGCCGCCCGGTAGCCCCGGCAGTGCGTCATGCTGCCGACCAACCCGTCCGGCCAGCGCGGGGCGCCGCGCTCCCCGGGCAGGATCGGCACCGGGTCGTGGCCGAGCCGGGCCAACGCCTCGCGGGCGCAGGCCCGCACGGTGGCGAACTCCCCGCGGCGCCCGGCGACCGCCCGCTCCACCAGGGCGGCCTCCTGCGGGAACAGTCGGGGCAACGGATCGGCGTCGCCGAACGCCTCGGCGGTCTCGATCGGCTGGGGCAGCAACTCGGATATCACGGCGTCCTCTCGGGGCGTCCGGGCGTCGACTTTCGGGAGCGGGCCGGTCAGCACGCGGTGCGGGCGACCGGGCGACCGGCCGCGGTCAGCCTAGCGCCGCACCCGGCAACCCCGCCCGGATCCACGGGCGTTGACCGGCCCCTGACTCCGGCCCCCCGATGCCCGGAAAAGTTAGGGGTTGTGCGCGCCCGCCCGGTACCGGCAGGCTCCTGGGGGACCGCTCGCTCCCAGGGGGAGCCGCCCCACGCGAGCAGCACGAAAGGACGACGCCAGGTGAGCGCGAACCCCACCGACACCAGCCCGTGGATCCGCCGGTTCCACCCTGCTGACGGCGCGCGGGCCAGGCTGTTGTGCCTGCCGCACGCCGGCGGCTCCGCGCCGTTCTACTTCCCCGTCTCCAGGACGCTTTCGCCCGACGTCGAGGTGCTCGCCGTGCAGTACCCGGGACGGCAGGACCGTCGCCACGAGCCGTGCATCGACTCGCTGCCCGCGCTCGCCGATGCGCTGGTGGAGGAGGTGTTGCCGTGGACCGACCGGCCGTTGGCGCTGTTCGGGCACAGCATGGGCGCCACCCTCGGCTTCGAGCTGGCGCGCCGCCTGGAGAGCCGGGGCACGGTGCCGCTGGTGCTGTTCGCCTCCGGCCGGCGCGCGCCGTCCCGGATCCGTGACGAGAGCGTCCACCTGCGGGACGACGACGGCGTCATCGCCGAACTGCGGGCGCTGAACGGCACGGACGCGGAGGTGTTCGGCGACGAGGAGCTGCTGCGCCTCGTCCTGCCCGCCATCCGCGGCGACTACCGGGCCGCCGAGACCTACCGCTACACCCCCGGCCCGAAGCTCGCCGCCCCCATCCAGGCGCACACCGGCGTCGACGACCCCAAGGCGACCCTGGACGAGGTGCGGGACTGGGCGCAGCACACCGAGGGCTCCTTCGACCTGCACACCTACCCGGGCGGCCATTTCTACCTCAACGCGCAGGCGCCGACGGTCATTTCGACGGTGGCCAAGACGATTTCCGGGTTGCTCGACGCCCGGTAGCCCGGCGCGGGCGCCGCGTTCGGCGCGGTTGATGCCCGTGTTATTCGCCCGGACTGGAAATTCGTGCGGTGTACCGAATACCATCCAGGCTGGCGTGAGTGTTTTCCGCGCCCTGGGTATTTTCGTGTGAGCGGTGGGGTTTATTGTGGCTACTGGACAAGTAATTCGTTTCGACGCAGTTCGCGGCTATGGGTTCGTGTCTCCCGAAAATGGTGGGGGAGACGTCTTTCTGCACGTCAACGACCTCCTGGTGGACAAGTCCCTGATCGCCCCCGGCGTCACGGTCGAGTTCGACATCGAGGAGGGCGACCGGGGCCTCAAGGCGGCCGACGTGCGGGTCATTTCGGGCGCCCCGGCCGTGCCCGCCGCCTCGTTCTCGGTGGGCCACCCGGTGTCGCGGGACGGCATCGAGGACGGCCTGTGCGACGTGCTGACCGTTAAGGAATTCACTCGGGAAATCACCGAGACGCTGCTGCTCGCGGCGCCCGGCGCGACCGGGGAGCAGATCCTCCAGATCCGCCGCCGGCTGACCGAGGTCGCCACCCGGCACGGCTGGGTCGAGGCGTAACCGCCGGCACACCACACCCGGGGCGGGCCGGCGGCGGAGAGCGCTGCCGGTCCGCCCCGCGGTCGTCCCGGGCACTCCGGACCGGGCAACGGACGGCGGCGGACGGCTCTGCGAGACTGTTCGCCCTGGAGCCGGTCCGACCCTGATCCACCGGACGGGCGCCAGCCCTCAACACGTCGTTGCGGAAGGCGGGGTGGAGCCAGCGTGCGGACGGAAGGCAGCCGGGCGGCCGCGGGGCGGCACGCCTCCGGACGGCCCCCGGGCACCCGACCGCGGATGGTGGCGCTGGCGCCGGTACGTGGGTTGGCGCTCTGGGCGCTCGACGCCGCCGGCTTGGTGCTGCTGGCCGCGACCCTGATCACCGCGCAGGCCACCTACCTCCTCGGCATCCCCTACGTACACGTCACCGTGGTGGAACGCGGCCGCGCGCTCACCGACCTGACCCGGCGGCTGGCCGGCATCTGGTCGGCGGTGCCCGTCCCGATCCCGTACCACCCGCGCCCCGCCCCGCCACGGGCGGACGCCGACGGGCTGCACCGATATCAGAACAAGCTCTACCGCTCGGCCTGGATGCCCCACCACAAGCTGCTGGTGCGCTGGATCGTCAACGACGACGCGTCCTGGCGGGACCTGGCGTGGCTGCTGCTGGCGCCGTTGAGCTGCGGGCCGTTGGCGGCGCTGCCGGCCGCGCTGATCGGGGCGGGCGCGGTGGTCGCCGCGGCGGGCGCGGGCGCGCTGCACCTCGGTGACCTCGTCGCGCCGCTGCGGGCCGTCGACGCGGCCGGGGCGTGGCTGGTGCCGGCCGGGGTGCTGCTGGCCGTGGTCGGGTGCGCCGCCGGCCCGGCGCTGTTGCGCTGCCACGCCGCGGCCGCGCGGCTGTTGCTCGCCCCGTGCCGGCGCTCCCGCTACGGGGCGGCGGTGCGCGCGGTGATGCGCTCCGGGGTGGCGCTGCACCGACTGACGGTGCTGATCGGCGTCGCGGTCGCGGAGTGGGCGATGTTCGCGTTCCTGACCGTGGCGTTCGTCGTGCTGCACGTGCTGGGCCTGGCCGTGCTCTGGTGGGAGTTGGTCGCCGCACCGGCCCGCCGGCTGGTCGAGTTCGGCCGCCGACTGGTCCGCGACCGCACCGGCCTCACCCTTCCCGCGCCGTACCTCCCCGAGCCGCCGCCCCCGCGCCAGCGTGCCGACGGCCTCTACCGCTCCGGCAAGCGCCTCTACACCAGCCAGCGGCAGTCCGCCCAGCGCGAGCGCGTGCGGTGGATCAGGAGCGACGTGGCGACCTGGCGCGACCTGGTGTGGCTGGCCACCGACCCGCTGCTGGTGGCCCTGGTGGTGCTGCCGCTGACGCTGCCCGCGCTGATCGGCGTCTTCGCCCTGCTGTGGCCCTGGCTGTGGTGGCCGTTGGCGGGGCCGTTCCTCCCCTACGACCCCGCGGCGCCCTGGCACGCGCTGCTCGGGCTGCTGCCCGGCGACTGGTCGGCGCTGTCCCACCCGGTCTTCGGCGTGCTGCTCGCGCTGCCGCTGATCGCCCTCAGCGGCGTCCTCGCCGAACCGCTGCTGCGGCTGCACACCCGCTGGGCGCACCTGCTGCTCGCCCCGACCGGCGGTCGGCTGCTGGCCCAACGGGTCGAGGAGCTCACCGAGACCCGGACCATCGCCACCCACGCCCAGGCGGCCGAACTCCGCCGCATCGAACGGGACCTGCACGACGGGTCGCAGGCCCGGCTGTTGGCCATCGGCCTGAAGCTGAACACCGTCAAGAACCTCGTCGACTCCGACCCCGCCGCGGCCAAGCAGGTCGTCGGGGAGATCCAGGAGGCGGCCGCCCAGGCCCTGGCGGAGCTGCGCGACCTGGTGCGCGGCATCCACCCGCCGGTGCTGGCCGAGCGGGGACTCGGCGACGCGGTCCGCGCCCTGGCCATGGACAGCCCGCTGGACGTCGCCGTGCACCTGGAGCTGACCGAGTCGATCCAGCAGCCGTTGGAGACCGCCGTCTACCTGGCGGTGTCGGAGCTGCTCAGCAACGTCACCAAGCACGCCAGCGCCACCCGGGTGGCGATCGACCTGGTCACCAAGGACGGGGCGCTGGCCGTGACGGTCACCGACGACGGGCGGGGCGGCGCGGCCCCCGGCCCGGGCAGTGGGCTCAGCGGCATCGCCCGCCGCCTCACCCCGTTCGACGGGACGCTCTCCATCGTCAGCCCGCTCGGCGGGCCGACCACCATCACCCTCAACCTCCCGCTGGTAGGGGCCCGTTCGGACGCCTATAGGGGTGCCGTCCACTCCTCATAGGGGTAGAGCTGAGTCCGGGCAAGGGGTGGGTCTATCTAGACCCCACTTCGGGGCCTATACGGATTCCTCGCGTCCGGCCCCGGCCCTATCGTCGAAACGACCGTCAGGACCCGCGTCCGGGCGCCGTTCGGGAAGCGAACACGGGAGAGCATTGAGATGAGCCAGGGCCAGCAGCCGCACTACGGTGCCGCGCCGTATCAGGAGCCGTACGGTTCCGCGCCCCAGGGGAACGCGCGGTTCACCGAGGAGGAGAAGAAGCAGATCGCCGCCGCCCGCCGCGGCCTGCTCAAGTCCCTGTTCATCAGCCTGATCCTGCCGCTCGGGCTGTACTACGGGCTGCGCGAGTACGGCGTCTCCCCGCTGAACGCCCTGCTCATCGGCTGTGTCCCGCCCTTCCTGAAGGCGCTCTACACGATCATCAAGGAACGCAAGGCGGACCCGGTCTCCCTGTTCACCCTGAGCCTGCTGATCATCGGCGGCCTCACCTCCCTGATCACCGGCAGCCCCCGCTGGATCCTCGCCAAGAGCGGTGTGCTCACCGTCGTGCTCGGCATCGCGCTGCTGCTCACCACCCACAAGCGCCCGGCGATCTTCCAGGGCCTGATCAGCCTCCAGACGTCGGCCGAGTCGACCGCGAAGTGGGAGGCGCTCTGGCAGGACTACGCGGAGATCCGCCACATCATGCGGGTCACCAACGTCATCTGGGGCGTCGGCTTCTTCCTCGACGGCGTCATCCGGATGTTCCTCGCCTACCGGCTCGACATCGACGCGGTGCCCACCGTCACCACCGTCATGTTCGTGGTGAGCATCGTGCTGTTCCAACTCGTCAGCAAGCGCTACGGCCGGCTCTACATGCGCCGCCGCGGGCTGCGGCTCAACGGCACCACGGTGGAACGCCTCTAGGGCCTTGCCCCTGGGGCGACCCCGCCCGTTCCCCGCACACCGACGCGCGCCCGGCCGACACCCCGGGCGCGCCCCGCCCCACAGGAGCCCCCATGCCGCGCGCCCACATCGCCGTCTTCAGCTACGCCGCAGGCGGCCACGTCACCCCGCTCCTCGGGATCGTCGAGGAACTGGTGGGCCGGGGGCACCGGGTGACCTGGCCGACGACCGAGGAATTCGCCGAGCGGGTCGAGGCCACCGGCGCCACCGCGCTGATCCACCCCGCGTCGGAGCCGGTCTTCGCCGGCAGGGCCGCCACCGTCACCGCCGAGAACGCGGCGGAGCTCTCGGCGGCACAGTTCCGGCAGACCGTCGACGCCGCCGACGTCGCGGTGGCCCGCTTCGCCGCGGACGCCCCCGACCTGGTGCTCTACGACACCACCGTGCTCGCCGTCGGCCGGCTGATCGCCCTCAAGGCGGGCTGCCCCGCGGTCCAGGTGTTCCCCACCTTCGCGGCCAACGCCAAGTTCAACCTCTACGAGCGGCTCCCCGAGACCAGCACGATGCTGGCCGAGACGGGCGTCTCCCAGATGATCGTCGACATGCTGGCCGAGTTCCTCGCCGTCCACGGGCTCGACATGACGGTGGACCGCTTCCACGCGAAGTCCCAGGCGCTCTCCCTGGCCGTGCTCCCCAAGCCCTTCCAGTACGCCGCCGAGCGGTTCGAGGACGGTGACCCGGTGTTCGTGGGTCCCTGCCTCGGCTCCCGCGCCGACGACCGGAGTTGGACCCCGCCCACCACCGACCGCCCGGTCGTCGTGCTCTCCCTGGGGTCCCACCGCTACGACGCCGGTGAGCAGTTCCTGCGGGACTGCGTCACCGCGTTCGCCGACGCGCCTTGGCACGTCGTGCTCTCCACCGGCCGCCACCTGCCGCCCGAGGACCTCGGCCCGCTGCCGCCGCACATCGAGGCGCACGCCTGGCTGCCGCAGACCGCCGTGCTGCGGCACGCCGCCGCCTTCGTCAGCCACGGCGGCATGGGCGGCACCACGGAGGCCATGTACTTCGGCGCGGCGCAGGTCGCGGTGCCGATGCTGCCCGAACAGACCGCGGTCGCCGACCGGTTGGTCGAGACCGGCCTCGGCGTGAAGGTGCCGCACGAGGAGCTGTCGGGGGAGCGGATCCGGGACGCGGTGGCGCAGGTCCTCGGCGACCCCGACATCGCCCGGCGGGTGCGGGAGTTCGCCGGCCACGCGCGGGACGCCGGCGGTGCCCCGCGGGCCGCCGACGCGATCGAGGGCGTCCTCGGCGGGGCCGCCGACCCCCAACAGACCACCACCCCGAGGGCCGACGCCGCCGGCTGACCCCCGCGGCCCGGCGTTGCCCACCGGCGTGCGTGCGGAGACAAGTTCTCCGCACGCACGCCGGATCCTTGCGTTGCCGGTGGTGTGGTGCGTCGGATCGCGCGTCGTGGGCGTCAAAAAGCGGACGGGCCACGGGAGTTGTCCCCCGCGGCCCGCCCGCCGCATCGGCGTCCGTCCGCGCTCAGCCGGCGCCGTAGAACTCGCGGATCGCGCCCACGATGCGCTCCTGGTCGGCCGCCGTGAGCTGGGTGTAGGTCGGCAGGTACAGCCCGTCCTCCGCGAAGCGGTGGGCGTTGAGGGTCGGCCAGATCGGGTCGAGGTAGCCGGGCTGCCGGCTCATCGGCTTGAAGAACAGCCGGGTCTCGATGCCCGCCTCGGCGAGGAAGCGGCGCAGCTCCTCCCGGCGTTCGGCGCGCAGGTCGTACATCCACAGCACCTCGCGCGGCGGCATCAGCGTGACCCCCGGGATGTCCCGCAGGCCCTCGTCGTACCGCTTCTCGATGTCGCGGCGCCGGGCGAGGATCTCGTCGAGCCGCTCCACCTGCGCCAGTGCGACCGCGGCCTGCATGTTGGTCATGCGGAAGTTGTAGGCCAGCTTCTTGTGCAGGAAGTTGTGCTCCGAGGAGAAGGCCATCCCGCGCAGATGGGCCATCTGGCCCGCCAGCCAAGGGTCGTTGGTGAGGCAGATGCCGCCCTCACCGGACGTGATGATCTTGTTGGCGAAGAGCGAGAAGCACGCGATGTCGGCGACCGGCCGCACCCCGTGCGCCTCGGCGGAGTCCTCCACCACCCGCAGGCCGTACTGGAACGCGATGTCCATGATCGCGTCCATGTCGCAGCGGCGCCCGTAGACGTGCACCGGCATGATGACCTTGGTGCGCGGCGTGATCTTCTCCTCGATGCGCGCGGCATCGATGGTGAGGTCGTCGCCGCAGTCGACGAACACCGGCGTGCCGCCGACGTATTCGACCGCCCAGGCCGAAGCGATCATCGTGAACTCCGGCACGATGACCTCGTCGCCGGGGCCCACGCCCAGCGCCCGCAGCGCCAGCGTCAGCGCCGTCGTCCCCGAGGAACACGCGACGCCGTGCGCCACGTCGTTGTAGCCCGCGAACGCCTCCTCGAACCGCTTGACCGCCGGCCCCTGGGAGGAGATCCAGCCGCTGCCGACCGCCTCCGTCACATACTCCAGCTCACGCCCTTCGAGCCATGGCTGGGACACCGGGTACTCGTAACCCATGAACTCCTCGCTCCTCCACGTCGACCTTGCCTGATTCGGTTGCCGGTCACGCGTGGTCGGACGCGATCCGCTCCAGCAGCGCGGGGGCGGTCTCCACGCCCGGCATGGCCAGCACCTTCCGCTTCGCCTCCGCGGCCCGGTGGTGGAACGCACCGTCGCCGAGGACCGTCCCGCACGCCCGGGCCACCGCCTCCGCCGTCGCGTCGGCCGCCTGCAGTCCCAGTCCCAGTGCGGTGATCCGCCGCGCGTTGTGCGGCTGGTCCGCGCCCTGTGGGCACACCACCATCGGTACCCCGGACCGCAGCGCCTCCCGGATGCCGTTGTAGCCGCCGTGGTTGAGGAACAGGTCGGCGACCTCCAGCACCAGCGGCTGCGGCACCGAGTCCACGAGGTGCACATGCGGGGCCCGCGGCAGGTCCGCGCCGATCCCCCCGCTGGCCACCAGCGCCACGCAGTCCACCTCGGACAGCGCCTCCACGATGAGCCGCGCCTCGTGCTCCGGGCGGATCGACGACGGCAGGGTCACCCCTTGCTGCTGGAGCTCGGCCTGCATCGGCAGGGAGGTGCCCAGCGCGGCGTACACCAGCGGCTTGTCCGCGGGCAGTTCGGTGATCCAGGGCGGCAGCGACTCGCCGTGCCGGGCCAACACCGGCTGCCGGAAGCGCAGTTCGACCGGCCACGGGTGGGCGGTGAAGGACAGCTCGGCCGGGACGTAGTCCACCCGCCCGAAGCCGTACAGGCCCCGGCCGGAGCCGGTCACGCCCAGCGCGGCGCCGTGCGCGTCCAGCGGGTCGGCCAGCCGCGCCGGGTCCAGCAGGATCGTGGAGCCGCCCGACATCGTGACGTGCGGGACGCCCAACTGCTCGGCCGCCAGGTACCCCAGCAGGTCGAAGTCGTCGCGCAGCAGCAGGTCCGGCTTGAACTCCCGGGCCGCCTCGGTCACCGGCGGCAGCAGCTCCCGCCAGAAGTCGAAGGCGAACAGCGCGTTGAAGCCCTCGGTGTGGTCGGTGGCGTCGGTACGGGTCTCCACCCCGGCGGCCTCCGCCGCGGCCATGCCCTGGAGCATCGCCTTCAGCCCGTCGTAGGCGTTGGGCATCAGGGTGGAGATCCCGACCTTCTCCCGGGCCAGCTCCTTCACGACGGGCGCGGAGGTGATGAAGTGCACCTCGTGCCCGGCGTCGGTCAGGGCCCGGACCAACGGGACGAACTTGCGGGCGTGCGAGGGCGAGGCGTTGACGGTGGCGAGGACGCGCAACTGATCAGGCTCCTGTTCCAGCGGTACGGGTCAGGCCCGGGGCGACGGCCCGGCGGCGGCGTGCGCGAGGACGAGGTCCGCGGCCCGGGCGAGGCCACCCGCCTCCCGCTGGCGCGCGCTCCAGAACCGCGCGCGCTCGGTGAAGCCCTCCTGGTCCAGCAGCGCGGTCAACTGCCGGGCGATCCACGCCGCGTCGGGCTCGGCCGCGTAGCTGACGGTCAGGCCGAAGCCGGCGTCCACGACGCGCGCCGCCCAGTCGTAGCAGTCCATCCAGAACGGCATCACCAGCAGCGGCTTGCCGAAGTAGCAGCCCTCGCTGACCGCGTTGCCGCCGCCGTGGTTGAAGAACACCCGCACGTGCGGGTGGGCCAGCACCTCGGTCTGGGACGGCAGCCACGACTCGATGCGGAGGTTGGCCGGCAGCTCCGCGCGCGGCGGCAGCAGGTGCTGCTGGGACTCCGGCAGTCGCCACAACACGTGGTGCTGTGAGGGGAGTTGCCGGACCGCCTCGACCAGCGCGCCGATCTGTCCGGCGGAGGGGCGCATGATGGTGCCGAAGCCGATGTAGACGATCGACTCGTGCGCGTCGAGCCAGTCGCTCAGCGCGGTCCGCTCGGCCCCGGCCGGCTCCGGCGGGACCAGCGCGCCGACCATGGTGAGGTTCTCCGGCAGGTCGGGGAACTCGTAGTCGACGCCGAAGACCGTGAGCCCCAGCACCGCCCGGGCGCCGTCCGCGTACTGGGACGAGACGCAGGCCGGGTTGGCGAAGCCGGCGGCCACCCGCTGCTCCACGAACTTCCTGATGCCGGCCGAGTTCGCGGCCCACTCGCCGACCTCCCGGGTGAACTCCTCGTTGGCCGCGCGCTGTTCGGGCGTCATGTCCAGGGGCAGGCCGGTGAAGGTCTTCGGGTACTCCTCGGGCACCCGGTGGCCGTAGACCGCGCCCATCGGGATCGGCACGGTCATCACGTACGGGATGTCCCGGGCCAGCGCCGCGTCGAAGGCGTAGGGCACGTCCTGGTCGGCGATGATCAGCGCGGGCTTCACCTCGTCCACGACCGTCAGCAGCCGGTCGTAGACGGTCTGCAGGAAGTCGGCGTCGGTGACCCGCTCCAGATACGCGGAGACCGCCTGGGCGCGGGAGGCGACGGTGAACGCCGCGAACGTCTCGTTGTCCCAAGTCTTCGGCAGGTGCGCCGGGTTGGGCTCGCCCAGGGACGCGAACCGCACGGGGGGCGTGCCGGGCAGCGCCTCGATGTCGCCGCGGCAGTCCTCGGTCGTGGCGAAGACCGACTCGACGCCGCCGCGCCGGCCGAGCTCGGCGGCGATGGCCAGCAGCGGGTTGATCCGGCCGGACTCCGAGCTGCTGACGAACAGCAGCGGCCCACCGTGCAGATCTGACATCGAGGGTTCCCCCAGTCGTTCCTCTTGAGTACCGGTACCGGCCGGTGGAGCTTCGCCCCTGTCGCCCGCCGCCGGTGCCTTGCGGCGGCGGAGTGCGGCGGCCGCACGAGAGAACGGGGGAGCGGGCCGAGCCGGCCCCATACAAGACGTGCCGGACCACCGGGAGCAACCCCTATCGCACCCCAGTCATCGCCGGAAACGGGCGGGAGCCGCCACCTCCCGCGGCAGCGGCTCCCCCTCGCGCAACGCCCCCCTTACGAGGCGACCGACTCGGGCGGCAGCGCGCCCTTGCTGCGCCCGACAGCGTTGTCGGCCACTAACGGTTCACGGTCCCTGAGGCGCAGCGGGAGGTCCGACCGGCGCTTCACGTTGAGCTTGCGGTACACCCGCGTCAGATGCTGCTCGACGGTGCTCGTCGTGATGTAGAGCTTGCGCGCGATCTCCCGGTTGGTGTGCTCGGTCGCGGCGAGCGCGGCGACCCGCCGCTCCGCGTCGCTGAGGGTGTCCACGGCGTCGGTGGGCGCCCCGTCCGGGCGAGGGGCACCGTCGGACGGGTAGAGCACCTGCCGGCACAGCGTCTCCATGCCGCAGTCCTCGGCGACCTGCATCGCCAACTGCCCCATCATCCGGGCCCGGTTGAACTCCCCGAGCTCGTGGTGGGCGCGGCTGAGCTGCGCCCGGGTCAGCGCCAGCTCGCAGCGGTCGCCGGACTCCTGGAGCAGCCCGATGGCCTCGCGCAGCAGCCCCGGGCGCTGCTTGAGGCACTCCGTCGCCGCCAGCACGCGCAGCGAAATGCCGCGTGTGCGGGGCGAGTCGGCGCCCGGCAGCGACAGTTGCTCGACGACCATCCCGTGGGCGGCCTCGGGCCGGTCCATGCCGAGCTGCACCTGCGCCAGATCGCTGCGCCACGGTACGAGCGCGGGCAGGTCCAGCGTCCAGTCCCGGGCCAGGTCGCCGCACCGCCGGAAGTCGGACAGGGCGGCCTGGAGCCGGTTGGTGGCCAGATAGTGATGACCCCGGGCGTGCAGGTACTTCAGCCCGTACAGCCCCTGGAACATGGCCTTCGGCACGGCCCGGCGGACCACCCGGGAGGCGTCCTCGTGCTTGCTCATGGCGGTCTGCGCCAGCAACTGCACCGCCAGCGGATAGCCGATGGCCACCCCCCAGCCGTGCGCGGAGATCAGCCCGAGCGCCTGGACCGCCCGCTCCTCCGCGGCGGGCAGATCCCCTTGGCGCAGGGCGATTTCGGCGTGGATGGCGGTGAGCAGCGCCTGCCAGGTGTTGGCTCCGCTCGCCCGGGCCTCCGCCAGGAAGCCCAGGCAGGCCGCGGTGGCCCGGTCCAGCCGGCCGGCGTGGAGCAGCAGCGACAGCCCGAACTGCACCGTGCCGATGGTGGTGTCGCCCAGCGAGATGCTGCTCAGCACGGACTCGGCCCAGTGCACCGCCGCGCCGTCCGGGCCGTCGCGGAGCGCGGACGCCAGCACCGACGACGTCGTCAACTCCGCCGGCTGCGCGACGAAGAGGCTGATGGCGGCCGGCGTCCCGGCCCCGTCCCGGCCGGCCGGGACGGGGTCCAGGCGGAGCCAGTGCTGGAGGTCCTCCAGGCTGCCCAGGTCCGCCGCGGTCGAGGGGTCGGAGGTGTCGACCACCGACTCCAGCCGCGCCAACAGCTCTTGGGCGTTCTCCACCCGGCTGTGCCAGAGCAGGTACCGGGCCACGGTGATCGCGTCCCGGTCCTGGAGGAGCCCCGCCACCAGGGCCTCCTTGAGCGGGGTGAGGTGGCAGGCGGCGGCGGACGGATCGCGGCGCCACTTCAGCCGGGCCAGCGACAGGGTGACCAGCGCCGCCCGTTGCGGATCGTCGTCGCAACTGCACCGGGCCAACTCCAGGCATTCCACGGCGAGGTCCACCCGCTCCTCGGAGAGGGCCTGCGCACAGGCGTCCTGGAGGACCGGAACGGCCCAGGTGTCCGGGGCGTTGCCCGCGGCGATCAGGTGTTCGGCGACGCTGAGCGGATCGGCGCCGCAGTCGTGCAGCAGCCGCGCGGCGTGCAGATGCATCCGGCCGCTGTCGTCGAGCGGGAGGGTGTTGAGCACGGCGGCGTTGACGGCGGGGTGGCGCAGTCGACCGCCCCGTTGGAAGCGGGAGTGGGTCAGCACGCCCATGATCTGTTCGACCTGCGCGCTCTTCATGCCGGTCACCTGCCCGATGAGGGACGGGCTGGCGTGGCCGCCGAGCAGGGCCAGGCCGCGGGCGACCTCGATGGTGCTCTCGTCCCAGCGGTACAGGCAGGCGAACACGGCCTGTTGGAAGGACTCCTTGGCGACCGGCCGGGCCGCCAACGTCCGGCCGCCGCCCGGCTGTTGGACCATCGCGTCCTCGATCAGTCCGCTCAGCAGCAGCGGGTTCCCGCCGCTCACCTCGCTGTAGGCGGGGGCCAGGCGGGCCGCGGTGAGCTCGTCGACGTACTCGGCGAGCACCTCGGTGATCCCCGCGACGGTGAGCGGAAGCAGTTGGATGCGGTGGGAGTTGGGCTGGCGGAGCAGCTCGGCACGGAAGGTGGGGTGGGCCGGGGGCGAGACCTGGCACTCGCTGAGGAGCACCAGCAGCCGTTCGCTCCGCAGGCGGCGCAGCAGGAACAGCAGGATCTGTAACGTCGACTCGTCGGCATGCTGGATGTCATCGATGGAGAGCACCACGTGCCGCTGGGCGGTGAGCTCCAACAGGGCGCCGCACAGGGCCCGGGCGAGCTGCGCGGTGGTCTGCTGCATGGTGACCGGATCCGGCCCCTCGGCGGGGGCCGGTGCCTGGGCGAGCAGCGCGTAGGCGTCCCCGCCGAGCGCTGGCTGGAGTTCCTGGTGGTGGAGCACTTGGCTGATGAGGCCGAACGGATGGGTCTGTTCGGCGCGGGAACCGGTCGCGGTGAGAACGACGGCGCCGGTTTCCTCGGCCTGCTCTGCGAACCTGTGGAGCAATGCGGTCTTGCCGCAGGCGACGGGCGCTTCGACCAGGACCGTCTGAGCTTTGCCCTGTTCCGACTTGGAGTACAGGTTTCTCAGTAGAGCCATCTCGAAGTCGCGTTCGGCGAATAGCATGCACTGTCCCCCTTCCAAACTCCCATCCGTCGCCGCAAAGCTTCAGTCAATACTTGTTAACGAGGGGTTTTCTGAGGCGACGTCAAGGAGCTGGCCAATTCCGTGAGTGGTAAATCTATCGCATATGGCCGGCGGTTGGGTTCGGCAATTAGGCGACCGATCTGGTATCGGGGCGCCGGCATCCGTTCCCGGGTCCGCCGCGCTGCGCTGCGCGCGATTCCCGTCGAAATCTTGCCACCGGAGCTCGGGGTTCGCGACCGGGTCTTGGTCAAGAGTCGGTGCATCGCGGGCAATTGAGACACGCGTCACACGTGGCGGATGCGCAGGGGATCGCGCGGTCACGTCCCGGGGGTGCGATTGAGGTACGCCAGCACCGCCAGCACCCGGCGGTTGTCGTCGTCGGAGGCGGCCAGGCCCAGCTTGTTGAAGACCCTCGTGGTGTGCTTGCTGACCGCGCCCTCGCTGACGTGAAGCCGGGCCGCGATGGCCGTGTTGGAGCGCCCCTCGGCCATGAGCTGGAGGACCTCGATCTCCCGGGCGGTCAGCGTCGCGAGCGACGTGGTGCCGGCGTTGCTGGTCAGCAACTTGCCGATGACTTCCGGGTCCAGGGCGGTGCCGCCCGCGGCGACCCGGTGCACCGCCTCGATGAACTGGGACTCGTTCAGCACCCGGTCCTTGAGCAGGTAGCCGACCCCGCCGGCCGAGTCCGACAGCAACTCCCGGGCGTACAACTGCTCCACGTGCTGGGAGAGCACCAGTACCGGCAGGCCGCGGTTCTCGCGCCGGGCGGACAGCGCGATGCGCAACCCCTCGTCGGTGTGGGACGGCGGCAGCCGCACATCGACCACGACGATGTCGGGGACGTGCCGCCGCAGTGCCTCCTCCAACTCCGGGCCGCTGCCGACCGAGGCGATGATCTCGAACCCGTGGGAACTGAGGAGGTTGCTGATCCCGTCTCTCAGTAGGAAGAGGTCCTCCGCGAGGACGACTCGCATTGCGGCTCCAAGGGCAGAACTCACTAGACGGGCGCGTCGGCGACTCGCAGTCTACCCACTGGCCCGCGGCCGTCCGGGCATGTGAAGGGCTGTTCACAACCGGGAGCGGCGCGCGCCTTTCCGCGCGCGCCGTTCGGAGGTGGGAGGTCTGAACCTACTTCCCCGTGGACCCGGTAGCGGCCCTTAGGGGGCGCCTCGAAGACGCCTGTTAGGGGTTGCTAGGGGTGGTAGCCCGACGCGGCCGCAGCGTAGCCTCCGAACGAAGATATGAATCGGCCGGATTCCGTTCGTCGCCGATTCAAGATGTCGGAATTTCCGCGTCACATTGCGAGGAAAAGGCGCGGTGTAGGCGTCCGGTCGCCCGGCGAGCAAGTCGCCGGAGCCGGCCACGGGCGATTCGTGCGCACGCCGGCATTCGTTGCCGTTCGGTGAGTGCGTGAACACACGGGGGTAACGGGGGCTTTGGATGTCTGACAGGCATGACGTGCCGGGCAACGGTGTGGCCGTCGTCGGGTTGGCGCATCGACTCCCACCGGGAGAAGGACCGGACGCCCTCCCCGGCGAGGAGGCCGGCGAACCGTGCGAACCCGCCCTGGTCGCGCTGACCAGAGAGGAGCTCGCCCCCCTCGCGCACCAGGTCACCGACGACACCGCGGTGTTCCTCTGCGGTGACGCCCGCGCTCAGGCCCACCTCCTGCCGTCGCTCCTCGGGGACCTCGCGCACCACCCGGCCGAACAGGACGAGGCTCCCTCCCTCGACCGCGCCGTACGCCACGCCTGCACCACGCTCCTCACCGGTACCGCAACGCGCGCCGTCATCGTCGGAATCTGGCCACCCCAACACCCGCAAGAATCGGGCGAATTCGGCACCCGCAACCACCCCGAGGCGGACACCGGCGCCGTCCTCGTCCTCAAGACCGAGGCCCGCGCTCGCGCCGACGGTGACCCCGTCCTGTGCCTCCTCCACGACGGCGCGCTCCCCGAGCCCACGGACCCCCACCACACCGAGGCGCCCCCGACGGACGGCACGCCGCCGCCCGAGGCCCGGGCGGCGGCGCTCGCCGAGACCGTCCGACGGCTGGACCGCGGCGCGCACGACAGGCCCCGCGCGGCCCGAGACGGCGGCCGCGGCACCCAGGACGGCGAGAACGGCGAGAGCGAGGTCACGGTCGCAGTGCAGCCCCACCGGTCCCACCAACCCGACGCCCCCCGCCCGCGCCCCGGCGCGGCCCGGCCCGCCGCCCCCCACGGCACCGCGTTCCTCTTCTCCGGCCAGGGCAGCCAACGCCACGCCATGGGACGCCAACTCCACCGCACCCAGCCGGCGTTCCGGCAGGCGTTCGACGAGGCGTG
The DNA here is from genome assembly GCF_028898845.1 of Streptomyces sp. WZ-12. Taxonomy (NCBI): domain Bacteria; kingdom Bacillati; phylum Actinomycetota; class Actinomycetes; order Kitasatosporales; family Streptomycetaceae; genus Streptomyces; species Streptomyces sp. WZ-12. The sequence continues at coordinate 2,216,078 of NZ_CP118574.1, read as the reverse complement.
CAGCCACCTCGACCCCGGCCTCGAAACCCCGCTCGCCACCCTGCTCTTCGCCGACGCCGGTCACCCGCTCCTGCACCGCACCGACCACACCCAGGCCGCCCTCTTCGCCCTCGAAGTCGCCCTCTACCGGCTCGTCGAGGGCCGCGGACTGCGCCCCGACCACCTGATCGGCCACTCCATCGGCGAGTTGGCCGCCGCGCACGTGGCCGGCGTGCTCTCGCTCCAGGACGCCTGCGCCCTGGTGTCGGCCCGCGGCAGGCTCATGCAGGCCCTGCCCGAGGGCGGCGCGATGGTCGCCGTCCAGGCCACCGAGGACGAGGTCCGCGCCCAACTCGCCGACGCCGACGGCGCGCACCGCACCGTCGGCATCGCCGCCGTCAACGGCCCCTCCTCCGTGGTCCTCTCCGGCGCTGCGCAACCCGTCCGGGACCTCGCCGCACACTGGTCCCGGGCCGGCCGCAAGACCAGCCGACTGCGGGTCAGCCACGCCTTCCACTCACCGCACATGGACCCGATGCTGGCGGACTTCCGCCGCGTCGCCGAGGCCCTCACCTTCCACCCGCCGGGCATTCCCGTCGTCTCCAACGTCACCGGCGACCTCGCCCGCCCCGAGGACCTCATCACCCCCGACTACTGGGTCCAACACGTCCGCCGCCCCGTCCGCTTCCTCGACGGCATCCGCACCCTGCACGCCGCCGGCGTGCGCACCTTCCTCGAACTCGGCCCGGACGCCACCCTCACCCCCCTCGTCCGCGACTGCCTCCCCGACGACGCCCAGGCCACCGTCGTCCCCGCCCTGCGCCGCGACCGCGACGAACCGACCACCTTCGACGCCGCCCTGGCCCGCTGCCGCCGGCCGCACGACGACGCCGCGCCCCCCACGGACCCGCCGCGCACCGACGCCCGGCACCTGGCCGCCCTCACCACGCCCGAACAACACCGGACGCTCCTCGACCTCGTCCGCACCGAAGTGGCCCGCGCCCTCCAAACCGTGCCGGCCCAACAGATCGCCGACGACGGCCCGTTCACCGACCTCGGCGTCGGCTCGCTGACCGCCGTGGAGATCCGCGACGCGCTCACCGCCGCCACCGGCACCCGCCTGCCCAGCACCCTGCTCTTCGACCACCCCACCCCGCGCGCCCTCGCCCACCACCTCCACCGCGAACTCCTCGGCGCCACCGACCCGCACGCCGACCACGACCCGACCGGCGACCCCGCCGGCGACCCCGACGAACCCCTCGCCATCGTCGCGATGAGCTGCCGGCTGCCCGGCGGCGTCCACACCCCCGAAGACCTCTGGGAACTGGTCCGCACCGGCGGCGACGCCATCACCGGCTTCCCCGAGGACCGCGGCTGGGACACCACCCGGCTGTTCCACCCCGACCCCGAGCGCCCCGGCACCTCCCACACCCGGCACGGCGGATTCCTGCACGACGCCGCCGAGTTCGACCCCGGCCTCTTCGGCATCTCCCCCCGCGAGGCCCTCGCCATGGACCCCCAGCAGCGCCTGCTGCTGGAACTGAGCTGGGAGGCCCTGGAGCGCGCCGGCATCGACCCGACCTCCCTGCGCGGCAGCCGCACCGGCGTCTTCGCCGGCACCAACGGCCAGGACTACGGCACCCTGCTGCTCGGCGCCCCCGACGACCTGGAGGGCTACCGCGGCACCGGCAGCGCCGCGAGCGTGGTCTCCGGCCGCATCGCCTACACCTTCGGCCTCGAAGGCCCCGCGGTGACCGTGGACACCGCGTGCTCCTCCTCCCTGGTCGCGCTCCACCTGGCCGCCCAGTCGCTGCGCGCCGGCGACTGCGCGCTGGCACTGGTCGGCGGCGTCACGGTGATGGCCACCCCCGCGAAGTTCGTCGTCTTCTCCCGCCAGCGCGGGCTGGCCGCCGACGGCCGCTGCAAGTCGTTCGCCGAGGCCGCCGACGGCACCGGCTGGAGCGAGGGCGCCGGCGTCCTGCTGGTGGAGCGACTGGCCGACGCGCGCCGCCGCGGACACCCGGTCCTGGCCGTCGTCCGCGGCTCGGCGGTCAACCAGGACGGCGCCTCCAACGGCCTCACCGCCCCCAACGGGCCCGCCCAACAGCGCGTTATCCGGGCCGCGTTGGCCAATGCCCGGCTGACCGCCGCCGACGTCGACACCGTCGAGGCGCACGGCACCGGCACCCGCCTCGGCGACCCGATCGAGGCCCAGGCGCTGCTGGCCACCTACGGCCGGGACCGGCCGGCAGAACGGCCGCTCTGGCTGGGCTCGTTGAAGTCCAACCTCGGCCACACCCAGGCCGCCGCCGGCGTCGCCGGCGTGATCAAAATGGTGCTGGCCATGCACCACGGCCTGCTGCCGGGGACCCTGCACCTGGACCGGCCGACCCCGCACGTCGACTGGGAGACCGGCGCCGTCGAGCTGCTGACCGAGGCCCGGCCCTGGCCCGAGACCGGACGCAGCCGGCGCGCCGCGATCTCCTCGTTCGGGGTGAGCGGCACCAATGCGCACGTCGTGGTGGAACAGGCACCGCAGGAGGGCCGGTCTGCCGCGGACGGCGCCACGTCTCCCGCAGAACCCGTGACCGCTCCCGCCGCCCTGCCCTGGCTGGTGTCCGCCGCCACCCCGGCGGGGCTGCGGGACCAGGCCCGACGGCTACACGAACACCTCACCGCACACCCCCAACTCACCCCCGCCGACGTCGGGTTGTCGCTGGCCACCACCCGCGCCCAACTCGACCAGCGGGCGGCCGTCGTCGGCGCCGACCGGGACGCCCTCCTGGCCGGCCTGGCCGCGCTCGCCCGGGACGAACCCGCGGCGGGCGTGGTGCGCGCACCCTCGGCCCCCGCCGGCCGCGGCCGACTCGGCGTGCTCTTCACCGGCCAGGGCGCCCAACGCCTGGACATGGGGCGCGCCCTGCACGCCCGCTTCCCGGCCTTCGCCGACGCCTTCGACCGGGCCTGCGACCTCCTCGAACGGGCCCTGGGCGCACCGTTGCGCCCCGTGTTGTGGGGCACCGACCAGGACCTGCTGAACCAGACCGTGCACGCCCAGGCCGGCCTCTTCGCGGTCGAGGTCGCCCTGTTCCGCCTGCTGGAGTCGTTCAAGATCGCCCCGGACGCACTGATCGGCCATTCGATCGGCGAGTTGGCGGCGGCGCACGCGGCCGGGGTGCTGTCACTGGAGGACGCCTGCACGTTGGTCGCCGCCCGCGGCCGGCTGATGCAGGCCCTGCCCCAGGGCGGCGCGATGCTCGCCGTCCAGGCACGCGAGGAGGAGATCGCCGAACTGCTGGGCGGACCGGTGTCGTTGGCCGCGGTCAACGGCCCGGAGTCGGTGGTGGTCTCCGGCGACGCCGACGCCGTCGAGGTGGTACGGGAGTGGGCCCGGGCGCACGGCCGCAAGTCCAACCGGCTGCGCGTCTCGCACGCCTTCCACTCCCGCCACATGGACGGCATGCTCGACCAATTCGCCGCCGTGGCCGCACAGTTGACGTACCACGCCCCGCGGATTCCGGTGATCTCGACGCTGACCGGCGAGCTGGCCGGTGAGCGGGAGCTGTGCTCGCCCGCGTACTGGGTGCGCCAGGTCCGCGAGGCCGTACGGTTCGCCGACGCGGTCCGCACCGCCGCCGCACAGGGCGTCACCCGCTTCGTCGAGGTCGGCCCGGACAGCGTGCTCGCCGCCCTGGCCGACACCACCCTCGCCGGCAGCGAGCCGGCCGCCCTGTGTGCCGCCGCCCAACGCGCCGACCGCGACCCCGAACTCGCCCTGATCACCGCCCTGGCCCGGCTCCACACCCACGGCGCGGACGTGACCTGGGCCCCGCTGTTCCCCGGCGCCCGCCCGGTGGCACTGCCCACCTACGCCTTCCAACGCCAGCGCTACTGGCTCGACGCCCCGCCACCATCGCCCACGACGGCCCCCGCCGACACCGCCGACCACCACTTCTGGGACGCAGTGACCGGCGAGGACTGGGACACCCTCCGCACCGCCCTCGGCCTGGACGACGCCGCCTCGCTGTCGGCCGCCCACACCGCGCTCACCACCTGGCGCCGGGCCCAGGACACCCGGGCCACCCTCGACCGGTGGCGCTACCGCATCCGTTGGACACCCATCGCCGGACCCAACGACACCCAACTGAACGGGACTTGGCTGCTGGTCCAGCCGTCCACCGACGCGGTCGCCGACGCCGTCGCCGCCGCCCTCACCACCGCCGGCGCCCACGTCGTCCGAGTGCCCGTCGACGGCGTCCACGACCGCGCCGAACTCGGCTGCCTGCTCACCGCCGCCCTCGCCGCCGCCCACGAGCCGACCGCGGTGGTGACCACCCTCGCCACCGACCCCCGGCCGCACCCCCACCACCCGTCCCTGCCCCTGGGCACCGCCGGCCTCACCGCACTGCTCCAGGCCCTCACCGACCTGGACATCGACGCGCCCCTGTGGTCCCTCACCCAAGGCGCCGTGCACGCCACCTCCACCGACCGTCTCGACGCCCCCGTCCAGGCACTGGCCTGGGGACTGGGCACCGTGGCGGCGCTGGAACACCCACGGCAATGGGGCGGCACCATCGACCTCCCACCCGTACTGGACGAGCGCGCGGCGGAGCGACTGTGCGCCGTCCTCTCCGGACACACCGGCGAAGACCAAGTAGCCATCCGGGACATGGGCCTGCTCGCCCGCCGCCTGGTACGCACCCCCCGGGACGCCGCAACCCAGCCGCACCCCACCCGCCGAGACCTGTCCGGCACCACCCTCATCACCGGCGGCACCGGAGCACTGGGCGCCGACGTCGCCCGCCGACTGGCCCACGAGGGCGCCGCCCACCTCCTGCTCACCAGCCGGCGCGGCCCGGACGCCCCCGGCGCCCGCGAACTCCGGGCCGAACTGACCGCGCTCGGCGCGGACGTCACCCTCGTCGCCTGCGACGCCGCGGACCGCGCCGCCCTGGCCGCCCTGCTCGACACCGTGCCCGCGGACCGCCCGCTGCGCACCGTCGTCCACGCCGCCGGCACGCTCGCCGACGGCACCCTCCAGACCCTGACCCCCGAGCGGTTCGCGACGGTCCTCGACGCGAAGACCGCCGCCGCCCACCACCTCCACGAGCTCACCCGCCACCTCGACCTGGACGCCTTCGTCCTCTTCTCCTCCGACACCGGCACCCTCGGCAGCGCCGGCCAGGCCAACTACGCCGCCGCCAACGCCGGCCTCGACGCACTCGCCCAACACCGCCGCGCCCACGGACTCCCGGCCACCTCCCTCGCCTGGGGCCCCTGGGGCGCCCACGGCATGGCCGCCCGCGGCGCCGCCCACGACCGGCTGCGGCTGCGCGGACTGGGCGCCATGCCGCCCCCACTCGCCCTCGACGCCCTGTTCCAGGCACTGGACGACGACGAGACCCTGCTGACCATCGCCGACATCCAATGGGAGCGCTTCGCCGCCGCGTTCACCGCCGCCCGCCCCAGCCCCCTGCTGAGCGCCCTGCCCGAGGCGGCCCGGAACACCGCGGACACCACCCGGACCACCCCGGACGCCGACTCCCCGGCCAGCCGCCTCGCCGGCCTGCCCGCCGCGGAACGCCGACACGCCCTCACCGAGACGGTCCGCACCCACGCCGCCTCGGTCCTCGGCCACGCCGACCGCGACGCGGTATCGGCCAACCGCCCCTTCAAGGAGCTCGGTTGTGACTCCCTGACCGCCGTCGAGTTGGCCAACGCCCTCGGCGCGGCCACCGGCGTCCGCCTACCGGCCACCGCGGTCTTCGACTACCCCACCCCGCGCGCCCTCGCCGAACACCTCGCCACCACACTCTTCCCGGACACCCAGGCACCGGACGCCACCGCCCCCGCCACCGATGGCAGCCCCGCCGCCGACGAACCCGTGGCCATCATCGGCATGGCCTGCCGATTCCCCGGCGGCATCCGGACCACCGAAGAGTTCTGGACGTTCCTCACCGAGGGCCGGGACGCCATCGACGACTTCCCCGCCGACCGCGGCTGGGACGTCGACGCCCTCTACGACCCAGATCCCCACGCCCCCGGCAAGTCCTCCGTCCGCACCGGCGGATTCCTGCACGACGCCGCCGAGTTCGACCCCGCGTTCTTCGGCATCTCCCCCCGCGAGGCCACCGCGATGGACCCCCAACAGCGCCTCCTGCTGGAGACCTCCTGGGAGGCCATCGAACGCGCCGGCATCGACCCCACGTCCCTGCGCGGCAGCCGCACCGGCGTGTACGTGGGCATCAACACCCACGACTACGCCGAACTGCTCCTCGACGCCGGGGACGACCTGGAGAGCTTCCGCGGCACCGGCACCGCCTTCAGCGTGATGTCCGGCCGCGTCGCCTACACCCTCGGGCTGGAGGGCGCCGCGGTCTCGGTCGACACGGCCTGCTCGGCGTCGCTGGTCGCCCTGCATTCGGCGGCCCAGGCACTCCGCGCCGGCGAGTGCACGCTGGCCCTCACCGGTGGCGCGACCATCATGGCGACCCCGCGCCGCTTCGTGGAACTGTCCCGCCAGGGCGCCCTCTCCGGCGACGGCCGCTGCCGCGCCTTCGCCGACGGCGCCGACGGCACCGGCTTCGCCGAGGGCATCGGCATGCTCCTGGTGGAACGACTGTCGGACGCGCGCCGCAACGGTCACCGGGTGCTGGCGGTCATGCGTGGTTCGGCCGTCAACCAGGACGGCGCGTCGAACGGGCTGACCGCGCCGAACGGTCCGTCCCAACAGCGGGTGATCCGGCAGGCGTTGGCGAACGCCCGGCTGTCGCCGGGTGACGTGGATGTGGTCGAGGCGCATGGCACGGGTACCAAGTTGGGTGACCCCATCGAGGCGCAGGCGCTGCTGGCGACCTATGGTCAGGACCGGGACGCGGACCGTCCGTTGCTGCTGGGTTCGGTGAAGTCCAACATCGGTCACACGCAGGCGGCCGCGGGCGTGGCCGGCGTGATCAAGATGGTCGAGGCCATGCGCCACGGCGTCCTGCCGAAGACCCTGCACGTCGGCGCGCCCTCACCGCACGTGGACTGGTCAACGGGCGCGGTCGAGTTGGCCACGGAGAACCAGCCCTGGCCGGAGTCCGGCCGGGTGCGCCGCGCGGGCGTGTCGTCGTTCGGCATCAGCGGGACCAACGCCCATGTGATTCTGGAGCAGGCGCCGGCGCCGGTGGTGGAGTCTGTGGAGGTCGAGCCCGGTCGGTCGGGTGTGGGTGTGGGTCCGGTGGCGTGGGTGGTGTCGGGGAAGTCCGAGGCGGGGTTGCGGGCGCAGGCGTTGCGGTTGCGTGACTTCGTTGCGGAGCGCCCGGAGTTGGAGCCCGTGGATGTTGCCTTCTCGTTGGCGTCGTCGCGTGCGGTGTTGGAGCACCGGGCGGTGGTGGTGGGCGCGGATCGGGAGGCGTTGCTGGCGGGTGTGGGGTCGGTGGCGACTGGTGATCCTGCTGGGGGTGTGGTGACGGGGTCGGGCTTGGATGCTGGTTCGGGTGCGGTGTTGGTGTTCCCGGGTCAGGGTTCGCAGTGGGTGGGTATGGCGGCGGAGTTGTTGGATTCGTCGGAGGCGTTTGCGTCTCGTTGGGCGGAGTGTGAGCGGGCGTTGGCGTCGTTTGTGGAGTGGTCGTTGACGGAGGTGGCGCGGTCTGCCGATCCGGCGGTGTTGGAACGGGTCGATGTCGTCCAGCCGTTGTTGTGGGCGGTGATGGTGTGTCTGGCCGAGGTGTGGCGGGCCGCTGGTGTCGAACCCGCTGCGGTGATCGGTCACAGTCAGGGTGAGATCGCGGCCGCGGTTGTTGCCGGTGCGTTGTCGGTGGAAGACGGCGCCCGCGTCGTTGCCCTCCGTTCGCAGGCGATCACCGCTCTGTCGGGTGCTGGTGGCATGTTGTCCGTCCCTCTCCCCGCTGCCGAGGTGGAAGCGGTCCTGACCGGCTATGAGGGGTTGGGTGTTGCGGCGGTCAACGGGCCGTCGGTGACGGTGGTTTCGGGTGATGCGGCTGCCTTGGATGCGGTGCAGGCTGCCTGGGAGGCGGAGGGCGTCCGCGTGCGTCGCGTCCCGGTGGATTACGCCTCGCACTCACCGCACGTCGAGGCGCTCCGGGACCGCATCCTGGCGGACCTCACGCCCCTCACCCCTGCGGCATCGACGATCGGCTTCTTCTCGACACTGACCGGTGAACTGACCGACACTGCCGGCCTTGACGCCGGTTACTGGTACCGCAACCTCCGTCAGACCGTTCGTTTCGAGGACGCGGTCCGGGCCGCGGTCGCTGCCGGTCACACGGTGTTCATCGAGGCGTCTGCTCATCCCGTGCTGACTGTTGGTGTGGAGCAGACCCTCGATGCGGTCGATGCCACTGGAGCCGCCTTCGGTACGCTGCGCCGTGACCACGGTGACATGGCCCAACTCCTCACCGCCCTGGGCCAGGCACACCTCCATGGCTTGTCCGTTGCCTGGGATGAGGTCCTTGCTTCGTATCGCCCTCGGCGGGTTGAGCTTCCCACTTACGCCTTTCAGCGTCAGCGCTACTGGCCGAAGGCCGTGGTTCGGGTGTCTGGTGATGTGCAGGGGTTGGGTTTGGGTTCGGCCGGGCATCCGTTGTTGGGTGCGGCGGTGACGTTGGCGGATTCCGAACAGGTGGTGTTGACAGGCCGGTTGGCGCTCTCGACGCACCCGTGGCTCGCCGACCACGCCGTCATGGGGACCGTCGTACTGCCTGGGGCGGCCTTCTTGGAGTTGGCGGTCAGCGCCGGTGAGCAGGTCGGCCGTGGTGCGGTGGAGGAGCTGATCCTGGAGAAGCCGCTGCGGCTCGCCGCGTCCGGTGGGGTGCAGGTGCAGGTCAGCGTGCAGGCGCCGGATGAGGGCGGTAGGCGGTCGTTGGCGATCCATTCGCGGCGCGAGGCGGAGGCCGACGGTGTCTGGACCCGGCATGCGACGGGTGTCCTCGCGGAGGCGTCCGTCGCTCCGTCGCCGACCGGCCTGGACATCTGGCCGCCGTCGGGCGCGCGGCCCGTCGAGACCGACGGGTTCTACGAGCGTCTGCTCGGTATGGGGTACGAGTACGGGCCGGCCTTCCGCGGGGTCCGGGCCGCCTGGGAGCGCGACGAGGAGTTGTTCGTCGAGGTCCAACTGCCGGAGGAAATGCGTCCGTTGGCCGGGGAGTTCGGACTGCATCCGGCGCTGCTCGACTCGGCGTTGCAGAGCCTGCGCCTGGCGTCCTTCGCGGAGCAGCCCGCTCCCGGACACGTGCGGATGCCGTTCTCGTGGAGCGGCGTCAGTCTCCATGCCGCGGGTGCCGCGACGATGCGGGTGCGCATCGCGCCCGCCGAGTCCCCCGAGGCCGTGACGCTCACGCTGGCCGATGCCACGGGCGCGCCGCTGGCCACCGTCGATGCGCTGGTGTCCAAGTCGGTGTCCGCCGGCCAGATAGGGGAGGCGGGCGCGGGGGACGACCTGCTGTCGGTCGAGTGGGTGCCCGTGGCGGCGCAGCGCGGGTCCGGCGCCTTCGGCGGAGTCGGCGCGCCCGACGGGCCCGGGGCACCCGACTGGGCAGGACTGGGCAAGCTCCAGGGCCCCGGTGGTTGCCACGCGGGCCTGGCGGCGCTCGGTGCCGCCCTGGATGCGGAGGCCCCGGTCCCGGACGCCGTGGTCGTCGAACTGGCGGATGTCTGTGCCGCCGACGCGACCCCGCGAGCCCATGTGCGCGCGGTGTGGGAACTGGTCCGGGCCTGGCTCGCCGACGAACGGTTCGCCGCGTCCCGGCTGGTCGTGGTGACGCGGGGCGCCGTGGGCGCCACCGCGGCGGACCGGGTCGACGGACTGGCCCAGGCCGGTGCCTGGGGCCTGTTGCGGTCCGCCCGTTCGGAACACCCCGGGCGATTCGCGCTCGTGGACCTGGACGAGCCTGACGAGTTGGACGTCCCGGCGGCCTTCAGCGAGTCGCTGCCCGCGGCCCTGGCGGTCGTGGCGTCGGGCGAGCCGCAGGTCGCGGTGCGCGACGGGGTACCGCTCGTACCGCGGTTGGCGCGGGACGCGACACCGGCGCAGGCCAAGGCCGTACCGGCGCAGGCCAAGGCCGTCGCCGCCGGCGAGGGGCTCCTCAGCCCGTTCCCCTCGGGCGGCACGGTCCTCATCACCGGCGGCACGGGCACCCTCGGTCGGCTGGTCGCCAGGCATCTGGTGCTGCAGTACGGCGTGCGGGAGCTGCTGCTGACCAGCCGTCGTGGCCCGGAGGCCCCGGACGCCCAGGAACTGGCCGCGGAACTGGGTGAGTTGGGTGCACGCGCCGAGATACGCGCCTGCGATGCCGCGGACCGGGACGCCCTGGCGGAGGTGTTGGCCGGGATTCCCGAGGGCCGGCCGCTGCGGGCCGTCCTGCACGCCGCGGGCGTACTGGACGACGGCGTCATCGAGGCGCTCACCCCTGAGCGACTGGAGACGGTCCTCAGCCCCAAGGCCGATGCGGCGCTCAACCTGCACGAGCTGACCCAACACCACGACCTGACGGCGTTCGTGCTGTTCTCGTCCGCGGCCGGGGTGTTCGGCAATGCGGGGCAGGCAAGTTACGCGGCCGGCAACGCCTTCCTGGACGCGCTGGCCCAACACCGCCGGTCCCGGGGCCTGCCCGGCACCTCGCTCGCCTGGGGACTGTGGGCCGAGGCCAGCGGGATGACCGGCCACCTCGCCGCCGCCGACGACCAGCGGATGGCGCGCCGCGGTGCCCTGCCGATCAGCACCGAAGGCGCCCTCGCCTTCCTCGACGCCGCCCTGACCCGGACCACCACCGGAGCGCTCGCCCTACCGGTCCGCCTGGACCTCAACGCGCTGCGCGCCCACGCCACCGACGGCTCCGTGCCGGAGGTGCTCGGCGCCCTCGCCCGCGGCCTGGTCCGCCCCGCGGTCTCACGCGGCCGCGGCGCCCCAGGCACCGGCGACCCGGCCGGCACCCCGGGCGCCGCCGGCACCTCGTTGGCCGAGCGCCTGGCCGGACTGCCGGCCGAGGAAATCGACCGGCTGCTGCTGGACGTGGTCTGCGGACACGTCGCCACCGTCGTCGGCTACGCCACGCCGGACGCCGTGCAGCCCAACCGCCCCCTGAAGGACCTGGGCTTCGACTCCCTGATGGCCGTGGAACTGCGGAACCGGCTCAACGCCGCGACCGCCCTGCGCCTCCCCTCCACCCTGGTCTTCGACTACCCGACCCCCACCGCGATCGCCAAGCTGCTCCAATGCGAGCTGGTCACCGATCCGGCCGCCGCACCGGGCGCCGCCGCGACCCCGCTCGACGGTGAACTCGACCGCCTGGAAGCCGTGTTGGCCGCCAAGGGCGACGCCGACGACGGACGCCAGCGGATCGTCGCCAGGCTGGAAGCGATGCTGGCCAAGTGGCAGGACGTCGCCGACGCGGGCCTGGACGAGGACCCGGACGACGTCACCGACCGGCTCGACGCCGCCACCGACGAAGAGATCTTTGCGTTCATTGACACCGAGCTCGGGTCCTGACCCCGATCCAGACCCGGCGCGCGCCTGCGCGAGAAAGTGGCACTAGATGGTGAACCAGGACAAGCTGCGGGACTACCTCAAGCGCGTCACGGCGGACCTGCACCAGGCCCGCCAACGCATCCGCAGCCTGGAAGCATCCGAACGCGAGCCGATCGCCATCATCGGCATGGCCTGCCGCTACCCCGGCGGCGTGACCTCGCCCGACGGCCTGTGGCAACTGGTCAGCAACGGCGAGGACGCCATCGGTGACTTCCCCGCCGACCGCGGCTGGGACCTCGACCGGCTGTACTCCCCGGACCCCGACCAGCCAGGCACCACCTACACCCGGCAGGGCGGATTCCTCTACCAGGCAGCCGACTTCGACCCCGAGTTCTTCGACATCTCACCGCGCGAGGCACTCGCCGTCGACCCACAGCAACGCCTGCTGCTGGAGACCGCCTGGGAAGCCATCGAACGCGCCGGCATCGACCCCACCACACTGCACGGCAGCCGCACCGGCGTCTTCGCCGGCACCATGTACCAGGACTACGCGTCCCGCCTGAGCGCAGTGCCCGAGGGTCTGGAGGGCTACGTCGGCAACGGCAGCGCCGCGAGCGTCGCCTCCGGCCGGGTCGCCTACACCCTCGGCTTCGAGGGCCCGGCGGTGACCGTCGACACGGCGTGCTCCGCTTCCCTGGTGGGCCTGCACCTGGCCGCCCAGGCACTGCGGAACGAGGAGTGCTCGCTCGCCCTCGCCGGCGGCGTCACCCTCATGGCCAGCCCCCGCGCCCTGCTCAGCTTCAGCCGGCAGCGCGGCCTCGCGCCCGACGGCCGGGCCAAGTCCTTCGCGGCCGACGCCGACGGCACCGCCTTCGCCGAAGGCGTCGGCATGCTCCTCCTGGAACGCCTCTCGGACGCCCGACGCAACGGCCACCGTGTCCTGGCGGTGATCCGTGGCTCCGCGGTGAACCAGGACGGCGCCTCCAACGGCCTGACCGCCCCCAACGGCCCCTCCCAACAACGCGTCATCGAGCAGGCCCTCCGCAGCGCGGGCCTGACCACCGCCGACGTGGACGCCGTCGAGGCCCACGGCACCGGCACCCCGCTCGGCGATCTCATCGAGGCCCAGGCCCTGTTGGCCACCTACGGCCAGGACCGCCCGGACGGCCGCCCGCTGCTGCTCGGCGCGCTCAAGTCCAACATCGGCCACACCCAGGCGGCCGCGGGCGTGGCCGGCGTGATCAAGATGGTCGAGGCCATCCGGCACGGCGTACTGCCGCCCACCCTGCACGCCGCCCACCCGACCCCGGAAATCGACTGGAACGCCGGCCAACTGCGCCTCCTCACTGAGGCGACCCCCTGGCCCGAAACGGACCGGGCCCGCCGCGCGGCCGTCTCCTCCTTCGGCATCAGCGGTACCAACGCCCACGTCATCCTGGAACAGGCCCCGAACGACGAGGAGTTGGCCGCCGGGCCGTCGGAGTACGGCGCCCCGGCGGGCGCGGTGGTCCCGTGGACGCTGTCCGCCAGGTCCGAGCCCGCCCTGCGCGCCCAGGCCCGCCGACTGGGCGCCCACCTGCTGGACCGTCCCGAACTGTCCCCGCTCGACGTGGGCTTCTCCCTGGCGGTGACCCGCTCCGCGTTCACCCACCGCGCGGCGGTCGTGGCCGCCGACCGCGACGCACTGCTGACCGGCCTGGCGGCACTGGCCGAGGACCAGCCGGACCCCGGCATCCTCCGCGGCCAGCCCCGCCCCGCCGCCGGCCGAGTGGCCTTCCTCTTCTCGGGTCAGGGCGCACAACGACTCGGTATGGGCCGGGAGTTGTATGCCCGTTTCCCGGTGTTTGCTGAGGCTTTTGATGCGGTGGTGGGTGAGCTTGAGCGTGCGTTGGGTTCGTCGGTGCGTGGGGTGGTGTGGGGTGAGGACGAGGCTGAGCTGAACCGGACTGTTCACGCCCAGGCGGGGTTGTTTGCGGTTGAGGTGGCGCTGTTCCGTTTGCTGGGGTCGTTCGGTGTCGTCCCGGATGTGTTGATCGGCCATTCGATTGGTGAGTTGGCGGCGGCGCATGTGGCGGGGGTGCTGTCGCTGGCGGATGCGTGTGTGTTGGTGGCGGCGCGGGGCCGGTTGATGCAGGCGTTGCCGGAGGGTGGCGCCATGCTCGCCGTCCAGGCCCGCGAGGACGAGATCGCTGACCTGCTGAGCGAGTCGGTGTCGTTGGCCGCGGTCAATGGGCCGGATTCCGTGGTGGTCTCTGGTGATGAGGATGCCGTCGAGGCCGTGCGGGGATGGGCGGAGGCGAACGGTCGGAAGTCGAGTCGGCTGCGGGTGTCGCATGCGTTCCACTCCCACCGCATGGACGGCATGCTGGCTGAATTCGCGGCAGTGGCAGAACAGTTGACGTACGCGGCGCCGCAGATCCCGGTGATTTCGACGCTCACTGGGGAGGTCGCTTCCGCCGCCGACCCGTGTTCGGCGGCGTACTGGGTGCGGCAGGTGCGGGAAGCGGTGCGGTTCGCCGACGCGGTGCGCAGCGCGGTCGGTGCCGGCGTGACCCGGTTCGTTGAGGTCGGCCCGGACGGCGTCCTCACCGCCCTGGCGGGAGCCGTCCTCGCCGAGCGCGCGGCCGACGCCCTCTGCGTGCCGACGCAGCGCGCGGACCGCTCCGCCGAACACGCACTGGTCTCCGCGCTGACCCAACTCCACATGCACGGCAAGCAGTTCGAGGTGACGCGCCTGCTCGCCGGCGGTCGGACGGTGGAGCTGCCGACGTATGCCTTCCAGCGGCAGCGGTACTGGATGGAGGCCGGTCCGGCCGATGTGCTCGGCCTGTCCGCCGCGGCCGTGGGGATGCCGGAAGGTGGCGGGCGGTCGGTGGTGGATGACTGGCACTACCGGATCTCGTGGGCGGCCCTGAGCGAGTCGGAGGAGAGCCGGCCCTCGGGCCGGTGGCTGCTGCTGACCGGTCAGGGTGAGGACGAATGTGCCGATGTCGTCCGGCAGTTGGAGGCGCGCGGGGCGGAGGTCAGCCGTCTGAGTGTGCCGTCCGCGGTGGATCGTGCCGGACTCGCTGAGCTCGTCCGTTCCAGCGCGGGAGCGGCTGCGGTGTCTGGTGTGCTGGTGGCGCTGGATGCGGTGCGGATGGCGACCGCGGTGCAGGCGCTGTCCGACGTCGAGGTCTCCGCGACTGTCTGGGGACTGACGCGGGGCGCGGTTTCCGCCGGCCCTTCCGACGAGGTCATCGATCCGGATGCCGCGATGGTGTGGGGCCTGGGCCGGTCCGTGGCGTTGGAGTTGCCGGATCGGTGGGGTGGGTTGGTTGATGTGCCGGCTGTGGTGGATGAGCGGGCGGGGCGTCGGCTGGCTGCGGTTTTGTCGCAGGGTGTTGAGGATCAGGTGGCGGTGCGGTCCTCGGGCGTTTTTGGTCGGCGGTTGGTGCGTTCGGGGCGGGTTGCGGATGTGGGGGAGTGGTCGGTTGCTGGTGGCACGGTGTTGGTCACGGGGGGTACGGGCGCGTTGGGCGCGCAGGTGGCTCGTTGGGTCGTCGAGCGGGGCGCGCGCCGCGTCGTTCTGCTGAGTAGGCGGGGCGAGGAAGCGCCTGGCGCGCCTGAGTTGCGGGAGGAGCTGACGGCATCCGGTGCGGAGGTTCGTATCGTTGCCTGTGACGTGGCTGACCGTGTGGCGTTGGCTGGGGTGTTGGCCGATGAGGAGGTCGCCGCGGTCTTCCACACCGCTGGTGTGTTGGACGACGGTGTGGTGGACGGGCTGACGCCCGACCGCTTCGCGAAGGTGTTGGCGCCCAAGGCGGATGCGGCTCGCCATCTGGACGAGCTCACCCGGGATCACCCCGTCACCGCCTTCGTCCTCTTCTCCTCCATGGCTGGGGCCATCGGCGGTGCGGGACAAGGGAATTACGCGGCGGCGAATGCGTCTCTCGATGCGTTGGCGCAGTTGCGTGTGAGTGAGGGGCTGCCGGGCACGTCCGTGGCGTGGGGTGCCTGGGACCAGGCGGGCATGGCCACCGGCGATGTCGTGGCCGACCGGCTGGCGCGCGGCGGTGTCGGCACGATGGCGCCGGAGCTGGCGTTGCGCGCGTTGGAACGGGTGTTGGGGGCCGAGGTCTGCCCGCTGATCGCCGACATCGACTGGGAGCGCTACGCCCCCGCGTTCACCGCGGCCCGGCCCAGTCCGCTGCTCGGCGGAGTGCCCGAGGCCCGGCACGCGCTGGAGGGCGCGGACCCGGCCGGTGCGGCGGTCGAGGAGGGCGCGCTGGCGGCCCGACTGACGGGGCTGCCGCCCGCGGAGCGCGAACGGACCGTGCTGGACCTGGTACGTGCTCAGGCGGCCGCCGTACTCGGCCACCGGACGCGGGACGCCGTCGCCCCGGACCGAGCCTTCCGGGAGCTCGGCTTCGACTCCCTCACTGCCGTCGAGTTCCGCAACCGCCTCACGGCGGCGACTGAACTCCCGCTCCCCGCCACCCTGATCTTCGACTACCCCACCCCGGACGCGCTCGCCCGCCACATCACGGCCCGGGCGCTCGGCGACGAGGCCCGCGCCGACGACGAGACGCGGACGACCGCCGCGGCACTGCCAGGCACCGACGACCCGATCACCATCGTGGGCATGGCCTGCCGCTTCCCGGGCGGGGCCAGCACCCCCGAGGACCTGTGGCGGCTGCTGGTCACGGGCGTCGACACCATGGGGCCGTTCCCCGAGGACCGCGGCTGGCAGCTCGACTCGCTGATCGATCCGGACCGCAGCCGGCCGGGCACCAGCTACGTCGGCGAAGGCGGATTCGTGCGCGACGCGGCCGACTTCGACGCCGAGTTGTTCGGAATCTCGCCGCGCGAGGCGCTGGCCATGGACCCCCAACAGCGACTGCTCCTGGAAGCCTCCTGGGAGGCGATCGAGCGGGCCGGCATCGACCCGGTCTCGCTCCGGGGCGACCGGGTCGGCGTCTTCGCCGGTACCAACGGCCAGGACTACAGCACGCTGCTGCTGCACGCGACCGAGGACGTCGAGAGCCAGCGCGGCACCGGCGGGGCGGCCAGCGTGCTGTCGGGCCGGGTGTCCTACGCCCTCGGTCTGGAGGGCCCGGCCGTCTCCGTCGATACGGCGTGTTCGTCGTCGTTGGTGGCGTTGCATTGGGCTGCGCAGGCGTTGCGTGGTGGTGAGTGTTCGTTGGTGTTGGCCGGTGGTGTGACGGTGATGTCGACGCCGGGTGCGTTTGTGGGGTTCTCGCGGCAGAGTGGGTTGGCTGCTGATGGTCGGGTGAAGGCGTTTGCGGATGCGGCGGATGGTACGGGTTGGGGTGAGGGGGTCGGCGTTCTCGTTCTGGAGCGGTTGTCGGATGCTCGTCGTCATGGGCATCAGGTGTTGGCTGTGCTGTGTGGTTCGGCGGTGAATCAGGATGGTGCGTCGAACGGTCTGACGGCGCCGAATGGGCCGTCTCAACAGCGGGTGATTCGGCAGGCGTTGGCCAGTGCGGGGTTGTCGGCCGCTGAGGTGGACGCGGTGGAGGCGCACGGTACGGGTACGCGGTTGGGTGACCCGATCGAGGCCCAGGCACTGTTGGCAACGTACGGGCAGGGTCGGCCGGCGGAGCGTCCGTTGTTCCTTGGCTCGATCAAGTCGAACATTGGTCACACGCAGGCGGCGGCGGGTGTGGCCGGTGTGATCAAGATGGTGTTGGCGATGCGGCACGGGGTGCTGCCGAGGACGTTGCATGTGGATGCGCCGTCGTCGCAGGTGGATTGGTCGGCGGGGGCGGTGGAGCTGCTCACCGAGAACCGGGCCTGGGAGGGTGAGGCTGGCCGGGTGCGGCGTGCGGCCGTCTCGTCGTTCGGTATCAGTGGTACCAACGCGCACGTCATCGTGGAACAGGCGCCGGACGAGCCCACCGACACCGCGGGGGCGGACCCTGTGGTCGGCGGGGTGGTGCCGTGGACGGTGTCGGCGACCTCGGAGGCCGGCATCCGTGCCCAAGCCGCGCGATTGCATGCCTTCCTGGCCGAGTGGCCGGAGCCGTCGCCGGCCGACATCGGGCACTCCCTGGCCACCACCCGGGCTGACTTGGAACACCGCGCGGCCGTCGTGGCCGCCGACCGCGAACAGCTCCTGCACGGCCTCGAAGCGCTGGCGGAGGGAGCCCCCTCGGCCGATGTGGTGCGGGGCACCGCCGCGTCCGTCGCCGGACGGATCGGCTTCCTCTTCTCCGGCCAGGGCGCTCAACGGCTGGGCATGGGCCGCGAGTTGCATGCCCGCTTCCCGGTGTTCGCCGAGGCTTTCGACGCCTGTGTCGAGGGGCTGGAGCGGGCGTTGGGTGGGTCCCTGCGTGAGGTGGTGTGGGGCGCTGACGAGGCCGAGCTGAATCAGACCGTGCATGCCCAGACCGGGCTGTTCGCGTTCGAGGTGGCGTTGTTCCGGCTGCTGGAGTCCTTCGGGGTCGTTCCGGACGTGTTGATCGGGCATTCGGTTGGTGAGGTGGCGGCGGCGCAGGTGGCTGGGGTGCTGTCGCTGGAGGATGCCTGTGCTCTGGTTGCCGCCCGTGGTCGGTTGATGCAGGCGTTGCCGGAGGGTGGGGCGATGCTCGCCGTCCAGGCCCGCGAGGACGAAATCGCCGCGCATTTGGGTGAGTTGGTGTCGCTTGCGGCGGTCAACGGCCCGGGTGCGGTGGTGGTGTCCGGTGATGCTGAGGCCGTCGAGGCCGTGCGTGAGTGGGCTCGGGCGAACGGTCGGAAGGTCAACCGTCTGCGGGTGTCGCATGCCTTCCACTCCCACCGCATGGACGGCATGCTGGACGAGTTCGCTGCCGTCGCGGGCGAGTTGACGTACCGGGCGCCGCGCATTCCGGTGGTTTCGACGCTCACCGGACAGGCAGCCTCCGCCGACGACCTCTGCTCGTCCGCGTACTGGGTGCGGCAGGTGCGCGAGGCGGTGCGGTTCGCCGATGCGGTGCGGAGCGCGTCCGGCGCCGGTGTGACCCGGTTCGTGGAGGTCGGCCCGGACAGCGTGCTCACCGCCCTGGCCGCCGGCACGCTCGCCGATGCGGAGGCGGAGGCCGGGAGCGCCACCTGCGTGGCGACGCAGCGCGCCGACCGCGACCCCGAGCACACTCTCGTCACCGCCCTCGCCCAACTCCACACCGTCGGCGTGGCCGTCGACTTCGGCCCCGCGTGGGTGGGCGGACGCACGGTGGAGCTGCCGACGTACGCGTTCCAGCGGCGGCGGTACTGGGTGCAGACATCGCCGCTGCGCGCCGGGGACCTGCCGTCGGTGGGGCTCGGCGCGGTCGGGCACCCGCTCCTGGGGGCGGCCGTGACGCTGGCGGACTCCGGGCAGGTCGTGCTCACCGGCCGGCTGTCGCTGTCGTCGCATCCCTGGTTGGCGGATCACGCGGTGCTCGGGTCCGTGGTGCTGCCGGGCACGGCGTTTGTTGAGTTGGCGGTGCGCGCGGGGGACCAGGTCGGTTGCGATCTGGTGGAGGAACTGGCCCTGGAGGCGCCGCTGGTGCTCCCGGAGTCGGGCGGCGTGGCGTTGCAGGTCGTGATGGAGGCCGAGGACGCGGCCGGCCGCCGGTCGGTGAGCGTGTACTCGCGGCCGGACGAGGACCCCGAGGCGCCGTGGACCCGGCACGCCACGGGCGTGCTGTCCAGCGCGTCCCGGAAGGGCGCCGCCGCGGAGGTCGAACCGTCCGTGAGCTTCGAGGTCTGGCCGCCGGCGGCCGGGGAGGCCGTGGAGACGTCGGATGCGTATGAGGCGCTGGCGAGCGCGGGATACGGGTACGGGCCGGTGTTCCGCGGGCTGCGTGCGGTGTGGCGGGACGGCGGCGCGCTGTGGGCGGAGGTGGCGCTGCCGGAGGGTGTTGACGGGGTGACCGGCTTCGGCGTGCATCCCGCGCTGCTCGATGCCGCCCTGCACGCGGCGCGCGTGGGCGGGTTGTTGGAGCCCGGGCCGGCCGAGGGGCCGCGACTGCCGTTCGCCTGGTCGGGCGTGCGGGTGCATGCGGTGGGTGTGACCCGGGTGCGGGTGCGACTGGCCGCGTTGGGGCGCGACACCATGTCCGTGGAGATCGCCGACGAGACCGGCGCGCTGGTGGCCACCGTCGAGAGCCTCGCGGTGCGCGCGGTCGCCCCGGAGCAGCTCCGCGCGGCCCGGGAGTCCGGTGCGCTGTTCGAAGTGCACTGGGAGACCGTGGAGTTGGCGCGGGCGGCGACTGCCGGGCATTGGGCCGGGGTGGGTGCCGATCGGAGCCGGGACGCGTTGGGGATTGGTGACTGGTACGCGGACGTGACCGCGCTCGGTGCCGCCCTCGCCGCGGGTGCTCCGGCGCCCGAGGCGGTCCTCGTCGACGTGGCGGGCGACGAGACCGAGGAGGTCTTGGTCTCGACGCTCGACACGGTCCAGGCATGGTTGGCCGATGAGCGCCTCGCCGGGTCGCGGCTGGTCCTGCTCACCAGCGGTGCCGTGGCCGTCAAGGCGCCGCGCGACGCGTTGGACGTGCCGGCGCAGGCCGGCGTGTGGGGGCTGCTGCGGTCCGCGCAGGCCGAGCACCCGGGCCGGTTCGTGCTGGTGGACCGGGAACCGGGCGGTACGGCGCCAACTCCCGTGCTTCTAGCGGGCGTTCTTGCCGGTGACGAATCCCAGGCCGCGTTGCGCGGCGACGCCGTCTATGTGCCGCGGCTACGCCGTACCATCACCGCCGGAGCGGACCCCACCACGTCCGTGGCCACCAGCACCACCCCCACCTCCTGGAACCCCGACGGCACCGTGCTGATCACCGGCGGCACCGGATCCCTCGGCGGGCTGCTCGCCAGGCACCTGGCCACCCGGCACGGGATTCGGCACCTGCTGCTGCTCAGCCGCAGCGGGACGCGCGCCCCCGGAACGCACGAACTGGTCGCGGAGTTGGCCGGGCACGGCGCCGAGGCGCGGATCGTCGAGTGCGATGTCGCGGACCGCGCGGCGCTGGGCGAGGTGCTGGCGACGGTACCGGCCGAGCACCCGCTCACCGCCGTGATCCACGCGGCCGGCGTGCTGGACGACGGCATCGTCGAGTCGCTGACCCCGGAACGGATCCGCACCGTGCTGCGCCCGAAGGTCGACGCCGCCTGGCACCTGCACGAGCTGACCCGCGAACTCGGCCTGGAAATCGACGCGTTCGTCCTGTTCTCGTCGGCCGCCGGCGTGCTCGGCGCCTCCGGGCAGGGCAACTACGCGGCGGCCAACGCCAGCCTGGACGCGCTCGCCGCGCACCGGCACGCCCAGGGACTGCCCGCGACCTCCCTCGCCTGGGGACTGTGGGAACAGTCCGACGGCATGACCGCACAACTCGCCCAGGCGGCAACGGCCCGCAAGTCCCGGGCCGCCATCCGCGCCCTGTCCGCACAGGACGGGCTCGACCTGTTCGACGCCGCCCTCACCCGGCCCGCACCGCTCCAGGTGCCCGTCCGGTTCGACTTCGCGGGCCTGCGGCAGCGGGCCGCGGCGCCCGCCGGACTGCCGCCGATGCTGCGCGGGCTGGTCAGCACACCGGTCCGACGCACCGCACGGACCGGCGGGGACCGCACACCGGAGCTGCGGCGCCGCCTGGCCGGCCGCAGCAAGGCCGAGCAGCAGCGCATCGTCCTGGACCTGGTCCGCTCCCATGTGGCCACCCTGCTCGGACACGGCTCGGCGGACGCGGTCAGCTCCGGCCGGCTCTTCAGCGAGCTCGGCTTCGACTCGCTGACCGCCATCGAGCTGCGCAACCAACTCGGCGCGGCCACCGGCGGGTTGCGGCTGCCCGCCACGTTGATCTTCGACTATCCGACGCCGGCCGCGCTCGCCGCGTACCTGCGCGGCGAGATCCTCGGCGACACCGCGGACGACGTCGCCGAGCCGGTGGCGGCGACCGCGAACCGCACGGCGGGCGACGCGCCCGAACCGATCGCGATCGTGGCCATGGCCTGCCGCTACCCCGGCGGTGTCACCAGCCCCGAACAGCTCTGGGACCTGGTCGCCAGCGACGGCGACGCCATCTCCACCTTCCCCACCGACCGTGACTGGGACCTGGCCAGGCTCTTCGGCACCGGCCCCGACGACCCCGGCCGCAGCAACACCCGTGAGGGCGGGTTCGTCTACGACGCCGCCGAGTTCGACGCCGCGTTCTTCGGTGTCTCGCCGCGCGAGGCCACCGCGATGGACCCGCAGCAGCGCCTGCTGCTCCAGACCTCCTGGGAGGCCCTGGAACGCGCCGGGATCGACCCGGCGTCCCTGCGCGGCAGCCGCACCGGCGTGTTCGCCGGCCTGATGTACCACGACTACGCGTCCCGGCTGAAGGCCGTCCCCGACGACGTCGGCGGCTACGTCGGCACCGGCAACTCCGGCAGCATCGTCTCCGGCCGCATCGCCTACACCTTCGGCTTCGAGGGCCCGGCGGTCACGGTGGACACCGCCTGCTCGTCGTCGCTGGTCGCGCTGCACCTGGCGGCCCAGGCACTGCGCGGCGGCGAGTGCTCGCTGGCCCTGGCCGGCGGCGTCACCGTGCTGGCCAGCCCGGAGGTGTTCGTCGAGTTCTCGCGGCAGAACGGGCTGGCGCCCGACGGCCGGTGCAAGGCGTTCGCCGACACCGCGGACGGCACGGGGTGGGGCGAGGGCGTCGGCGTCCTGCTGCTGGAGCGGCTCTCCGACGCACAGCGCAACGGACACCAGGTGCTCGCCGTGCTACGGGGCTCGGCGGTCAACCAGGACGGTGCCTCGAACGGCCTGACCGCTCCGAACGGCCCGTCCCAACAGCGCGTGATCCGCCAGGCGTTGGCGAACGCCCACCTGTCGACCACCGACGTGGACGCGGTGGAGGCGCACGGCACCGGAACCCGACTGGGCGACCCGATCGAGGCCCAGGCACTGCTCGCAACCTACGGGCAGGAGCGGGACGCCGAACGTCCCCTGCTGCTGGGCTCCATCAAGTCCAACATCGGCCACACCCAGGCCGCCGCCGGCGTCGCCGGAGTGATCAAGATGGTGCAGGCCATGCGGCACGCCACACTGCCGAAGACCCTGCACGTCAACGAGGCGTCCTCGCACGTGGATTGGACGGCCGGAGCGGTCGAACTCCTCACCGAGGCCCGCCCGTGGCCCACGACCGGCCGGCCCCGCCGCGCCGGCGTCTCCTCCTTCGGCATCAGCGGCACCAACGCCCACGTCGTCCTGGAGGAACCGCCGACGGGCGACCGTACCGCCCCGGACGCACCGCCCGCCGACCAACCAGGCGCGAACGCGGCGGACGCCCCCACCCCCCGAACCACTCTGCCCTGGCTGCTGTCCGCCGCCTCCGAGACCGCACTCCGGTCCCAGGCACAACGCCTCCACGACCACCTCACCCACCACCCCGAGTCGTCGCCCGCGGACATCGGCCACTCCCTGGCCACCACCCGCGCCGCACTCGACCACCGGGCCGCGGCGATCGGCGCCGACCGGGACGAGCTCCTGCGCGCCGTCGAGGCGCTCGCCGCCGGTCGGCCCTCGCCCGCTCTCGTGCACGGCACGGCGGTCGGTGATAGGGGCAGGCTAGGGGTGTTGTTCTCCGGCCAGGGCTCGCAGTATTCAGACATGGGCCGCGAACTGTGGGAACACTTCCCGGCGTTCGCGGAGGCGTTCGACGCGGTCTGCGACCGCCTGGACCAGAGCCTGCCGGGCTCGCTGCGCCAGGTGGTGTGGGGCCAGGACGAGGACGAGCTGAACCAGACCGTCCACGCCCAGGCCGGGCTGTTCGCGGTCGAGGTGGCACTGTTCCGCCTGCTGGAGTCGTTCGGGATCGCCCCGGACGTGCTCATCGGCCACTCCGTGGGCGAGCTGGCGGCAGCCCACGTGGCCGGAGTGCTCTCGCTGACGGACGCCTGCGCACTGGTCGCCGCCCGCGGCCGGCTGATGCAGGCCCTGCCCCAGGGCGGCGCGATGCTCGCCGTCCAGGCACGCGAAGAAGAGATCACACCACTGCTGGGAGAGTCGGTGACACTGGCGGCCGTCAACGGACCCGAAGCGGTCGTGGTCTCCGGCGACACCGACGCCGTCGAGACCGTACGGGACTGGGCCCGGGCACACGGCCGGAAGACCAACCGACTGCGCGTCTCGCACGCCTTCCACTCCCCGCACATGGACGGCATGCTGGACGAATTCGCCGCCGTGGCAACGGCGTTGACGTACCGGGAGCCGAGCATCCCGGTCATCTCCACCCGCACCGGCCGGGCCGCCGCCCCCGAGGAACTGTGCTCGCCCACGTACTGGGTGCGCCAGGTCCGCGAGACCGTTCGGTTCGCCGACGCGGTCCGCACCGCCGCCGCACACGGCGTCACCCAGTTCGTCGAGGCCGGCCCCGACGCGGTCCTCGCGGCTCAGGCCGGCACCGCACTGGCCGACCACGCCGCACCGACCACCGTCGTGGCCGCCCAACGCGCCGGACGCCCCGGCGACCGGACCCTCGTCACCGCCCTGGCGTCCCTGCACACCGCCGGCACCCCCATCAACTGGGGCCCCCTGTACGCCCCCTACCGACCCCGCCGGGCGGAACTGCCCACCTACGCCTTCCAACGCCGCCGCTACTGGCTGGAGGCCGCCATCGCACCCCGGCCGGAGAGCACGGCCCTGGCGCCCGACGCGGTCGAGTCCCGCTTCTGGGAAGCCGTCGAGAACGAGAACCTGGAGGACCTCGCCCGCACCCTGCGGGTCGACGACGACCAGGCACTCCGCCCCCTCCTCGACACCCTCGCCCCCTGGCGCCGCACCCAACGCACCCGATCGACCGTCGACCGCTGGCGCTACCGCACCCGCTGGGCACCACTCACCGACACCCCGCAGGACGCCCCCGCACCCGCCCTGGACGGCGGCTGGCTCCTGGTGACCTCGGAGGGTGCCCAACAACGCGCACTGGCCGCGGAGTTGACCGCCGCCCTGACCCGCAACGGCGCCACCGTCACGACCCTCAACCTGGACCGTGCCCTCGACCCGGCAGGCACCGACGTCGCGCTCCTCGCCGACCGACTGCGGGCCGCCACAGTCACCGACGGACCGGCCGGGCGCACAGCGGCACCCCTGCGCGGCGTGCTGTCCCTGCTCGCCCTGGACGACGCACCCCACCCCGCCCACCCCCACCTGCCCAACGGCACCGCACTGACCGCCGCCCTCGTCCGCGCCCTCGACCGGGCCGACAGCACCACACCCCTGTGGTGCCTGACCCGCGGCGCGGTGGCGGTCACCGACGACGGCCAGGCACCCGAGGCGGTCACCCACCCCGAACAGGCCATGATCTGGGGCCTGGGCCGCGTCGTCGCCCTCGAACACCCCGGACTCTGGGGCGGCCTCATCGACCTCCCGCACACCCTCGACGCGCACACCGAAGCGGGCCTGACCCGGCTCCTCACCGGCGACACCGGCGAGGACCAACTCGCCCTGCGCCCACACGGCACCTACGCCCGCCGACTCCACCGCGCGCCCCAGGCACCCGATCCGTCCGTCGAGCCCTGGCGGCCCCACGGCACCGTGCTGATCACCGGCGGGCTCGGCGCACTGGGCGCACACGTCGCCCGCTGGGCAGCCGCCAACGGCGCCGAACACCTGGTGCTCACCAGCCGCCGCGGCGAGGCCAGCCCCGGCGCCGCCGAACTCCGCGCCGAACTGGCCGACTTGGGCGCCAAGGTCACCCTCGCCGCCTGCGACACCGCCGACCGGGAGGCCGTCCGCACCCTGCTCGACGCCCTCCCGACCGAGCACCCGCTCACCGCGGTGGTGCACGCGGCCGGCATCAGCCAGACCACCGCCCTGGCCGCCACCGACCCGGCCGCATTCGCCGACGTCGTCGCGGGCAAGGCGGCCGGCGCCCGCCATCTGCACGAACTGCTCGGTGACCAGCGCTTGGACGCCTTCGTGCTCTTCTCCTCCGTCGCCGGCACCTGGGGCAGCGGCGGCCAGAGCGCCTACGCCGCCGCCAACGCCTACCTCGACGCCCTGGCCGAACAGCGCCGGGCCCGGGGACTGGCCGCCACCGCCGTGGCCTGGGGCCCCTGGGCAGACGGCGGCATGGTCGCCGACCCCGCCGCCGAGGCGTCACTGCGCAAGCGCGGACTGGTCACCCTCGCCTCCGAGCCGGCCGTGCAGGCCCTCGCCCAGGCAGTCGCCGAGGGCGCGGCCGTGACCACCGTCGCCGATGTCGACTGGCAGGTGTTCGCCCCGCTGTTCACCCTGGCCCGCCCCGCTCCGCTCCTCGCCGAGCTGCTCGCCCAGGAAACCAACCCGGACACCACCACGACGTCCACCGGCACACCCGCCACCGGACACCCGGACGGCGCCGACGCCGAACCGTCCCCCGCCGCCGCACTCCGCCAACGCCTCACCGGCGCCCCGGACGGCGAACGGGAACACCTCGTCCTGGACCTCGTCCGCACCGAGACCGCCGCCGTCCTGGGCCACTCCGCCGCCGACGAGATCGACGTCCGACGCGGCTTCCTGGACATGGGCATGGACTCCCTCGGCTCACTCCAACTCCGCAACCGGCTGGGCGAACTCACCGACGTCGCACTGACCGCGACGGTCACCTTCGACCACCCCACGCCGACCAGCCTGGCCCACCACCTGTGCGCCGAACTCACCGACGGCACCGCCGCGGTGGACCAACTCCTCGCCGACCTGGACCGACTGGAGTCCGGCCTGGCCGATCTACCCGACGACGAACTGGCACGGACCCGCATCAACCTGCGGCTCCAGGGCCTGATGGCGAAGTGGAAGCAACCTGAAGCACCCGCGGACGGCGCGGACGCGCACCGCGACTTGGCATCGGCCACCGCCGATGAGCTGTTCGACCTCATCCACGAGGAATTCGGAAAGTCTTGACCAGGCCGGACCCGGGTGGTCGGCAGCTTGAACATGGGGGTATCGCTGTGGCGCGTGAGCAGAAGCTTCTGGACCACCTCAAGTGGGTGACGGCCGAGCTCCGACAGGCAAAGAACCGCCTGGCGGAACTGGAGACCACCGAGGGGGAGACCCGGGAGGACATCGCCATCGTCGCGATGAGCTGCCGGTACCCCGGCGGCGTCAACAACCCCGACGACCTGTGGCGACTGGTACGGGACGGCCGGGACGCGATGTCGGCGTTCCCGGTCGACCGAGGCTGGCAAACCCCGGACGGCGCGGCCGAGGACGGCCCCGCATCCGCCACCGGTTTCGCCACCGACCAGGGCGGATTCCTGCACGACGCCGGCGACTTCGACCCCGCGTTCTTCGGGATCTCCCCCCGCGAGGCGCTGGCCATGGACCCCCAGCAGCGCCTCCTCCTGGAGACCTCCTGGGAGGTCCTGGAGGCCGCCGGCATCGACCCAGGCACCCTCCACGGCAGCCGCACCGGCGTGTTCGTCGGCTCCAACACCCGCGACTACGTCGGCACCCTCAACCGCTCCGACCACGACCTCGGCGGCCTGGTCGCCACCGGCATCTCGGCCAGCGTCTTCTCCGGCCGCATCGCCTACACCCTCGGCTTCGAAGGCCCCGCCCTGACCGTCGACACCGCCTGCTCGTCGTCGCTGGTCTCCCTCCATCTGGCCGCCCAGTCACTCCAGAAGCGCGAGTGCGCCCTTGCCCTCGCCGGCGGTGTGACCGTGATGTCCACCCCCATCGGCTTCGCCGAGTTCACCCGCCAGAACGGCCTGGCCGCGGACGGCCGCGTCAAGGCGTTCGCCGAGGCCGCCGACGGCACCGCCTGGGGCGAGGGCGTCGGCATGCTCCTCCTGGAACGCCTCTCCGACGCCCGCCGCAACGGCCACCAGATCCTGGCCGTCCTCCGCGGCTCCGCCGTCAACCAGGACGGCGCCAGCACCGGCCTCACGGCCCCCAACGGCCTCGCCCAGCAACGCGTCATCCTCCAGGCACTCTCCGACGCCCGCCTGACCGCGGCGGACGTGGACGTGGTGGAGGCCCACGGCACGGGCACGAAACTGGGCGACCCCATCGAGGCCCAGGCGCTGCTTGCGACCTATGGCCAGGACCGGGACGCGGACCGACCGCTGCTGCTCGGCTCCATCAAGTCCAACGTGGGCCACACGCAGGCGGCCGCGGGTGTGGCCGGCGTGATCAAGATGGTGCAGGCGATGCGCCATGGAGTGTTGCCGAAGACCCTGCATGTGGACTCCCCGTCCTCGCACGTGAATTGGTCGGCCGGCGCGGTGGAACTGCTGACGGAGAACCGCCCGTGGCCGGATGCGACAACGGAGTCCGAAGCGGGACGGGTGCGCCGGGCTGGCATCTCCTCCTTCGGCATGAGCGGCACCAACGCCCATGTGATCTTGGAGCAGGCGCCGGCGGTGCCGGTGGAGTCTGTGGAGGTCGATCCTGGCCGGTCGGGTGTGGGTGTGGGTCCGGTGGCGTGGGTGGTGTCGGGGAAGTCCGAGGCGGGGCTTCGGGCGCAGGCGTCGCGGTTGCGCGACTTCGTCGCGGAGCGCCCGGAGTTGGCCCCTGCTGACGTGGCCTTCTCGTTGGCGTCGTCCCGGGCGTTGTTCGACCACCGGGCAGTGGTGGTCGGCGCCGATCGGGATGAGCTGCTGGCGGGTGTGGGGTCGGTGGCGGCCGGCGAGCCCGCCGCGGGCGTGGTGGCGGGGGCCGGTTTGGTTGCTGGTTCGGGTGCGGTGTTGGTGTTCCCGGGTCAGGGTTCGCAGTGGGTTGGTATGGCGGCTGGTCTGTTGGATTCGTCGGAGGTGTTTGCGTCTCGTTGGGCTGAGTGTGAGCGGGCGTTGGTGCCGTTCGTTGACTGGTCGTTGACGGAGGTGGCGCGGTCTGCCGATCCGGCGGTGTTGGAGCGGGTTGATGTGGTTCAGCCGTTGTTGTGGGCGGTGATGGTGTGTTTGGCGGAGGTGTGGCGGGCTGCTGGTGTGGAGCCGGCTGCGGTGGTGGGTCACAGTCAGGGTGAGATTGCGGCTGCAGTCGTTGCCGGTGCGCTCACCGTGGAAGACGGCGCCCGCGTCGTTGCCCTCCGTTCGCAGGCGATCACCGCTCTGTCGGGTGCTGGTGGCATGTTGTCCGTGCCCCTCCCCGCTGCCGAGGTGGAAACGGTCCTGGCTGGCTATGAGGGGTTGGGTGTTGCGGCGGTCAACGGGCCGTCGGTGAC